>JBAYTZ010000001.1:0-300000 GCA_041675285.1 Candidatus Delongbacteria bacterium
TATGGCGGTGGTATGTACTCCACCGGTCCAGCCATTCTTGTGGTGCGTCACGTTACCTTTGAAGAGAACACCAATATCTACGGTGGGTCGGGCCTTATGGCTTTTGATATTCATGCTGTACACTTGGATCATATTCGTCTCCGAAACAACTCGGCTTCCTCAGGTAAGGTGATTGCGGCAGTGACGCAAAGTGTAGCCACGTTGCGCAATCTTCATGTTCGTGAGCCTCAATCAAGTCCAATTCTGACCTTGACGGCACGAGACACGACCATCGCAAGTGATATTGTGATCGAGAATCAGAATGTAGAGACCCGTATATCCATTGGCACCAATAACCCTTGGGGTATCGGCTATGTAAGGGTTCGTGATATCTACTTCCGCAACAATACATGGCGCACGAGCCCCATGTCGACCATTTCCAGTTCATCGTACCTGCATGCACGCAACATAGTGTGTACAGATAACCATCAATGGGGAACAGACTTCACTGACGATGATTATTCGAGAGGAGTGGAGTTAAGCGCCAGTAGTATTGCTGATGTTGATAGTTTGTTTTTTTTACGAAACAGGGCCACTGTTGCCCGGTGTGCGGGTGGTGGAGCAACAGCACCAAATTGTTTGGTTCAACATGTGACGGTGGAAGATTGCGCAATTGGTGATAGCAACTATGTCGGAGTACAAGTCTTCAACGATTACAATGCCCTTTTCTTGGTCACACCCGGAGAACTGCGCCACTCGACATTTCGCCGCAACCGTTTCACTTATGCACCGCACCCATCTGATCCCGATCCCTCCAGCACATTTCATCACGTATTGCTCCGGCAAAAGGTTGGGGAGGGGTCTCCCGGCAACGCGTTGGTGGACTGCGTGTTCGAAAACAACGAAGTCATTGACCTGCGGGACTACAGCACCATTACCCGCCCCATCGAGGGCGTGCAGGGTTGGGGCATCCAGGTGGATTCCTACAATCGTCGTAGCTACCAGATGCGAAATTGCATCTTTCGCAACAATCGGTATCGGAACCTGAACCCTGAGTATCCTTGGCGGGACAATAGCACGGATGAGTACTGGGTCGATACAAACATCGGCAGTTTCTTGTACTTCGATCTGGAACTCTATGACAGTTCCACATTTTCTATCCAAAACTGCCTGTTTGAAGGAAACGACGAGGGAGGGGTCGCTGTGGGTCACCACCCCGTTGACGGAGGTAGCGATAACTTCGTCGTCGAGAATACCGTGTTCCGCAATCTATCCCGCAGAGCCCTGTACTTCCGGGGCATTCGCAGTCGGATCACCAATTGCCTGTTTGACGGGATCCATTCGTACTTGCCCACATCAACCGAATCCGAGCAAGTGGCCTTTGCCGCGAATACCGGCGACACCACCTATGTTCGCAACAGCGTGTTCATGAACTGCAATCTGCCCGGCTTGGTGCTTCCTGGTGCCTCATGGTTCGATTGGGGAGAATACGGTGAGTCCGGGCGCATCGTGTTCGATGGCTGTCTGTTCTGGAACAACACCGTGGACCAGTTTGAAGCGGAACCATCGGGCTGGTACTTGTTGCCCGACGCGCCCATTGATCTGCTTCCCCTGCCTGGCGTGTACCGCCACAGTTTGCTTCCCGAACCCATGGCCCTGCAAAGCAATTGTCTGGTGGATGTGGATCCCCAGTTCGACTCACTGCTTGGCGCACCCTTCCTGTCGGCGGCATCGCCCTGCGTGGACGCGGGCAACCCCGGCCCCGAGTTCGAGGACCCGGAGGATCCGGCCGTGCCGGGCATGGCGCTCTTTCCCGCCCTGGGCACTCGGCGCAACGACATGGGCTTGTTCGGGGGGCCCTTGGCCGTCCAGACCGACACGGCGTGGGTGGCGCTCCCGGCCTGGACCGCGCAGGCCCGTCCCACAGGCTTCCATCTGGGTGCGCCCTGGCCCAACCCTTTCAATCCCGTGACACAGATTCCCCTCACCCTGGAACGTCCCTTTCCGGTTCGCATAAGCGTGCACAACCTGCTGGGTCAAGAGGTGGCTGTGCTGACGAATGGGATACTGCCCGCTGGCACCCATGTGTTGCCATTTCACGCCGGGCGATTGGCCAGTGGCATCTACGTCGTGCAGCTGGAGGCGGGTGGCAGGACCGAGAGCCGAACCATTACCCTGCTGCGCTGATTCAGGCCCGCGACTCAGCCCTCTTAGTCGATTCGGTTTCCACGCAGGCCAGAATAGCCGCGGTCGCCCGTTCCAGGCTCTCCCTTACCGGACCCGTAGCCAGGCGGGCATAGATCTCTGTCGTGGCTTTCGATTCATGCCCCAGGGTCTTTTGGATCACCTCCAGCGGTGTGCCTGTATCGATCTGGAAGGAGGCCAGGCTGCGGCGCAGGTCGTGCATGCGCAGGCTGGTGAGGCCAGCCCGGGCCAGGACGCGCCCCCAGCCAACGTTGGGGTTGCTCATGTGCCCGCTCTTGGGCGCCCGGGCCCCGGGTCGACCCGGGAACACGAAGGGCCCCGTCACAAACTGCTGACGCTCTTGCAGGAGCTCCAGCGCGCGGCGGGCCAGCACGACTGTCAGCTCGCGGCCGTTCTTGGATTCCGCCGCGGGCACGGTCCACAGGGCGCGGCTGAAGGAGATCTGTTCCCAGCGCAGTGTGAGCAGGTTCTGCTTGCGTGCTCCCGTCAGGAGGGCGAGCAGGATGAAGTCCCGCACATCGCGGTTGGGTTCTTCACGCAGGGCTTGGAAGAAGGCCGGCAGCTCCTCGGTGAAGAGCCGGCGCGTGCGGGCCTCCTCCCGGTAGAGCGTGATCCCCCGGGCCGGATTGGGCAGGTCCAGTTCATGCTCGCGAATGGCCCGGTTGATGGCCGCCCGCAGAAAGGCCAGGATGCGATTGGCCGACGGCCGGCCGTGACGCTGGCCCAGCAGTTTGTGCAGGGCCGTCACTTCCTTGCGCCGCACGCCGCTCAGGAGACGGGCCCCTGCCCAAGCCCCCAGGTGCATGGACACATGCCGCTCGTAGTCCGTGACGGTGCTGGGGGAGAGGTGGTCGCGGGCGTAGTCGAGATACTCGTGCAGGGCATCGCGCAGGAGCAGGGGCTTCTCGCGCACGGGTTCCGGCTCCTCGCCCAGGGTGAGGCGTGTGACAAATTCCGCGGCCAGGGCACGAGCCTTGGGAATGGACAGCTCGTGCAGGCTGCCCAGCCGCTGCACGACCTTGCCGCGGCCATGGCGCTTGACCACGTAGAAGGACTTGCCGCCCGAGGGCGTGACTTGCACGGCCAGGGCCGGCACCTGGTCGTCGTGGATGAACTCGCGGGTCTTGTGGGTGGTCAATTCTTCCAAGCCCTGGACCGTGAATCGAAAGCGTCGCACACCGCCTCCTGCTGGTTTTGGAGACCCGCGCTGGCCTACGGGCCGGCTGGATCTCGGTGCTGGGTGGGCCGGCGTTGACGCCCAAGTCCGTTGCACCGCCGTTGCACACTCTTTTGTGACACGGCGGGATCGGGCGAGACGAACGACCCGCTGAAGTGTGCGATGAAGGCCTTGAAAGTCAAAGGGATCGTGAGGGATTGTGATCCAAATCGATCACACAGGATGCGGGACTGCATGCTTCTCTTAATCAGTTGGTTCGGGGTTCAAGTCCCTGTTGGAGCATTTGAGTATCAAAGGGTTCCGCCACAAACGGGACCCTTTCTTTTTGACCGGTCCCACCCCAGTCCCACCCGCTTGATCCCACCGCTGCCGTCCCACCAATCGTGATGGTGGGACGAGTGGCCGAAGAGGGTGTGCGGCGTTCTGGCGAGTCTGGCCAGCGCGGTTGGCTGCAGAGAACTCGGCGGAGAGCCCCACGCTTGACTCTCAGAAGCTCTCCCCGTTGTGGTGACAATTGGTGAGTCAGACTCCAGTCGCAGCCAGCAACTGCATTCTCGCCCTGTCAGAGAATTGACTTGGGGATACAAGGCTGAGGCGCTACAATCCGGAAGTTCGTTGTCTCCAAGCCAGCACTCGTTTTCGTTCTGATGGATAGGTCCTTGTTGATCCATGGGAGGCTTTTCGGATTGGGACAACAGGAGACGCCATGAGTGCCATTGTCACCTTCCTTACTGGCTTGCTTGGCTCGCTTACGCTGGCCTTCGCTTTGGAAGCCCCAGTCGTGGGCATCTCCGCAATTGCCGGTCTCGACAGCGTGTACGTCAACCTCAACTGGAGTCCTGTTCCAGGGGCGACCAGTTACAGCGTGTACTATCAGCCGCGTTTGGCTGAACCAGCCACGCTCCTCGGGAAAACGCGGGCAGCATCTTTTTTAACCGCTGTCCCAAACGGATGGACGTGGTATCAACAACCTGATGTTCTGGGTTTCTACTCTGTTGCTTCTGACAGCGCCGCCATGATCCTGATTCCCGCCGGTCAGTTCATCATGGGCCAAGCTGGTGTGGCCATGCCAGAGCACTCAGTGACCCTGACGCACAGCTTCCTATTGGGGCGCACTGAAGTGACCAACGCACAGTTTTTGGAAGCCTTGAACTGGGCCTTGGCGCAAGGTCTAGTTTCTGTGGTGGGAGATTTTGTCCAGCAGTATGACGTGAACTTGCTGAGGATCAACGATCCCGGATACGACTATTGTGAGATACGCTACAACACTGACACGCAGCAATTCTATCTGCAGTCAGGGACATTCAATAGCGGAGACTGGGGTCCGGGGTTTGCCTTTCCCACAGGGTACGACCCGGCGAATCAACCGGTGATGTGGGTTTCCTGGTACGGCGCGGCCTGCTATTGCGATTGGCTGAGCCTGATGGCAGGGTTGCCCGCCTACTACAGCGGCTGGTGGACGAACACGAACAGCCCCTACACAGCCACGGGCTACCGTTTGCCCACCGAGGCGGAGTGGGAGTTCGCGGCACAGCACGATGACGAACGAACCTATCCCTGGGGTGCGTCCGCACCCACCTGCACGCTGGCGAACTACAACAACGACTCCTACTGCGTAGGCTGGACAGGCCCAGTAAGTACGCACCCGACCGGTGCATCCGGCCAAGGATTACAGGACATGGCAGGAAACTTGTGGGAGTGGTGCAATGACTGGGATGGGACATACAGTGGCAGCCCGCAGATTGACCCGGTGGTGCCCTACAACGGCCTCCCCTTTCGCGTCTTAAGGGGCGGCAGCTGGCGAGACGACGCGTGGGGACTTCAGTCAGCCGCGCACGGCACATGTAGCAGCCCATCGAACACAAGCCACATCATCGGTTTCCGTCTCTGCAGTACACTCCAATGACCCAATGGACTTAATCCTCCTACCCATTGAGTTAGCGGCTACGACTTCATCAAAATGAGGGCTCGAAAGAACCAAGACAACACCCTGCTGACTAAGACTTCCACTGTACCCACCGGGTGCACGCCTTGCTCCAGGCGACCTCTGCAATCTGCTGAGGGGATGGTGGTCCGAGTTAGCATCATCAAGGAGCAAACGAATGACTCTGCACCACGCCTCGCAGCCGGCACGAAGGGATCGCGCCGGCATCCTCAGACCAGCACTCCCGCTTGATCCCCGCTCATGTGTCACGTCGTCATCCGATGGAGCAGGTTCGAGTTCGCTTGTCTCGATGCAAGATCCTCAAGCCAGCTCAACACGGTTAAGCCAGCCTCGTCCTGGAGAAGTGGGCCAGTGGCAGCCCTCGCATGATGGCAGACAAGGTGGGCTGCGAGTTCTTCAGGTCATCCACGGCTACCCTATGAGGTACAACGCTGGATCTGAGGTCTACACACAAACCCTCTGTCATGGACTCGCCGATCGGCACGAGGTGCATGTTTTCACGCGCGAGGAGGATTCATTCGCGCCAGACTTCCGCCTGCGGCTCGAACATGATGCGGACGATCCAAGGATCACGCTCCACGTCATAAACAACGCCCGCAATAAGGACCGCTACCGAGAAGTGGGAATTGACCAGCGCTTCTCGGAAGTGCTTGATCGCGTCCAGCCCGATGTCGTGCACATCCAGCACTTGAATCACCTCTCGACATCACTACTAGTCGAGGCCGCCGCGCGGTCCATCCCCATGGTTTTCACGCTGCATGACTACTGGCTCTTGTGCCCGCGGGGACAGTTCATGCAGATGTTTCCGCAAGACCCGAATGTGCTTTGGGCTTCCTGCGAGGGACAGGAGGACCGCAAGTGCGCAGAGCGGTGCTACGCCCGCTACTTCAGCGGCGCTCCGGGGGAGCGAGATACTGACCTGGACCACTGGGCCGGCTGGGTCGGACGCCGGATGCGCCATGTGCGGGAGATGGTCGAGCTGGTAGACCTTTTCGTGGCGCCGACGCGCTATCTCTTCGATCGGCATCGCCAAGGACTGGACCTGCCCGAGAGCAAGCTGGTCTATCTTGACTATGGTTTCGATCTCCCGCGCTTTGGCGGTCGGATGCGTGATCCGGACGAGCCCTTCACATTCGGCTACATCGGCACGCACATCCCGGCGAAGGGTATCCAAGACCTCATTCGCGCATTTGGCAGGCTTGCTGGCGAACCACGCATGCGCATCTGGGGCCGACCGCGGGGGCAGGAGACAGAGTCACTCATGGCTCTTGTCCAACAGCTTCCTGATGGTGTGGCCGAGCGTGTGGAGTGGCACCCTGAGTATCGCAACCAGGACATTGTCCGCGATGTGCTCAATCGGGTGGACGCCATTGTCGTCCCTTCGGTGTGGCTCGAGAACTCACCGCTCGTCATCCACGAGGCTCAGCAGGCGCGGGTTCCAGTCATCACTGCCGACGTGGGAGGCATGGCGGAGCTTGTCGGCCACGAGGTCAACGGCCTGCAATTCGAGTATCGATCGCACAAGTCGCTTGCCAAGCAAATGCAACGACTCGTTGATGATCCCGCCTTGGCGACTCGTCTTGGGGCGCGTGGACACATGCTCAGCAAAAGTGGAGACGTGCCGGCAATCCAGGATCACGTCCGGGAGATGGAGAGCATCTATCAGCGCGTGCTCGAGAGACGGGACAGTGCCCGGGTGCAAGCCGACCAATGGCCATGGCGCGTGACCTTTGACACGAATCCCGACACCTGTAACCTGCACTGCGTAATGTGCGAAGAGCACTCTCTCCACAGCCCCCTCCAGAATGCTCGGAGGGCCGAAGGGAGGGCGCGGCGTCTGATGTCCTTCGATCTCATTCGCCGCGTCGTGGAGGAAGGGGCACACAGGGGACTTCGCGAGATCATCCCATCCACAATGGGTGAGCCCCTACTCTATGATCATTTCGAGGAGGTTCTCGCGCTGTGCGCGAAACACAAGATTCAGCTCAATCTCACGACCAATGGGAGCTTCCCTGGCTTGGGGGCCAAGGAGTGGGCCAAGCGCATCGTGCCGGTCACGTCAGATGTCAAGATCTCCTGGAATGGCGCCACGAAGATGACCCAGGAGGCGATCATGAGCGGCTCGAACTGGGAGAGGAATCTCGACAATGTCCGGACCTTTGTTGCTGTCCGAGATAGACACGCCGCTACGGGTGGTAATCGGTGTCGGGTGACCTTTCAACTCACCTTTCTGGAGACCAACATCGGCGAGCTGGCGGATATCATTCGCCTGGCCGGCGAACTGGGAGTGGATCGCGTCAAGGGACACCATGTGTGGACGCACTTCAACGAGATCAAAGAGCAGTCGCTGCGCCGCAATCCAGACTCGATGCGTCGCTGGAACCGTGCGGTCCTAGCGGCCCGGGAAGCTGCCGCCGAGTGCCTCCTGCCGAATGGCAGGCACATTCTTCTCGAGAACTTCCACCTGTTACAGGAAGGCGCGACCGGTGATGAAGTGCCAACGGGTCCTTGCGTGTTTCTTGGACGGGAGGCGTGGGTGAGCACAGAGGGACGATTTGATCCCTGCTGCGCGCCTGATGCTCAGAGGAGGACACTGGGCGAGTTTGGGAATCTCAACGAGGGGAGCCTGCAGCAAGTCTGGCAGGGTGAGTCCTACCAGCGACTTCTTGCCACTTATCGAAGCCGATCCCTCTGCCTGGGTTGCAACATGCGAAAGCCCGCGGAGGTGAAACCATGACTTGGAAAACCACCAGTCCGGCGCCAGACAACACACATCATGTCCGCGGAAGCAATCCGCTTTACGCCGAACGCTTCGATCAAGTGCTCGCCTTCCACGAGCCAGGACTGGCCCCCGTTCGACAGGGCAATGAGGCCTGGCACATCTGCCTCGACGGAAAGGCGGCCTACCAGCGGAGATTCCAGCGGACCTTCGGTTTCTACCAGGGGCTGGCGGCCGTGGAGTCCTCTGATGGGTGGCATCACATTCGTCCGGATGGTGCGAATGCCTATGTCTCGCGCTTTGATTGGTGCGGCAACTTTCAGTGTGGTCACTGCGCAGTCCGTGAACACTCGGGCCGTTACTTCCACGTCACACCCGAGGGGCAGCCTGCCTACCCGGCCCGCTGGCGCTACGCGGGTGACTACCGCGATGGTATCGCAGTCGTGCAAGCCGACGATGGGCGCTCCACCCACATCAACACGTTGGGAGTACTCGCCCACGGGGTCTGGTTTCTTGATCTCGACGTGTTCCACAAGGGCTATGCCCGGGCCCGCGATGAAGAAGGTTGGACCCACGTCGATGCGCGAGGCTGTCCTGGCTACGCCAGGCGCTTCGCTGCGGTGGAGCCCTTCTACAATGGACAGGCCCGCGTCGAGCGCTTCGACGGCGGACTCGAGGTGATCGATGAGGCGGGGCAAACCATAGTTGAGTTGCGGCCCCCACTGCTGAGCGCGTTTGCATCCGTGTCCCGCGATCTGGTGGGGTTCTGGCGCACACAGGCGATTTGCGCTGGCGTCGAGTTGGGTGTATTCGATGCATTGCCCCGCAGCGCCGAAGACCTTGCTTGTCTGCTTGGTCTCGATGCAGTCCGTGTTCGTCGATTGCTTCTTGCCTTCGCCGAGCTTCGTCTCACGATAAAAGTGGGTGAAGAATGGCGGACGACTGAGCGCGGTGAGTATCTAAGAGTCGCGCATCCCCTGACGCTTGCTGGTGCCGCTGTGGAGTATGGCCGCTACCTCTCACGGCTCTGGGAGTGGCTCCCGAGCGCCATGCGAGCAGATAGTGAGTGGCGGGCGCCCGACATCTTCTCGGATGTTGCCACCGATCCCCGACGTTCGACAATCCACCATCGGATGCTTGCCAGTTACGCGCTCCACGATTACGAAGCGGTCCCTGCCGCCCTGGGGCTGTGTGGGGACGAGCGGGTCATTGATGCAGGAGGCGGACTTGGGGTGTTGGCCTCGCTGCTTGTCAAGACACATCCATCGTTGCGGGTCACGGTTCTCGACCGGCCCGAAGTCATCGAGCAGGCAATGCGACAGGAGCGACAGCACCTGTTGGAGTTTCGGTCGGTCAACCTCTTCCAACCGTGGGACGCAGAAGGTGACGCTGTCGTGATGGCGCGTGTTCTACACGATTGGGATGATCCACAGGCCTTGCGGTTGCTCAGCCAAGCTCGCGGCGCTCTGTCGAGCGGTGGCAGGTTGTTCGTGGTTGAGATGCTCGTGCCAGAAGGCGGGGTGGCTGGCAGCCTGTGTGACCTGCACTTGCTCATGGCAACGGGAGGACGGGAGAGGACTGCCAAAGAGTACGAAGCCCTTCTGGAGGAGGCGGGTTTTTCCTTTGCGGGCATCCGGCGGATCGCCGCACTGCCGTCAATCATCATGGGGGTGGCGCGATGAGCACCATTGTTTGGCGCATTCCGCCATCCATGCAGCGCTGGCTTGAAGAAGCGCCGCCCAGCGCAGCGGTAGCCGTACTACTGCGCCACTCAGTTCGTGGTAATCTTCCACACGGCGACGCTGGGTGACCTGCCCCCGGTGTTTGTACCACTCGATGAGTTAGGCCACGGCCCCAATGGGCGGTAGCCGAATTGTCTCCGGCGCTGGTGGCCGGTAGCCCAGGGAGATGACCTGCCCCTAGCGGCCGGTCATCCGCTCCAAGGTCTCCGGGTAGCGTGCGCCCACAACGTCCAGGCGGGCCAGCGCCTCGTCGATGGCACCCAGCATCCCGGCATCCAGCTGCAGGTCCGCCGCGCCCAGGTTCTCGCGCAAGCGGGTTGGGTGGGTCGTGCCGGGAATGGGCACGATCCAGGGCTTGCGGGCCAGCAGCCAGGCCAGCGCCACCTGGCCCGGCGTCGCATTCACCTGCGTGCCGAGGCGGGTCAGCGTTTCAACCAGGGCCTGGTTGGCGGCCAGCGCCGCGGGCGCGAAGCGGGGCAGCCGGGCGCGGAAGTCCCCCGGGGCAAAGGTGGCGTCCGCGCCCAACGCACCGGTGAGAAAGCCCCGGCCCAGCGGGCTGTAGGGCACGAAACCGATCCCCAGCTCCTCCAGCAGCGGCAGGATCTCCACCTCGGGCGCGCGGTGCCAGAGCGAATACTCGCTCTGCAGGGCCGTCACCGGCTGCACGGCGTGGGCGCGGCGAATGGTCGCGGCGCCCGCCTCGGAGAGGCCGAAGTGGCGGACCTTGCCCTGCCGGATCAGCTCGCCCACGGCGCCGGCCACCTCCTCGATGGGGACGGCGGGATCGACGCGGTGATGGTAGAACAGGTCGAGGGTCTCCACGCGCAGGCGCCTGAGCGAGTCCTCCGCCACCTGGCGGATGCGCTCCGGGCGGCTGTCCAGGCCCGGCAGGCCGGTCACGCCGCGCGGGTCACGGCCGGGCGAGAGGTCGAAGCCGAACTTGGTGGCGATCACCACCCGGCCCCGGAAGGGCTCCAGGGCCTGGCCCAGCAGCTCTTCGTTGAGGAAGGGGCCGTAGACCTCGGCCGTGTCGAAGAAGCTGACCCCCCGCTCCACCGCTTGCCGGAGCAGGGCCGTCATCTCACCCGTGTCACGGGGCTGTCCGTACGAGTAGCTCATCCCCATGCAGCCCAGCCCCAGCGCGGAGACCTCCAGGCCGCTGGATCCCAAGTATCGTGCGTTCATCCGAGTCTCCTTGCTTCGGGTTGGATCGCCAGCTCCCGCCGGGCCGCCCCGGGCAATGGATGGACGGGCCGCCTTGCAGGAACTTCGATTTTTCGAGCCAGGAACTCAGCCCTCCGCCCGCTGGGAAGTGCAATCTTGCCGCCGAGTCCGGGTGCGGGGCCGCCCCCAGCTGCGGCGACCACAGAGAAACGAAGTCCGGCGCCGCGCCCATCCCCTTGCGGCGAGAGCGTTGTCAAGTGATCAGGATGTGAGCCGATCAATGCGTCTGCTACTCCTCATGCTGCTGCTCGGGGCCGCGCGCGCGGAGGCCTGCTCCTTCGTCGCCGTGCTGGGCCGGGAGGGGGCGCGGCTGGCCGAGCTGGACGCGGACGCCTCTCGCTTCTACGACTTTCTGCAGGAGCACGCCGCGCCGCCCAACGACGACGGCTACGGCCTGCTCTATTACAGCAAGCCGCTGGTGGACCCGGACCAACAATTCTACGCCACGGGCGCGCAGGTCTGGTACCGCCACAACGACGGGGGCGCCCTGGAGGCGGCCCTGGCGGCCGTCCGCGACCCCGCCAACGGGGCGCTCCTGGCATTGGGCCACGCCCGCAACGGCAGCGGCGGCGCGGGGAGCCACCCCTTCACCTTCGACTGGGGCGGCCGGACCTACGCCTTCATGCACAACGGGGATCTCAGCGACGGCTCGTCCGCCGGCCTGAAGGAGGCGCTGCTGCACGGCTTGATCCAGTCCGGCTGGTTCGTCGACCTGCCGCCCGCCCGCTGGAGCAATTGGCAGGGCGATCCGCAGGACGTGGACAGCTGGATCGACAGCGAGCTGCTGTTCCACTATCTCATGGCGGCCATCCGCGCGGCGGACGGCGACGTGCTGGCCGGGCTGCGCGAGGCCCTGAACAACGAGGACTACCACGGCTACAACGTCCGCGCAGACCTCGTCGCGGACGACCCCGGGGCCGGTCCGGGCAGCATCATCAATTTCGTGCTGACCGACGGCCGCTCGCTGTTCGCGTACAAGAACGCCCTGCCCAGCGACGAGCACCACGAGCTCGCCTACCGGCTCTTCGACAGCGGCCTGGCCGGCGTTCTCACGGACAACGAACCCGGCTCCCGGGCGCTGAACCCCTACGAACTGGTGACGATCCCCGTCGCTGGCGGTCCGGTCCGCCACGACGACCTGTCCGCCGAACCGGCACGCCGCGTGGACCCCGGTATCGCCCGCCAAACGCCCGACGATGGCTGGGGTTGGCCGCCTCGCAAGGGGGAGTCGGACGCGCCCTGGTCCGTGGCCCAATCGGCGGACGCCACACCGGCCCACCCGCCGGCCTTCGTTCTGCTCCCGGCGCGGCCGAACCCCTGCAATCCCAGCACGACGATCCGCCTGCGGCTCAGCGAGGCGGAGGATCTCCGCGTGGCCATCTTCGATCTGCGCGGGCGCCGGATCGCCACCCTCTTCGCTGGGACGTTGCCGGCCGGCGAACACGAATTGCCCTGGAACGGACGGTCGGACGCGGGCCGGCCTGCCGCCAGCGGCCTCTACACCTGTGTCGCCAGCAGCCGCCGGGCGGTCCACAGCGAGAAGCTCCTGCTGCTGCAGTAGCCTTGGCGCCCCTCGCGCCGGGGTGCGGCCATCGCCAGAGGGCCGCTGGGAGCCCCCGGGCCGACCTGGGTTCGTCGCCCTTCCTGCCTTGCCCGGGCCATCCGGCTACCCTAGTTTGGCCACCCAGTACCACAGCGTCAACACGAACGGAAACACCCCATGCTGTCTTCTCGCTTCCCTTGTCGGGTGAGGACGGGCCTCGCGTGCCTGCTCGCCCTCCTGTGGCTCGGCGGCCGCGCCGGCCTTGCCGCCTCCATCCAGTTGGCCGCCGCGGACCGGGAGCGGGTGACCAGCGGCATTCTGTTGGACCTGAGCCCGGACCTGGCCGGCGCCGCGCACTACGACGGGCGTCAGGAAATTCCGCCCGCCTCGTCCGCGCTGTTCCGGCAGCTCGTCTTCCAGCTCAACCGCGCCAGCGTGAACGGCGCGGAACGCATCCTGCCGGCCCGGCTGCGCGAAGTGGCCCAGGCGGCCAGGCAGCAGTCGCTCATCCCGCTGGCGCTGCTGGACATGGACGTCCAACGCGTGACGGCCGAGGCCGTGGAGCAGGGCCGGGCGCGGGTCGACGGGGGAGAGCTGCGGCTGCTGGATCCCGCCGCGCTGGAGAGCGGCCGGCTCTTCGCGGCCGCGGCGCTGGTGGATCACAGCGGCCAGGGCCATGCCGTCACCTTCCAACTGCCCGAGGGGGAGCGCTGGATCAGCAACCGGGCGGAAGCGCCGCTCCGACTGGAGTGGGATTTCGCGGACGGGTCCGGGTTTGTGTCACGGGAGCCGGGCGAGCGGGTGGTGGTGGCCTACGCCAGCACGGGCAGGAAAACCCTGCGCCTGCGGGCCACCTGGGCGGACGGGGACACGCGGGAGACCCGCCTGGCTTTCACGGTCAACCGGCTGCTCACGCCGGAACCCAGTGCGGTCTGGAGCTTGTCCTCGGCCTATCCCTACCAGGGTGCGGCGGCCAGCGGGACCGCCTACCTCTACTTGGCGCCGGGCCACACGGAGCTGACGCGCCCCGTGCTGCTCTGCGAGGGTTTCGACATGGACAACACCATGTTCTGGGAGGAACTCTACGAACTGGGCAACCAGCAGGGGCTGGTGGACAGCCTGCTCCAACAGGGCTTTGACCTGGTGGTGCTGAACTTCAGCGAATCCACCGACTACATCCAGCGCAACGGCCTGCTGCTGGCGACGCTGCTGGAGCAGATCAACAGCCTCCTGCCCGCGGGGGAGCGCTATCCGCTCATCGGCGCCAGCATGGGCGGGCTGGTCTCGCGCTACGCCCTGGCCTGGCTGGAGCAGCAGGGCGTCGATCCCCGGGTGCGGACCTTCCTCTCCTTCGACTCTCCGCAGGCGGGCGCCAACATCCCGCTCAGCCTCCAGCACTGGCTGGACTTCTTCGCGGAGGAGGCGGAGGAGGCCGCGCATTTCCGTTCCCGACTGCAGACGCCGGCGGCCCGCCAGATGCTGCTGGTGATGGCCCAGTCTCCGCCGAACCCCACCCCGGCGGCCGATCCCCTGCGCCAGGTGCTGCTGGACGAGCTGGCCGCGCTGGGCGACTACCCCGTCGGGCCGCGCCTGGTGGCGGTGGCCAACGGCAGCGGGACGGGCCTCCACCAGGGCTTTGCCGCCGGCCAGCAGATCATCCGCTACGAGTACCGCAGCTGGCTGGTGGACATCGACGGCAACTGCTGGTCCCTGGGCGACCACACGCCGCAGACGATTTTCCGCGGCGAGATCAATCAAATCTGGCCCTTCCCGGACCGCAGCCAGACCGTCTCCATCAGCGGCGCGCCACCCTGGGACAACGCCCCCGGCGGCTACCGCAACACCATGGTCCAGCTGGACCAGAGCGCCGTGCCCTACGGGGACATCCTCGCGCTGCACGCCAACCACTGTTTCATCCCCACCACCAGCGCGCTGGGGCTGGTGACGGACGCGCCCTTCCGGCAGATCGAAGGCGCGCCGGACCTCTATTCGTTGACGCCCTTCGACGCGCTCTACTATCCGCTGGGCGGGAACGAGGACCACGTCTCCATCAGTCCGGAGTCGCTCTGGTGGTTCCTGGGGGAGATCGTGCCGGAACTTCCCGCGCCGGAACTGTCGATCCAGCTCGGGGAGGAGGGCCTCCAGCTGAGCTGGACCGCGGTGCCCCTGGCCCGCAGCTACCGGCTCCAGCAGACGGCGGACCCGGCCCACTGGCCCGCGGAGTTCATCAGCACCGCGGGTCTGGGCTGGAGCGTGAGCGAGCTGGATCCGCGCATGTTCTACCGGGTGACGGCTTCCCTGGAGGTGGCCGGGCCGTAGGACAGGCCAGCCGTCTCAGGCATCGCGCGGACGGCTACTCCGCCGCGCGGGCCACTTCGCTCAGGCCGAAGAGATCGAAGGGCGGCTCGCGCAGCTGATCATGGAAGAGCCAGCCCACCGCCAGCAGCCAGCCGGCGAAGGCCAGCACCAGCGCCCAGTGGGCGCGTCCTGTGTGCTGCGCGGGGTGGCGTTCATGGGGCGTGCAGACTTCGCCCGGGCAATGCTGGGCGCGCTCCTTGAAGGCGAGGTTGTAGAACAGGCAACCCAGGCAGATGCCGAAGGCCGCCTCGAAGAACAGGAACACCAGGCAGACGAGGCAGATGATCCCCGTGATCGGGCTGAAGGAGTTGACGACCACCTGCAGCCCCAGCATCACGCTCGCCAGCCCTGCGCCGATCCACCAGGCGAACTGCTTCTGCCGCGCGCCCACCCACTCGGGCACCTGGTTGCGCACGATCCAGCGGCCGAGGATCAGCGTCGGCGCCCAGCGTGGCGAGACCAGCAGGCGCAGCAGGATGTCGCTGAGGAAGCCGATCACCGCGTACTTGAGCGGCGTGAACTGGTGGCCGAAGGCCGCCATCCCGATGGTCACGAACATGGTCAGAAAGAGCAGTCCGGCCGCGGCGCGGATCTCCCGCTCGTTGAGCACGTCGATCGCGTAGCCGTCCACCTGTTCGCCGAAGCGTGCCATGCCTTCTCCTTTTCAAGGTCCCGTTGTGTCGGCCCAACGTCGGGAAGCCCGGGAAGATTCTCCTGCGGCCCACCCCCCGCCCCGGCGCTCCGACTCGTCCTCCGGTCCGCGCCGGGCCCGCCCCAAAATCGCGATGCCGGAGCGAAGTAGACGCGGGGCTTGTCGGAACTAAAACCGGTTCAGGTGGCCGCGGGCACGTCGCTGAGGACCCCGCGAATGCCACACTTCTTTCCGTAACACACACGCCATCACACAAGCACAATTCGATAGAAGCGGGGGATCCGATGCACACACCGCGCAATTTTTGGCTGGCAGCCCTGGGCGCGCTGCTGGCGCAGGCCCTGACGGCGGGCGCCACGAACATCTCCGGCACCATCGCCGCCAACACCACCCTGGACCTGGCGGGCTCGCCCTGGCACGTCACGGCCGCCGTCACGGTCAATCCCGGCGTCACCCTCACCATCAACGCGGGGGTGAGCGTGATCTTCGACGGCAACTTTTCCATGGTCTTCAACGGCGCCCTGCAGTCGAACGGCACAGCCGGCTCGCGGGTGACCATCGCCGGGCCCGCCAGCACGCCCGGCCAGTGGCAGGCCCTGCGCTTCCTGGGGGCGACGCCCTCCACCCTGCAATACACGGACATCTCCGGGGGCGGCTCCTCGGCCTCCTACGGCGCCGTCCAGGCCAGCGGGTCCACCGTCAACCTGCAGCAGTGCACGATCCAGCAGAGCGCCACGGACGGCCTGCTGCTCGCCAGCGGCGCGGCGGTCAACGCCCAGAACCTGAGCGTGCTCTCCTGCAACCGGCCCGTGCACTTGTCCACGGGCGACGTCGCGCTGGATCTGACGGGCACGGTCAGCCTGGCCTCCAACACCCTGCCGCAGATCTACTGCTCCTTCAGCAGCCTGACGGCCAACCTGACCCTGGATGCGGCGGACGTGGCCTACCACTTTCCCAATTCGGTCACGGTGCCCGCCACGCGCAGCCTGGTGCTGAACCCGGGCGTGGCCCTCAAGCTGGGCGGCTCGCGCAGCATCGTCGTCGACGGCAGTTTCCAATCCAACGGCACGGCGCTGAATCCCAACCTGATCACCAGCATCACCGACGACAACCTCTTCGGCGATTCCAACGGCGACGGCTCCGCCACCAGCCCGGCGGCGGGCAACTGGGCGTCGATCCAGTTCAACGACGGCTCGCTGGACGCCTCCTGCGTCCTGGCGCACACGACGGTGCGCTTCGGCAACAGCGCGCTCTACCTGGTCAACGCGGGTCCGACCATCAGCTTCTGCACGCTGAGCAACTCGCACTACCCCGTCCACATGACGGGAACCTCGGCGCCCACCATCGCCAACTGCAGTTTCGCCGTGGCCACCAACACGCCCATCTACATGAGCCTCTCGGCCAACCCGGTGATGACGGCCAACGATTTCTCCACCTCCAACAACGGCTACGACGCCATCGGCATCATCGGTGAGACACTGGCCGCGGACGGCCACCTGCCGCAGCGCAGTTTCAGCAGCGTGCCCAACGTGACCTACTTGTGCTACGGCAACGTGACCGTGCCCGCGGGGCGCACCCTGACCATCGACGCGGGCGTCGTGGTGAAGTTCAACAGCTACTACAACGGCCTGACCGTCAACGGCACCCTGCTGGTCAACGGCAGCCCGGCCGAGCCGGTGACCATCACCTCCGCCAAGGACGACCTCTTCGGCAACCCGGCGGACACCAACAACGACGGCAGCATCACGGCGCCGGACGACGCGGACTGGCGCGGCGTCTTCATCCAGGACGGCACGGCCAACCTGAGCTGGACCAACCTGCGCTACGCGGGCGGTTCCTGGCACATCTACTACGACGGCTACTACCGCTCCGCCGCGCTGATGCTGCACAACTCCGCCGGCACGCTCAGCCACCTGGACTTCTACACCAACGGCGCCCACGGCCTGCTGGTGTCCGGCAATTCGGCGCCGGGCGTGGACGCCTGCTCCTTCGCCAACCACGACCGCACGCCCATCTGCATGTCCGTGGCCTCGAACCCGAGCTTCTCGAACATCGTCTTCGGCAACAACACCAACACGGCCCTGGGCCTGATGGGCGAAGGTCTGGGCACCAGCAGCACCGTCAGCCCGCGCGCCCTGGCCGGCTACGCCAACATCACCTATCTGCTGGAAGAGGATTTGACAGTGGAGTCCGGCACCCAGCTCAGTTTCGATCCCGGCGTGGTGTTGAAGTTCCTCTCGGCCAGCGTGGACATCCACGTGGCGGGCGGCCTGGACGCCGTCGGCACGCTGACGGAGCCCGTCGTCTTCACCTCGCTCAAGGACGACAACGCCGGTCAGCCGGGGGACACCAACAACAACGGCAACGGCGACAACCCGACGGCCGCGGACTGGGGCAGCCTGAACTTCCTGCCCAGCGCCGACGACGTGAACTGCCTGCTGGAGCGCTGCCAGATCCTCTACGGCGGCTCTTATGCCGACGGCGCCGTGCGCTGCGAGGCCAGCGGGCCTTCCATCCAGCACTGCCTGTTCTCGGCCTGCTACTACGGGGTCTCGGCGCGCGGCAACTCCACGCCCCTGGTGGACGACTGCACGATCCAGAACTGCACGTCCACGCCCATCTACATGAGCGTGACTTCCGACCCCGTCCTGGACTTCAACAACGTCTTCAGCAACAACGGCTACTTCGCCCTGGGCATCATCAGCGAGCCGCTCAGCCAGGTGGCCGTGCTGGAGCAGCGCGACGTGGCCGGCGTGGTGAACTTCACCTACCTCTTCCTCAACACCTTCACCATCGACGTGGGCGGCAGCCTGATCCTGGAGGAGGGCGTGACCGCCAAGTTCCTCACCTACGGCGGCATCGTCGTCCACGGCATCCTCAACTCCATCGGCAGCGCGGGCAATCCCGTCGTGCTGACCAGCGTGCGCGACGACGCCGTGGGCGGCGACACCAACGGCGACGGCTCGGCCACCAGCCCGGCCGTGGGCAACTGGGGCATCCTGCGCTACGACGAGGACAGCGACAGCGAGAACAGCCTGCTCGAGCACACGATCATCCGCTTCGGCTGCAACACCGGCTACTGGCGCGGCCAGATCACGCTGAACACGGCCAGCCCGGTCATCCGCAACTGCGAGATCACCAATGTCCACTGGGGCCTGGAGCTGCGCGGAGACTCCCGGCCGGAGTTCCACGACAACACCTTGGTCAACGTGACCCGCACGCCCGTCTATCTCTCGGTGCTGGCCAACCCCGTCTTCGCGGACAACCAGCTCTTCAACACGGGCGTCGCGGCCATCGAGCTGGTGCCCGAGACCATCAGCGTGGACAAGCAGATCCTGCCGCGGGACTTCGGCGGCTACACGAACATCAGCTATCACCTGGCCGGCAACCTCATCGTGAACACCACCACGCACCTCGACATCGCGCCCGGGGTGGTGCTGAAGTCGCTGGGCGGCACGCTCACGGTCAACGGTTCGCTGGGCATCGAGGGCGCGATCCTGACCAGTCTGCGCGACGACAGCGTGGGCAATCCGCTGGACACGGAGAACGACGGCAACGCCAGCACGCCGGCGGCGGGCAATTGGAGTGGAATCGATTTCCAGGACATCGCGGCGGACGGGGCCTGCCTGCTGGAGGACGTCGTCGTGAACTACGCCAGCGAGGCCGTCGAGTGCGTCAGCGCCGCCCCCACGCTGACGAACTGCGTCTTCGAGCACAACACCTACGGCCTCTTCCTCAACGGGAATTCGCCCGCCGTCCTGCACAACCTGCTCATCGACCACTCCACGACGGCGACGGTCAAGCAGTCGCTGGTGACGGACGCCGACTACCTAGACACGACCTTCGGGCCGGACAACCGCTACAACGGCGTCTACATCAAGGGCGAGACCCTGGCGCAGAACATCACCATGCGCCGCGAGAGCGCGGCCAACCTGGAGAACCTGGTCTACATCCTGGGCGAGAACCTGGCCGTGGGCTCCAGCTCGATCATGAGCATCGAGCCCGGCGTGGTGCTGAAGTCGATCTCCGGGCGCAGCATCATCGTCTACAAGGGCCTGCAGGCCGCGGGCGGAGCGGACCCCGACCAGCAGATCGTCTTCACCTACATCGAGGACGACTTCTACGGCGGCGACACCAACACGGACGGCAACGCCACGGCGCCCGTGACCGGCGAGTCGAGCTTCACCCTGTACTTCTACAACGAGAGCTGGGACGCGCTCTGCAGCCTGGAACACTGCGTCTTCGCCTGGGGCGGCAGCGGCAGCACGCGCGGCATGGTGGAGATCCAAACGGCCAGCCCGACCCTCAGCCACTGCGTGTTCCGCGACGGCAACACGGGCGTCTCGTGCACGGGCAGCTCGGCGCCCGTCTTCAGCGACTGCGACTTCTACCGCAACGCCCAGCGCGGCCTGGTCAACAGCAATCCGGCGCTCCCCATCAACGCCGAGGACTGCTGGTGGGGCGACGCGAGCGGCCCGCTGGACGCCAGCGACGACACGGGCTCCGGCGGCCTCTACAATCCCCTGGGCGCGGGCGACGCCGTCAGCAACTACGTCGACTACCAGCCCTGGGCGGGCTCCCTGCTGCACCCCGTGCTGGGCGACGTGAGCCTGAACGGCGAGGTGCAGGCCTTCGACGCCTCGCTGATCCTGGCCTGGCTGGCGGATCCCGTGGCCAATCCGCTGGACGCCGCTCAATTGGCTCTGGCGGACGTGACCGCCGCGGGCGGCGTGAACGCCGTGGACGCCCACTACATCCTGCAGTGGGTGGTGGGCGCGGAGACCACCTTCCCCGGCGAGTTGAACGACTATCCGGGCGAGCCCTTCGATCCGGCGAGCGAACTCAGCGCCTCCGTCGCCGCCGGCGGCGCGGGCGAATGGTGGGTGAGCTTCCGGCTTGAGGGCGAGAACCAGCTGCGCGGGTTCCAGCTGGAGGCGGCCTTCCCGCCGAACTCGCTGGAGGTGCTGGACGTGCAAACTGACGGCGCCACGCCCTTCGCCACCACTTGGCGCGTCACGGACGGTCTGCTGCGAGTGGCGCTGGCCGCGCAGACCGCGCCGCTCCCGGGCGGTCTGGAGCTGCGCGTGCGGGTGGGTGGAGTCGATCCGCCGGCCCTGGTCGCGCGCCGCTTCGTGGTCAACGACCAGCCCTTCGAGCTGGAGTCGACGGCGCTGGTCGCGACCCTGCCCGCGCAGTTCCGGCTGCATCCCGCGGCGCCCAATCCCTTCAATCCAACCACGCACCTGCGGCTGGACCTGCCCCAGGCCGAGCGCGTCCGCGTGCGGGTCCATAACATCGCCGGACAGCTGGTGCGGGAGATCTACCAGGGCGTGTTGCCGGCCGGCAGCCATGCGCTGCGCTGGGACGGCGACACGGCCGCCGGCACGGGCGCGGCCAGTGGCGTGTATCTGCTGACGGTGGACGGCGCGCGCCATCGGGCCGTGCAACGCATCACCCTGCTGAAGTAAGGAGCGACGATGAAGCCCATCCTCCTCCTCACTCTGCTTCCCGTGCTGCTGGGCCTGGTCCCGGCCGCGCGGGGAGCCAGCCTGGGCACCGTGTCCCAAACCGTGACGGCGCCCAATGGAACCGTGCTGGAGATTCCCCTTGAGGCCTCGTTCGGCGCGCCGGAGCAGATCCACGCGCTGACGGTGGAGCTGGACTTCCCCACCAACTGGCTGGTGACGGGTCTGAACACCGCCGGCACCCTGCTGGCGGACTGGGGCGCCGAACTGGCCTGGGAGGCGGAGGGCGACGGCATCCAGCTGGCCGCCGCCAGCGCGTCGCCCATGACAGGCACAGGCACGCTGGCCTTGATCCAGGTGCAGATCCAGGGTTCGGGCACGCTGGCGATTCCCTTCGCGCGGCTGAATGAGGGGGATCCCGTTCCCGTGCTCAGCCAGGGCACCTTCACGCACATCGTGCCGCAAGTCATCCCCGTCTCGCCGGCGACGGCGGCCAGCCTGCTGCCGGGCGAGACCGTCCAGTACACGGCCGGTGGCGCGCCCACGCCACCCTTGACCTGGAGCGTGGCGGATCCGCTCTCCGGCCAGGTGAGCGCGGGCGGCCTCTTCACCGCCTTGTCCCAGGGCGCCAACCGCGTCCAGGTGGCGGATGGCGGCGGGCGCGTCGGCACGGGTCCGGAGATCCTGATCCACACCTTCCACCTGCAGGCGCAGGCACTGAGCGGGCAGGCGGGGCAGACCCGCCCCCTGGTCCTGGTGTTGCAGAACCCCACCGGGGCGGCCTTTTCCAGCGCGGAGTTCTCGCTGAACCTGGGCAGCGCGCGCTTGACGGCCGTGACGCTGGAGCTGACGGAGGGCCTGCTCGCGGACTGGGACGTCCAGTTCACCCAGACGGGGAATCTGGTCCAGTTCGCGGCCGCGGCTCCGGGCGGCGCCGCGGTCACCGGCGCGGGCCAGCTGCTGGTTCTGCAGGTCGCCAGCAGCGTGGGCGCAGCCTTCAACAGCACGCTGACGCTGAGCGACATCCACCTGGACGAGGACTGGCTGACCCGCACGTCCACCGTGCAGGCCCAGTTCAGCGCCACTTCGAGTTTCACCCTGAGCCCGGCGACGGCCAGCATCCTGCGCGGCCAGACCCAGCAGGTGACGATCCAGGGCACGCCCAACGGCAGCGTCGAGTGGACCAGCACGGACCCGGCCGTGGCCAGCGTGAGCGCGACGGGACAGGTCACGGCGCTCTCCGGCGGTGACACGCGCATCATCGCGCTGGATCCGCTGGGCGTCGGCGACACCACCGGCGTCTACCACGTCCACGATCTGAGCGTGGCGCCGGCCAGCCAAGGAGCGCCGGCGGGGAGCACGCTCCTGGTGCCCTTGAACACGGGAGCGCTCGGCGAGTTCGCCGTGACGGCCTGGCAGTTCCGCCTCAGCTATCCCACCACCTGGCTGCAGTTCGACGGCCTGGAGACGGCGGGCTCGCTCAGCGCGGCCTGGACGGAGGTGAGCTGGGACGAGACCAGTGGCGTGGTGCAGGCCGCGGCCGCGGGCCCGGCGCTGGCCGGCGCAGGCAGCCAGCTGGTCTTCCTGCGCTTCCTGGTGGACGCCGCCGCGCCCAACGGGCAGACGGCCCAGCTGCAGCTGCCGGCCTTCACCTACAACGAGGGCCTGCCCAGCGTGCAGCGCGGCAGCGGCACGCTCACCTTCGGGGCGCTGCCGCCCACCTGCCAGCTGGATGTCGCCGCCCTCGACTTCGGGGCTGTCCTGCCCGGCACGATTGTGACACGCAGTTTCAGCATCACCAACGTGGGCGGCGGCACGCTCAGCGGCACCGTCAGCGCGGGCTGTCCCCCGTTCACGATCACAGCCGGCGCGACCTACAGCCTGACGCCCGGGCAGTCCCAGCAGGTGGAGCTGCAGTTCCAGAGCCCGGCGGCCGGCACCTTCGGCTGTCTGCTCGACACGGGCGGCTCCTGCGCGGACCTGCCGCTGAGCGCGGCGGCGGTGGGTGTCACGCCCCTGACCGGCCCGGAGTCGGCCTGCGGACTCGTGGAGGTCCTGGGGCATCTGCCGGGATCGAACACGGGCTTCGTGCCGGACTGGGAGGCCGGCGCCGTCGGCCTGCAGCTTGAGCATCTGGGCGCCGGCACGCTGAGCGCCTCGATCTGGATCGGTGACGAGCTGGAATGGAGCGGTCAGATCCAGGGCCCCAGCTGGTCCGCCGCCAGCGCCCCCGGCTTCAGCTTGAGCGACTGGACCACGCAGGATCTCCAGCTCCATCTGGAGGTGAGCGACGGCAGCAGCACGTGGAACGCCGCCGGCGCGGACTGCATCTGGGAACTGGGTTTCCTGGCCGTGGAACCGCTGCGCCCCGGCGTGTTCCGCCTCTACGACGCCGTGCCCAATCCCTTCAATCCCTCCACGACCCTGAGTTGGGAGCTGCCCGCGGCCGCGGAGGCGCGGCTGGAGTTGTTCGATCTGCAGGGCCGCCTGGTGCGAGTCCTGGCGGCCGGCCCGCAGGCGGCGGGCCCTCATTCGCTGCGCCTGAACGCCGACGAATTGGCCAGCGGCGTCTATCTGCTGCGGCTGAGCGGGCCGGACCTACTGGAGACCAAGCGGCTTCTGCTCTTGAAGTAGTCGCCATCCCGATCTCTGGAACGCCGGCGCCTGGATATATCCACCACACGAACGGCCTGTCATTCGGCAGCGCGGATTGGCCATGTCACAACCACCGGGGCGGGTCAATCCAGCGGAGCACCGATGGACACGCGCTTCGTGGATGCGGCCCGGCGAAACGTGTCGCCTAACACGGCCAGGACTCACCCTCTGGTCCGTGACCGGCCCGGTCAGTCCCGCGTGGCCAGACCGCAGAGCCGCATGGTTCGCGCCCTCAGTGATTGCGAGGGAATCTCCAGGATGCGCTCGAAGGAGAGCGTACCCGCGATGAAGCCCCCCAGGCCCACCGCGTCCTCGTGGGCCGACTCCCCGCCCAAGTGCGCCGCCAGGCCATCGATGTAGCGGGCGAACTCCGCCTGGATGGCGCTCCGCCGCTCCGGCAGTTTCAGCCAACCGCGCGCCTGGTGGAGCAGGAGGAGGACCTCCGGACGTTCGTTGAAAAAGGCCTGGTGCTCGTCCAGCAGAAGTCCAGGAGCGGTCCCACCCCCTACTGGAGGTGGGCCGAGTCGCGCCAGCAGGGCGTCGATCCCCGCGCCGACCAGAGCGGCGATCAAGGCCTCCCGGGATGGGAAGTACTGGTAGAATGTCCCCTTGCCCAGATCCGCCCGTGCGGTGATTTCCTCCAACGAGGGCTGGTAGATCCCGCGATTCGCGAAGAGGGTCAAGGCGCTCTCCAGCAGGGCCTGTCGTGTCTGCTCGCGCTTGCGCGCCCGTCGGTCCACTGTCATCGTCGCCTCAAAATGACTGAATCGTCAAACTTGACTGAAACCCCAAATTCCAATACACTCCCGTCACCATCAAGCACAGGCTTCAGGTGGACGGACCTACGCGTTCGATCATCTGCGACTCGCAGAATCCAAGAGGCAGGGGTAGTCCCATCAGGGCCGCAGGACTCTCGGAGCACGCCCAGGCCGCTGATCGCACGATCGCAAACCCTTGGCGTGGCTCCCCTTTCCCCACCTGCGGGTCGTATGCCGGTCCCGGCGCCGCACCATGTACCGGTCGCTGTGGACGCAGCCGCATCCGACAACCCACGCGAGTCGGTCCGCTGGTCCGCCGGGCGCCCGTGAAAACCAGGAGAGCCGCCATGTCCCATCCACGCCCTGTCTTCTGTGTCATGGGAGCTGGCCACGGCGGACTGGCCATGGCCGGCCATCTGGGCCTGATGGGTTTCGACGTCCGTCTCTTCAACCGCACGCTGGCCAGGCTGGAGGCCGTCCAGGTTCGGGGCGGCGTTGAACTGGGCGGCGATGAGTTGAGTGGCTTCGGTCCGGTCACTGCGGTGTCGGACCAGGTGGGAGACTTGCTCGAGGACGTCGACGTGATCATGGTCGTCGTGCCGGCCAACGCCCACGAGTTCATCGCCAGGCAGTGCGCTCCCCATTTGCGGGACGGCCAGACTATCGTGATCAACCCTGGCCGAACCTTCGGCGCGCTGGCATTCGGGCAGGAACTGCGCTCGCAGGGTTGCACAGCGGATGTCACCCTCGCCGAGACGCAGACGTTCCTCTATGCCAGCCGCGTCATTGGCCCGGGGCAGGCGCGGATCTTCCGCATCAAGAACTCCATTCCGCTGGCCACCGTGCGTGCGCACCGCATTCCTCGCTGTCTGGACCTGGTGCGCCGGGCCTTTCCCCAGTTCGTTCCCGGTGACAATATCTTCAAAACGAGCTTCAACAACATCGGTTCGGTCTTCCATCCGGCCCTGATGCTGCTGAACGCGGGCTGGGTCGAAGACCCGGCGGACTTCGAGTTCTATTACCAGGGCACCACGCCCTCCGTCGCCACCGTGCTGGAGGAACTGGATGCGGAGCGAGTCGCCGTCGCCGCCGCGCTGGGCATCCAGGCCTTCAGCGCGCGCGAGTGGCTGTACCTGGCCTACGACGCCGTTGGGCGGAATCTCCACCAGGCCATCCACGCCAACCTCGGCTACCACGGGATCCTGGCTCCCCATCGGATGGAAATGCGCTATCTGACGGAGGATGTCCCGTTCAGCCTGGTTCCCATGAGTTCGATCGGACGCCAGTTCGGCGTGTCCACCCCGATCATGGACGCCTTCATCACCCTGGCCTCCAGCATGCACGGGCGAGATTACCGCGCCGAAGGCCGGACGGTGGAATCACTGGGCATCGCCGGGCTCAGCCTGAAACAGCTGCGCCTGCTGGGAATCGGGCAGGACAAGCCATGAGCAGCGACAACCTGGTGATCGGGGCCGCTCTCGGCCAATGTGTCCATCTGGCGGGGTTGGACCACTTTCTCCGACTCTGCGAGGAGCACGGCTGGCGCTCCGAACTGCTGGGGGCGGCGGTTCCTGTCGAGACCTTGCTGCGCCGGGTCCAGGAACTGAGGCCCGCGCTGGTGGCCGTTTCCTATCGCCTCACCGACCAGGATATCGTGCCACTGCTGCGCGCCCTCGAGGAAGGGGCGGCGCGGCTGAAGGGCGGCGAGCGGCGCTGGGTGTTGGGTGGCACGCCGCCGGTGGCGGCCATGGCGCGGCGCTTCCAACTCTTCGAGCGCTGTTTCGACGGCAGCGAACCGCTGGAGGAACTGATCGCCTTCATCGGCGGCGAGACCACCGCCACAGCGGCCGAGAGATGGCCCGACACGCTGCTGGAGCGGGTGGCGGCCTGCGCGCCACGGCCGCTGCTGCGTCATCATTATGGCGAGCCCGCACTGGAGGCCACCATCGTCGGCGCGGGACGGATCGCTGAGGCCCGCGCCCTGGACGTCCTCTCGCTGGGGCCGGACCAGAATGCCCAGGAGCACTTCTTCCGCCCCACTGAAATGGATCCCCATCAGGACGGGGCGGGCGGCGTTCCGGTGCGCCGTCCGGAGGACCTCCGCCGCATCCACGAGGCGACGCGTGTCGGCAATCGCCCCCTGCTGCGCTGCTATAGCGGGACGCGGGATCTGCAGCGCTGGGCGGAGATGAGCCTGGAGACGATCCACAATGCATGGGGGGCCATTCCCCTCTGCTGGTACAGCGTGATGGACGGCCGGAGCACGGTCCCCTTCCCCGAGGCGATTCTGGAGAAGCAGTCCACCATGCGCTTCTACGCGGAGCGCGGGGTGCCGGTGGAGGTGAACGAGTCCCACCAGTGGAGCCTGCGCGACGCCCACGACGCGCTGGCGGTGGCGATGGCCTTCCTGGCCGCCTACAATGCTCAGCGGCAGGGCGTGAGACACTACGTCGCCCAGCTGATGCACAACACTCCACCCTCCACCAGCCCGCTGATGGATTTGGCGAAGATGCTGGCGAAGCTCGACCTGATCGGCGAGCTGGAGGGCCCCGCCTTCCAGGTCCTGCGGGAGGTCCGCGCGGGCATCACCAGCCTGCCGGCGGATTTCAACCGCGCCAAGGGGCATCTCGCCGCCTCCACGACGCTGGCCATGGCGCTGAAGCCGCAGATCCTCCACGTGGTGGGATTCACCGAGGCCCGGCGCGTCGTCGACGCCGAGGCGGTGATCGAGAGCTGCTCCATCGCCCGGGGCAGTGTCGATCTCTGCCTCAAGGGGCTGCCCGATCCCGCGCGGGATCCGCGGGTCCGCGCCCGCCGTCGCCATCTGGTCGCGGAGGCGCGCCTCATCCTGGAGGCCATCACGCGGCTGGGTTCCGACCGCGCCGACCCGTGGGCCGATGCGGAGGTGCTGACGCGGGCGATCCGCTGCGGGCTGCTGGATGCTCCCCACTTCCGCGGCAATCCGCACCTGAAGGGGACGATCGTGACGGCCTGCGTGAAGGGTGGCTGGGAAGCGGTCAATCCCGTCACCCGGCGCCCACTTGGGGAGCGGCGCCGGATCGCCGCCCTGGCTGCGGGCGGGCAGTAGGATGTGCGGCATCGCGGTTGTCTGGGGAAGACCCGACCTGACCCTCGCGGAAGTCCTGCTGGATCGGCTCCGTCACCGTGGTCCGGACGAGGCGGGCCGGGTGGTGATCGGCCCCGGCGTGCTGGCCCAGGCACGGCTGGCGATCGTCGACCTGGCCACCGGCCGTCAACCCATTCTCAATGAGCGGGGCGACCTGGCGGTCGTCTTCAACGGTGAGATCTACAACCATTTGGAGTTGAGGCGGGAGCTGGCCGGCCGCCACGAGTTTCGCACCTGTTCCGACACGGAGGTGCTGCTCCATCTCTACGAGGAGGTGGGCGAAGACTTGCTTGGCCGGCTGGATGGGATGTTCGCCCTCGCGCTGGCGGGGCCGGCCGGCCTGCTGCTGGCCCGCGATCCGCTGGGGATCAAGCCGCTCTACTATGGCCGAGCCGGCGATCTGGTGTTGGCCGCCAGCGAACTCAAGGCCTTTCCGCCCATGGATGAGCTGCGAGCCCTCCCGGCGGGGCATTTCCTCTTTCTGCCCGCGAATTCGGCGCCGGGCCGGCTTCCCCTGCCGAAGCCCCGGGCCTTCGCCTGCGCCGCGCAGGTGGTCCCCTGGCTGGCGCCGCCGCCCCTGCCGGAGATCGAATCCGGGATCCGCCACCGCCTGGAGCGGGCCGTCGTCAAGCGCCTGATGAGCGACGTGCCCGTCGGCGTCTTTCTCTCAGGCGGGCTGGACAGCAGTCTGGTCGCCGCGCTGATGCGCCCGCACGTGCCCCGGCTGCTCTCCTTCACGGCGGGCATGCGCGGCGCCCCCGACCTGTCGGCGGCACGAGCTGTGGCGCACCTGCTGGGCACGGAGCACCATGAACTCATCTACGACGCCGCCGAGGTCGAAGCAGCGCTGCCGGCGGTCATCCGGGCCCTGGAGTCCTTCGACGCCCCGCTGGTGCGCTCGGCGGTTCCCAACTATTTCCTCGCGCGTCTGGCCGCACGGCATGTCAAGGTCGTCCTGACCGGCGAGGGCGCCGATGAACTCTTCGCCGGCTATTCCTATCTCCGTCCCATCGCTTCGGGCGGCGGACTGCGCGAGGAACTCGAGCGGATCACCCGGGACCTGCAGCACACCAACCTGCAACGCTGCGACCGGCTCTCCATGGCCTGGGGCCTCGAGGCGCGTGTCCCTTTCCTGGACCTGGATCTGCTGCGCTACGTGGGCCGGTTGCCCGCCGGATTGCTGGCACCTGAACCCGGCGGCCGCGAGAAAGGCCTGCTGCGGCGCGCCTGCGCCGACCTTCTGCCGGAGGCGATCCTGCAGCGGGCGAAGCTCAAGTTTGCGGAAGGGGCCGGGTCGTCCGAGCTGGTCGCCACGCGGCTGGCGTTGGTCGATCCGGCGGTCGCCGATGAGCTGGACGAGCCGTTCGTCCAGAACCTGCACTCGGCGGAGGAGCGCGTGTATCACCGGATCTGGCGGTCCCAGTTTGGTGACCAGATTCCTCTCGAGTTGGTGGGGAGGACCCGGGATCCCCGGGCTGCGCTTCCGGCGGTCTGAGCCTCGCTTCGGTGGCCCACTTCGGGAAAGTGGCCGCTGGAGCGCCCCTGATTCGTGCCTTGCGGCGAGCATGTGGTCCTGCCACAGACGGCCTTGCCAAGCGAGGCCCTGGCCCAGGTCCAGGGGTGGGTCTTCAACCGCAGGACCGGGTTTGCCCGAGGCGTTCCTCACCCGAATTGCCATTGATTTGCGACGGTAACAATATTAGGTTGCACTAAGAAAACAGGGATTTCTGTTCGCTCCGAGGAATCGCTCGTCGCACAGCTCACCCTATCGCCCCCCCCCACCTGCGGTTGCTTGGATTCAATTCCAGATTGGATCCAGATGGACGTTTTTCTGCCCTCCTCCTTCTACAAGGAAGTCCTGGAGCACATGCTCGAAGGATGTCAGATCATCGGCCACGATTGGCGCTACATCTTCATCAACAAGACGGCGGAGCGCCACAACCGCCGCTCCGCCCAGGAGATGATCGGCCAGCTCTACGCCGAGGTCTGGCCCGGCGTCGAAACGACGCCCGTCTACCAGATCATCCGCTATTGCCTGGAACAGCGCATCCAGCAGAACATGGAGAACGAGTTCGCCTTCCCGGACGGCGGCAAGGGCTGGTTCGAGTTGCGCATCTATCCCGTGCCGGAGGGCGTGTTCATCATGTCCATCGACATCACGGAACGCCGGCACAACGAGGAGATCCTCAGGGCCACGGAAGCGCAGCTGCGCCAATCCCAGAAGCTGGAGGCCGTGGGGCAGCTGGCCGGCGGCGTGGCCCACGATTTCAACAACATCCTCACGGTGATCCTGGGTTATGGCTACGCCCTGCAGGAAGAGCTGGCGGAGAACGACCTCCTGCGGGAGGATGTCCTGCAGATCGTCGCGGCCGGCGAACGGGCCGCGGTGCTGACGCGCCAGCTGCTGGCCTTCAGCCGCAAGCAGGTGCTGCAACCCGAGATCGTCGACCTGAACGAGGTCATCCGCAACATCAGCAAGCTGCTGGGCCGCCTGCTGGGCGAGCCGGTGGAACTGAGCCTGGCCTTGGCGGATGAAGTCGTGCGCATCAAGGTCGACCCCAACCAGCTGGAACAGGTCATCGTCAACCTCTGCGTCAATGCCCGGGACGCCATGCCGGAGGGCGGCCTGCTGACTCTGGAGACCGCCCGGATCGAGCTGGATGCGGGTTACACGGACACGCACGTGGGCGTCAGCCCCGGCAAGTACATCATGCTGGCGGTGAGCGACACGGGCTGCGGGATGGACGAGGCCACGGTCCAGCGCATCTTCGAACCCTTCTTCACGACCAAGGAGGTGGGTCGCGGGACGGGGCTGGGCCTGGCCATGGTCTATGGCATCGTGAACCAGTCCGGCGGTTCCATCTATGTCTACAGCGAAGTGAACCGCGGCACCACCTTCAAGCTCTACTTCCCACTGGTCCACGGACATGTGGCCGCCCGCCGCAAGGCCGCGACCCGGGCCCCGCTGGGCAAGGGCGAGTTGGTGCTCCTGGTGGAGGACGACGCCACGCTGCGGCAGCTCTGCCAGCGCCTGCTCCAGGACCTCTCCTATCGGGTCGTGAGCGCCGACGGGCCGATGCGGGCCTATGAGCTGGTGGAGAGCGAGCGGCTGCGCCCTGACGTGCTGTTGACGGACGTCATCATGCCCTTCATGAGCGGGCCCTATCTGGCGCGCCGGCTGCAGGCGGTCCATCGGCCCCTGCAGGTCGTCTACATGTCGGGCTACACGGACGAATCCATCCTGCAGCACGGCGTGCTGGATCCCAGCGTGCCCTTTCTGGAGAAGCCCTTCACGCTGATCAACCTGGCCAGCAAATTGCGGGAGGTGCTGGACGGGGCGCAGCGGACCGGCGGGGCCGCGTGACACACGCGCCGGATCAATCCACTCCACCTCTGGCGGCCAGATCCGCGGACTTCATGCCGTCCAGGGGGATGATGAGGATGGTCAGCAGCGCGGGAATGCTGCAGAGGCAGACGGCGACGAAGAAGCCGACGTAGCCCAGCGTGCTCTGCAGGTAGCCCGAGAGCATGCCGGCCAGCATGATGGTCAGCGCGCCCAGGCCGGTGGCGATGGCGTAGTGGCTGGTGCGGAAGTTGCCGCGCTGGGCCACGTGCATCAGGTAGACGCTGTAGCCGGCGAAGCCGAAGCCGTAGCCGAACTGGTCCACGAAGGCCACGACGTACATCCACCAGGTCGCCGGGTGCGCGGCGGCCACCCAGACGTAGAGCAGGTTGGGCGCGTTCATGCTGATCAGCATCAGGACAAAGGCCCGCCGCAGACCGTAGCGGCCCACCACGCCGCCGCCGGCGATGCCGCCCAGGATGATGCCGATGATGCCGGCCACGCCGTTGATGACGCCCACCTCCGCCACCGACAGGCCCAGCCCGCCCGCCGCCACGGCGTCCCGCAGGAAGAGCGGCGTGATCATCGAGACCATCGCCTCGCCGAAGCGGTAGAAGAGGATAAAGGCCAGCACGGCGAGGATGCCCTGCTGCCGGATGAAGGTGGTGAAGGCCACCAGCAGCGGCACCGACTCCGGCGCGCAACGCACGGGCAGGTCGTCCGCCGGGCGCGGCAGGAAGACGCGCGCGTAGACGGCTCCCGCGCCGTAGAACACGGCGATGGCGGCGAAGACCGCCGTCCAGCTGGCGATGATGCTCTGCCCGCCCTTCTGCAGCATGCCGGCCAGGAAGACCAGCCCGCCCGTGCAGAGCAGGCGCCCGGCGCGGAAACTGGCCGACTGGACGCCGACGAAGTAGGCCTGCTGTTTCTGAGAAAGCGACAGCAGGTAGAGGCCGTCCAGCGCGATGTCGTGGGTGGCGGAGGCCAGCCCCAGCACGAAGAACAGGGCGATGCTGATGGGGAAGTAGAGCGGCAGGCCCCAGGCCACGGCCAACGCCACCAGGCTGGCTCCGATCAGCGCCTGGGCCGCCAGCACCCAGCGCCGCCGGGTGAAGTTGAAGTCCACCGCCGGCGCCCAGAAGAGTTTCAGCATCCAGGGCAGCCCGAGCAGACTGACCCAGAAGGCGATGGTGGCGTTGGGGAGACCGAAGTCCTTGAAGACGAGGGTCGAGACTTCGCGCACCAGCGTGGACGGGATGGCTTGCATGATGTAGAGAACGGGCACGAAGAGCCAGGGACTCAAGGCGGACGATTTCAGGCTCGCGCCCGGGTCACCCCGGACCTCGGCGGCTGGCGGCAGATGTGACAAAGCCCCTCCCTGTGCTACAAGACCACGCGCGGTTGGCGCTTGGCGGATCCGGGCGAGCGGAACCCACCGTCCACGCCCACCGCTCCCGCGAAGCACGGGCAAGGTACCAAGGGATTCCCGCCCCGCGCCCTTCCGCTCCCGCGCGCTCGTTTCGATTTCCCCCGCCCGCGTGCCACCTTGCCCGCATCCGGCGCCGCTGGGACCGCCAAGGCCTGCCGGGGCGCCCGGAACGGAGGATTCCCATGACCCCCACTCGCTCTCGACGCGCCCGGAGGCTGCTCAGCATGTGTGCCCTTGCGCTCGCCGGCCTGGCCCCGACGGGGTCGGCGCTGGCCGTCCGACCCCATCCGGATCCCCTCGTGCAGCAAAAACTGGAGTGGTTCCAGGACCAGAAACTCGGCCTGCTCATGCACTGGGGCACCTACAGCCAGTGGGGCGTGGTGGAGAGCTGGAGCATCTGCCCGGAGGACGAGGACTGGACCAAGCGGCGCGGGCCCCACGCCGGTAGCTACAGCGAGTACCGGCAGGCCTACGAGGACCTGAAGTCCACGTTCAATCCCGTCCAGTTCGATCCGGCGGCCTGGGCGGCGGCGGCGCGGGGCGCGGGCATGCGCTACGTGGTCTTCACCACCAAGCACCACGACGGCTTCTGCCTCTTCGACACCCAGCTGACGGACTACAAGGTGACCGACCCGGGCTGCCCCTTCAGCCGGGATCCGCGGGCCAACGTGGCCCGGGAGGTCTTCGCCGCCTTCCGCCGCGAGGGCCTGGGCACGGGCGCCTACTTCTCCAAGGCCGACTGGCACTGCCCGGACTACTGGTGGCCCTACTTCCCGCCCTTCGACCGCAACGTGAACTACGACATCAAGCGCTACCCGGAGAAGTGGGAGGCCTTCAAGAGCTTCACGCGCGGCCAGATCGAAGAGCTGATGCGCGACTACGGCCCGATGGACATCCTCTGGCTGGACGGCGGCTGGGTGCAGCCCATGACCGCCACGTCCCCGCGCTGGGGCAAGGCGCCCTGCGACCAGGACATCGACATGCCCGGGATCGCGGCCATGGCCCGCGCGCTGCAACCGGGCCTGATCATCGTGGACCGCGCCGTGGAGGGCGACTACCAGGATTACCACACCCCCGAGCAGGAGGTGCCGGCGGCGCCGCTGGAGACGGTCTGGGAGAGTTGCATCACGCTGGGCACTTCCTGGAGCTTCGTCCCGAACGACGAACACAAGTCCGCCGAACGGGTGATCCAGCTGCTGGTGGACATCGTGGCCAAGGGCGGGAACCTGCTGCTCAACGTGGGACCCAGTCCGCAGGGCGAGTGGCCGGCGGAGGCCCTGGCCCGGCTGGCCGAGCTGGGGGACTGGCTGGACGTGAACGGCGCGGCCATCTACGGCACGCGCGCCGTAGCGCCCTACAAGGAAGGCCGGCTGTGTTACACGCGCTCGGCCCCGGGCACGCTCAACGCCATCCTGCTGGCCTCGGCGGAGGAGCCCGGGCTGCCGGCCAGCCTGCTCATCCCCTCCTTCGCGCCCCGGCCCGGGCAGAGCGTGCGGCTGCTGGGCGTGGCCGAGCCCCTGCGCTGGGAGCCGGCAGGTGCGGGTTGCCGGGTCTTCGTGCCGGAGTCCGTCCGGGCCACGCCGCCCTGCCGGCACGCCTGGGCTTTTCAGCTGGGCGTCGAGTAGCGGATGAAACCCACTCGCCCGTTCTGGCTGGGCCTGGGGTTGGGCTTGGGTCTGACAGCCGCGCCCGCTCCGGCCCTGGAGCTGGTTCGCGACGGCCAGGCCCTGTGCGTGATCCACTTGCCGCAGGTGGAGACCCCCGCGGCCCGGGCGGCGGCCGACACGCTGGCCATCTACCTGGAGCGGATCAGCGGCGCCCGGCTGCCCGTGGTCGCCCACGACGCCCCGCCGGCGGGCGGCATCGTGCTGGCCGTGGGCGGGCCGGAGGCCATTGGCTCGCAGGGAGAGGAGCTGGGGGAGGAGGGCTTCCGCCTCCGCACGGCCGGCGACCGGCTGATCCTGGCCGCCGGCAGCGAACGCGGCCTGAGTCACGCCGTCTACACGCTGCTCGAATCCCAGCTGGGCTGCCGCATGTACAGCCCGGAGGTCCAGGTCATCCCGCGCCGGGCCACGCTGGTCCTGCCGGAGCTGGACGACACCCAGCTGCCGCGCTTCCACTTCCGGCTGCAGGATTTCCAGGAGCCGGCCTACGCGGCCTGGCACAAACTCAGCTCCCGGGAGGAGTGGGGCCTGTTCGTCCACACCTTTCACGAGCTGATCCCGCCGGAGCGCCACTTCGCCGCGCATCCCGAGTACTTCTCGGAGAACCGCGGCGTGCGCGTGGCCGATGGACAGCTCTGCCTGAGCCAGCCCGCCGTGCTGGAGCTCGTGGTGGCCGAGCTGACGCGGCGCATGCGCGAGCAGCCCGCCGCGCGCTACTGGTCCGTCTCCCAGAACGACACCTACCTGCCCTGCACGTGCGCGGCCTGCCGGGCCGTGGACGAGGCGGAGGGCTCCCCCGCGGGCAGCCTGCTGCGCTTCGTCAACCAGGTGGCGGCGCGCTTCCCTGAAAAAGTGATCTCCACGCTGGCCTACCAGTACTCGCGCCCGGCGCCCCGTGTCACACGGCCGCTGCCCAACGTGAACATCATGCTCTGCAGCATCGAGTCCAACCGCAGCCGGCCCATCGCGGCGGATCCGCGCGACACGACCTTCGTGCGCGACCTGCGGGACTGGAGCCGGCTCACATCCAACATCCTGCTGTGGGACTACGTGATCCAGTTCCGTAACCTCGTCAGCCCCTTTCCCAACCTGCGCGTGCTGCAGCCCAACCTGCGTTTCTTCGCCGATCAGGGAGTCACAGCGGTCTTCGAGCAGGGACTGCCCGTCTTCAAGGGCGAATTCGCCGAACTGCGCGCCTACCTGCTGGCCAAGTGGCTCTGGAACCCCGACCTGGAGCCGGACGCCCTGCTGGACGACTTCCTGGCCGGCTACTATGGCGTCGCCGCGCCCTTCATCCGCGCCTACATCGACCGCCTGCACGACGCGCTGGCGGCCTCGGGCGAGGATCTCTCCTGCTTCGGCCACCCGCTGCCCAGCGCGGCGGGCCACCTGTCCGGGCCGCGGCTCGACGAGTACGCGCGCCTCTTCGATCAGGCGGAGGCCGCGGTGGCGGGGAGTTCCGAACTGGCGATCCGGGTGCGCACGGCGCGCCTGCCGCTGCTCTACGCGCAGTTGGAGCAGGGCCTGATCCTGGCCGACGCCCCGCGCGGCTGTTTCGGGCGGGACCCGGATGGAAGGCGGGTGGTCCAGCCGGGCTTCGTCGAGCGGGTGGAGAGCTTCCACGCCGGTTGCAGCCAGGCGGAGATCCCGCGCTTGTGGGAGCACGGCCTGCCGCCGGACGAGTACCGGGAGCGTGCCACTCGCTTTCTGGCGGAGGGCCTCCGGCCCCACCTGGCCCTGGGCCGCCCGGTGATGCTGGCGCGCCCGGCCAGTCCTGCCTACCACCAGGGCGAGGCCGCGGCCTTGACCGACGGCCTGAGCGGCTGGAACGACTATCGCATGCACTGGCTGGGCTTCGAGGGCGAGGATCTGGAGGCCGTGGTGGACCTGGGCCGGGTGCTGGATGTCACACGGCTGGAGACGGCCTGCCTGCAGGACATCGCCTCGTGGGTCTTCCTGCCGCGCCAGGTGGAGTTCCTGCTCTCCCTGGACGGCGTGGACTTCCAGCCGGTGGCGCGCCTGACCCCGAGTCTGGCCCCCACCCACGCGGGCGCCGCCCGGGAGAGCTTCCAGGCGAGCTTCGACCCCCGGCCGGCGCGCTACGTCAAGTTGAAGGCCGAGAACTGGAAGATCTGCCCGCCCTGGCACAAGGGCGCGGGCGGCAAGGCATGGGTGTTCTGTGATGAACTGCGCGTGTTCTAAGTCCGCCCGACGCCGGGCGGCGTGCGTGGCGGGCTGGCTGGCGGGCGCTTGGCTTCTGCTGTCGCCCCAGTCGGCGGCGGGCGGGTCGACTCCGGCGTACCAAAACGCGGGCCTGCCCGCGGAGACCCGGGTCCAGGACCTGCTGGCGCGGATGACGCCCCGGGAGAAATTCTGGCAGCTCTTCATGCTGGCCGGGGAGGACGGCGGTGATCCGGCCCGCTTCCGCGACGGCGTGTTCGGCCTGCAGCTCGCGGAGCAGGAGCCCGCCGAGGCCCGGCGGCGCGGCGACGCCCTGCAGCGGCACCTGCGCGAGCACACGCGGCTGGGCATCCCGGCCATCCTGTTCGCCGAGGGCCTGCACGGGCTGGTGCAGCGCGAGGCCACGGTCTTTCCCCAGGCCATCGGGCTGGCCGCCAGTTTCGACAGCGCGCTCGTGCGCCAGGTGGCGGAGGTGATCGCCGGCGAGAGTCGCGCCGTGGGCGTGCGCCAGCTGCTCTCCCCGGTGGTGAACCTCGCCACGGACGGCCGCTGGGGCCGCACGGAGGAGAGCTACGGCGAGGATCCCGTCCTAAGCTCGGCCATGGGGGCGGTCTTCGTGCGGGCCTGCGAGGAGCGGGGCGTGATCGCCACGCCCAAGCACTTCGTGGCCAACGTGGGCGAGGGCGGCCGCGACAGCTACCCCGTCGAGGAGAGCGAACGGCGCCTGCGCGAGACGCACTTCCCGCCCTTCCAGGCCTGCCTGCAAGCGGGCGGGGCCCGCTCGCTGATGACCTCCTACAATTCGCTGGACGGCTCGCCCTGCTCGGCCCAGGACTGGCTGCAGAACGACGTGCTCAAAGCGGAGTGGGGATTCAGGGGCTTCGTGATCTCCGACGCCGGCGCCGTGGGCGGCGCCAACGTCCTGCACTTCACCGCCGCCGACTACGGCGAGGCCGCGGCCCGGGCTCTGAACTCCGGGCTGGACGTGATCTTCCAGACCTCCATCGAGCACGAGGCCCTCTTCCTGCCGCCCTTCCTGGACGGCCGGATTCCCTCCGCCGTGATCGACTCCGCCGTGGCCCGCGTGCTGCGCGCCAAGTTCCAGTTGGGATTGTTCGACGAGCCGCTGCCAGCGGCAGAGACTGGACTTCCGCTGGGCGCCGAGTCGAGCCGCCGCTTGGCCCGCCGCGCGGCGGAGGAGTCCCTGGTCCTCCTGCAGAACGAGCGCGGCACGCTGCCGCTGCCCGCCGGCCTGCGCCGGCTGGCCGTGCTGGGCCCCGACGCGGACGCCGCGCGGCTGGGCGGCTACAGCGCCACGTCCAACCGGGCCGTCTCCATCCTGGCCGGGCTGCGCGAGCGCGCCGGGAACGACGTGGAGGTCCGGCACGCGCCCGGCTGCGCGCGCCTGTCCCCGCCGCTGCCCACCGTGCCCGCCGCAGCGTTGAGCAGCGGCGCCGGGCCTGGTGAGACGCCGGGCCTTAAGGGCGAGTACTTCACCGGCCTGGAGCCGGCGGGCACGCCGGCCTTCACGCGCCAGGACGCGGTCGTGGATGCCCAGTGGACGCTGTTCTCCCCCGACCCCGCGCGGCTGGGCGACGGGTTCTACTCCGTGCGCTGGACGGGCTGGCTGACCCCGCCGGCCGGTGGCCGCGTGGAACTGGGCGTGGAGGGCAACGACGGCTGGCGCCTCTTCCTGGACGATTCCCTGCTGCTGGACAGCGGAGCGCCGCTCTCCCACCGCACGCGGCTGGCCGCCGTGGAGCTAAGGGCGGGACAGGCGCGGCGCCTCCGGCTGGAGTGCCGGGTTCCGGCGGGGCCGGCGCGGCTGCGCCTGGTCTGGAGCCTGGGCGCGGCGCCGGACGAGGAGCCCGGCCTGCGCGCGGCCGAGGAACTGGCCCGCAGCTGCGACGCCGCCGTGGTGGTGGTGGGCCTGGAGGAGGGGGAATTCCGCGACCGCGCCTCGCTGGCCCTGCCCGGCCGCCAGGCGGAGCTGATCCGCCGCGTGGCCGACACGGGCACGCCCGTCACGGTGGTGCTGGTGGGCGGCGCTCCCGTCGTCATGGAGGACTGGCTGGAGGCGGCGGGGGCCGTGCTCTGCGCCTGGTACCCGGGGGAGGAGGGCGGCCACGCCGTGGCCCGCGCGCTGTTCGGCGACCTGAGCCCGGCCGGGCGCCTGCCCCTCAGCTTTCCCGTGGCTGAGGGCCAGGTGCCGCTGGGCTATCGCCACAAACCCACCGGCCGGGGCGACGACTACGCGGACCTGACGGGCCAGCCGCGCTTTCCTTTCGGCCACGGCCTGAGCTACACGGGGTTCCGCTACAGCGACTTGCGGCTGCCGGCGAGCGTGCGGCTGGGCGAGCCCGTCCCCGTGCGCTGCACGCTGACCAACACGGGCCGCCGGGCGGGGGACGAGGTGGTCCAGCTCTACCTGCGCGACGAACTGGCCAGCGTGGCCCGCCCGGTCCTGGAGCTGGCGGCCTTCCGCCGTGTCCACCTGGAGCCGGGCGAATCCCGTGAAGTGGAGTTCCAGCTGCCCGCCGCGGCGCTGAGCCTGCTGGACGCGCAGCTGCGCCCCGTCCAGGAGCCCGGCCGGACCCGCGTCTACCTGGGCGCCTCCTCCCAGGATCTGCGCCTGCGCGGCGTGGTGACGGTCCAGCCTTGAGGCCATGAAAAATCCCCCGCCGGCGGTGGCCAGCGGGGGATCGGATGGAACGGAGTGACCCGCCGGATCGCTAGTTGGCCACGGCCACCAGGCGGTAGAGCTTCGTGGGCAGACCATCGATGCAGCCCAGGGCGTGGAAGGGGTTCCCCGTGGTGGTCTCCAAGATCCAGGGCTGGCCCAGTCCGGTGCTGGACCACAGCTGGTAGGCCGTCGCGCCGGGCACGGGGTCCCAGGTGAGCAGCAGGTTGCAGGCACTGGGATTCTCGATCACCAGCAGCGGGCTCCCGATGCTGCAGTCCAGCCACTCCCGCTCGGCCTCGTTGGTTTGCCGTTCTTCATCGAACTCGTCCAGGAAGAGGCCGCGCAGCTTGTCGTTGCCCACTTGGCTGCTGGTGTAGGTCAGGAAGAACTGGCCGTTCTCATCGGTGGTGCCGTTGGCGGCGACGCCCGTGTTCGGACCCTCGAAGACCTCCAGGAGCACGGGTTCGTTGACGATGGGGAAGCCGTTGCCGCCCCGCAGGGTCACCGTCGCCGTGAATTCGTCCCCCAGACAGCCGCTGGAGAAGACGGGCGTCACCTCGCCCCAGCCGCCCGTGTTGCAGCCCTGCCACGTGTTCACCGCGCTGTTGGAATTATCCAGGGTGCCGCTGCTGTTGATGAAGGAACCGAGCACCGTGTCGACGCCCGGCACACTGCTGGTGAAGGTCAGGGGGAACTCGCCGTTGGCGTCCGTGTTGCCGCTGGCCGTCAGGCCGGCGTGCGGGCCGCTGACCACCTCCAGCGTCACCGCGTAGTTGGGCAGCAGGTTGCCGTTGTCGTCTTCCATGGTCAGGGTCACCGTGTAGGGATCGCCCAGGCAGGTGGTGGCCGTGGCGGGGCTCAAGGTCGCGATCTCGGTCACCGTGCACTGCTGCCACTCCACCTGGGCCAAGTTCGTGTACTCCAGCAGGCCGCTGCTGTTGGTGAAGGAGCCGCGCAGCTGGTCCACGCCCGTCAGCGTGCTGGTGTAGGTCAGAGAGAACTGACCGGCGGCATTGCTGAAGCCGCTGGCCGTCTGGCCGACGTTGGGCCCGCTGAGGATGAGGATGCCGGCCGGATAGTTGACCAGCGGGTTGCCGCCAGCGTCCTGCAGCGTCAGCGTCACCGTGTGGGGCAGACCCTGGCAGAGGGTCGCCGTGGCGGGGCTGAGCACGCCGCTCTCCGCCGCCTGGCAATCCTGCCAGACCTGGGTCGCGAGGTTCGAGACCTGCAGGACGCCGCTGTTGTTGAGGAAGGAGCCGCGGATCACGTCGCTGCCGGCCGTCAGACTGGTCCAGCTGGCGCTGAACTGGCCCAGGGCGTTGCTCAGGCCGCTGGCCGTGGTGCCCGCGTTGGGCCCGCTCAGGACCTCGATGCTGGTCGAGTAGTTGGCCAGCGGATTGCCATTGCTGTCCTGCAGGGTGAGGGTCACGCTGTGCGGGTCGCCCACGCAGCCGGCGGAGGTGGAGGGCGTCAGCACGGCGCCCTCGCCCACCACGGCGGCGAAGTCCAGCAGCAGGTGCGCGGCGAACAGGTTGTCGTCGGCGGAGGGGTTGTAGGTGTGCACGCTCATGCTGGTGTTGCCGGCGCCGATGAAGCCCGCGATGTCGTAGAGCTCGTCGTCGTAGTTCGTGTAGTCGGTGTAGGAGCAGGGGTCGTTGAACAGGGGGAGCGCGGGATTCGTCCGGCTGTCGCCCACGCCGCCCACGCTGATCAGGGCGCCGTTCTGATTCTCGCCCTCGTCGTTGCCGCCGGCGCTGGAGGTCAGGCGCACGCCGTTGACGTCCACGTAGCTGGTCTGGCAGGTTCCGCGCGCGTAGCCGTAGCTGATGGCCAGGCCGAATTCCACCGCCGTGTTGGCGTCGGGGAAGACCGGCTGGCCGAAGCCGATGGAGAAGTTGTCCCCGGTGGTGGCCTGCGCGCCGAAGGCCAGCACGGCCGTGTGGGTCGAGGTGGTGGCCGGATCGTCGAAGATCACGTAGAGCGCCGTGCCGTCCACGCTGGCGCTGTGCAGCTCCGTGACCGGCACGTCGGTGATGCCCGGGCCGGCGGCGCCCAGCAGCGGCGCGACGATGGCGGTCACGTTGGCCAGGTGGTTGTAGGACGCGATGCCATTGGGAGCCGAGGACGTCCAGGTGACCGGCGTGCCGGCCAGCAGGATGTCGCCGTTGGGGATGACGTAACCCGTGAAGCCCGTGCTGGCCGCCGCCAGATAGGCCACGCGCACCGTGGCGCCGGCGCTGGGCTTCTCCACCTGGAGCAGGCCGCTGCTGCCCATCATGCCCAGGCCGTCGGCCGAGAGCGTGATCAGGCCCACCTCCGTGGTGACGAATTGGTTGAGGTCGCGGTTGGCCGGCACGGGCTCACCGGAACTTACGCCGGGCACGTCGGCGGCGAACGCCGCGCTCAGGGCCAGGCTCAGGCTGGCCAGTCGGACTCCGAAGCAGTTCATGGGGACTCTCCTGTTTGCATGGCGCGCGCACGACCCGGCGGTGGTGAGACCGGGAGCGGGCGGCCATGGTGCTGTGCTGGTTGTGGCTGGCTGATGTCTGTGTCGCGATCCCCCTCAGGAGGCAGGAATCATGCCACTTGACGTGCGCTACGGGGATGATAGGAAGTGGTTAACAGGTAGCCAGATCGAGAGTTATACGCCCCTAAGTTCTCTACCTGTTAATCTGATAACTGAACAGAGTGTGCAAAAATGGGCGCCTGCGCGGCGTGGTGACCGTCCGACCCTGAGGGTGCGGGACGGGTGGCGTCGCCGCGGAGTGCGTACTTCCCGCTCCAACGCTCGGCCGATGGCCGGCAGGGCGCGCGGTGTCCGCCGAAACGGGGAGGCTGGAATGAACATGCGACTCCTGCTGCTCTTGGCCCTGGGCCTCGGGAGCGGATGGCCCGGCCGGGCCCTGGGCGGGTGTCAGTTGGCCAATCCCAGTTTCGAGATTTTCAGCGCGGCGGGTCAGCCCTTCGGCGGGTGGACGGCCTTCGGCCCGGTGGACTCCAGCGCCCGGGCCGTGCACGGCCAGCTGGCGGCGCGGATCCGCGGGGCGGGCGGCGGGAGCCTGGCGGGACTGTGGCAGGACCTGGACGCCGCCCCGGGACAGCGCTGGGACGTGACGGGTCACGTGGCCCACTCCGCCACGGAGCGGCTGACGGGCGCCTGCCTCGCCCGGGTCAGCGTGGAGTGGCGCGGGGCGAATGGCGGGCTGCTCGACAGCGCGTCCGTCGCCGTCGCCGACAGCGCGTCTGCCCTGGACGTGGACCTGGGTTTCCACCTGCTAAGCCCGCCGGCCCCGGCGGGCACCACGACGGCGCGCCTGGTGCTGGGCCTGTGGCAGGACCCGGCGGAGCCGGCGCCTGCGGTCCGTTTCGACCAGCTCACCTTCCGGGACGCGAGACTGCCCGGGCTGGACGAACTGCAGTGGGCGGACTTCCCCGGTGGGCGGCGCGTGGAGTTCGCGGGCCGCAGTTGGCGCGTCAAGGGTCCGGGCTGGTACGGCCCCGGCCCGAATCATTTCAGCGACAGTCCGGAGTGCGTCCGCGTGGACGACCAGGGCCGGCTCCACCTGGGCATCCGCCTGCTGGACGCGGCCTGGCGCAGCAGCGAGGTGGCCCTGGAGGACAGCCTGGGCTACGGCGACTACGTCTTCACCACCGTGGGGGCGCTGGATCAGCTGGACCTGCGCGCCGTGTTCGGGCTCTTCCTCTGGGAGTACGGGCCGTGTACCGACGGCGCCAGCCTGTGGTGGAATCCCTACAACGAGTTCGACATCGAGTTCAGCCGCTGGGGCAACCCGGCCAACGGAATCGGGCAGTTCGTGGCCCAGCCCTGGGACTGGGCGGGCAACCTCGATCGTTTCGACGCGGCCTTCGGCGCGGAGGAGAGCGCCAGCCACGCCTTCCGCTGGCTGCCCGACCGGGTGGAGTGCCGCAGCTGGCGCGGCGGACCGGGCGCCGAGGCGCCGGAGACCCTGCTGCACCAGTGGACCTACACGGGTCCGCACATCCCGCGCCCGGAGCAGCCCCGCGTGCACCTCAACCTCTGGCAGGCCGGCGGACTGCCCGCCACGGAGCAGGAGGTTATCCTCGCCGCCTTCACCTTCACGCCCGCCGAGGGCTCCACGGACCTGCCCGCACCCCAGGCGCCGCCCGCGTCTCAGCACCGTGCCGCGCCCATCCGCCTCCATCCGCCGGTGCCCAATCCCGGCAATCCCGCGGCCGCCCTGCGCTTCTCGCTGGACCTGGCGGGGGAGGTGGAACTGGCCATCTTCGATCTGCGCGGCGCCCGGGTGCGGACCCTGGTCCGCGGCGCGCGTCCGGCGGGCGAGCACGTGGCCCGCTGGGACGGACGGAACGAGGCCGGCGTCGTGGTGGCCGGGGGCCTCTACTTCTGCCGGCTCAGCCAGGGGCCGTGGCTGGAGGTCCAGCGCCTGCTGCTGCTGCCCTGAACCGGCAGGTCCCCACCATTTTCCTTGACATGTCCCCCCTCAAACGGCTACTTAGTTCGAGCCACGAACAAAGTCCCGAGGGAGGCCCCCGTGTCCGGATCCCCGCTCCAGCCTTGCCGGCCGACCGCATTCCAGCGGCGCCCTGCGCGCCTCGCGCGGCTGCTGGCGCAGGTCCTGGCGCTGGTCCTGATGGGCGGGCTGACCGTCGCGAGCGGACCCCGCGCCGCGCAGGCCGCGCCCGCCCCCGGCGCCCCGCTGCCGGCCATCGCCGCTTGGCTGGAGAGCGGAACGGACGGCCCGCGGGAAGAACCCTTCGTCATCCGCCCCTTCGAGCCGGTGCTGGAGGGTCGCTGGATCGGGCACGCCGTGGCCTACGGCTGGTACCGGCGCGGCCAGGCCCCGGGCGGCCCCAGTCCCCGTGAGGCCGAGCTGCTGGAGGATCTGCGGATCCTGGCCGGGCACTGGAACCTGCTGCGGGTCTACAATGCGGACGACGACACCCGGCGCGTGCTCGAGCTGATCCGCGCGCACGGGCTGCCGCTGCGCGTCCTGCTGGGCGTCTGGCTGGAGGGCGAGGACGGCCGGCCGGCCAGCGCCCGGGCCAACCGCGCCAACCTCCTGCGCGGCATCGAGCTGACCCGCGCCTTTCCCGAACTGGTGCTGGCGGTCAGCGTGGGCAACGAGACCCAGGTGGACTGGTCGGCGCACCGGCTGCCGCCGGAGCTGCTGATCCGCTACCTCCGCGTGCTGCGGGCCCAGGTGGCGGTGCCGGTGACCACGGCGGACGACTACAACTTCTGGAACAAGCCCGCCAGCCAGGTCGTGGCCGGGGAGCTGGACTTCCTGACCACCCACGCCCATCCGCTCTGGAACGGCCAGACCCCGGCGGGCAGCCTGGAGTGGCTGGACCGGACCCTGGCGACCGTGCGCGCGCTCCATCCCGGCCGGCCGCTGGTGCTGGGCGAGACGGGCTGGGCCACGGAGCACAACCCGGAGCGCCTGGGGCCCGGCGAGCAGGGCACGCTGATGCGCGGCGGGGCCAGCCTGGCCGCGCAGGGCGAATTCCTGCGCGGGCTTCACGACTGGGTCGAACGCACCCGCGTGCCCACGTTCTGGTTCGAGGCCTTCGACGAGCCCTGGAAGGGCGGCGGCGAACAGGCGGACCCCCGCGACGTGGAGAAGCACTGGGGCGTCTTCCACGAGGACCGCACGCCCAAACCCTCCTTCCGCGCCTACCTGCAGGCGGAGGCGGGGAGCGGGGCCGGGCCGGGCGCGGAAGCGCAGACAGACTGATCCGTCCTGCCGGCCCGCGGCGGCGCGGGGGCAGGCCACACGAACGAGAGAGGGAGGAAGGACGATGAAGAGGATGTTCCAACTGCTGGTCTGCGCCGCTCTGCTGGCGCTGCCCGCCCTGACCCTGGCGCAGAACGCGCCCGTCACCTTCGAGCCGGGGGGCGTCGGCGCCACCTGGACCTGGACGGTGTTCGAAAACGCCACCAACCCGCCGGTCCAGCTGGTCGCCAACCCGGCCGTGGGCGGCCTCAACCCGTCGGCCACCGTGGCCCGCTTCACGGCTCTCCAGGCCGGCCAGCCCTGGGCCGGCTGCGAGAGCCTGCACGGCTCCGACATCGGCACCTTCAGCCTCAGCGAGTCCAACTGCACGGTGCGGATTCTCGTCTACAAATCCGTCATCAGCAACGTGGGCATCAAGTTCGCCACGGCCTCGGGTGCGGCCGAAGTCGAGCTGCTGCAGGCCAACACCCTGATCAACCAGTGGGAGGAGCTGACCTTCGACTTCTCGCCGCGCATCGGCAATCCCCCCTCCACCAACATCGACCAGATCATCATTTTCCCCGACTACGACATGGGCGGCCGCGACGCGGACCGCGTGGTGTACTTCGACAACATCACCTTCTCGGAGCGCCTGATCCCGGCCGGCCCGGAGCAGCCCGCGCCCACGCCCCTCCACGCCGCCAGCGGCGTCATCTCGCTGTTCAGCAACGCCTACAGCAATGTCACCGTGAACACCTGGTCGGCGGCCTGGGACCAGGCGGAAGTCTCCAATGTCCAGATCCAGGGCAACGACGCGAAGCTCTACACCAACCTGACCTACGCCGGCATCGAGTTCACCGCGCCGACCATCGACGCCACGGAGATGACCCACTTCCACATGGACATCTGGACCCATGATCCCACCGCGGCCCCGGCGGAGTTCTCCATCAAGCTGGTGGACTTCGGCGCCAACGGCGTCTGGAACGGCGGCGGGGACGACGTGGAGCACGAACTGACCTTCACGGCCGCCAGCACGCCGGCGCTGGTAAGCGACGCCTGGGTGAGTTTCGACCTGCCGCTGGCGGACTTCACCGGCCTGGTGACCACCGGCCACCTGGCCCAGCTGGTGCTCACCAGCGACCCCAACAGCGTGTACGTGGACAACGTCTATTTCCACAATAACGACGTGGCCGTGGACGGTCCGGCCGTGCGGCCCGCCGCCCACGTGCTGCAGCCCAACGTGCCCAATCCCTTCAACCCCTCCTCCTCCCTGCGCTTCACGCTGGCCGCGGCCGGCCACGTCAACCTGGACGTGTACGATCTGCAGGGCCGGCGGATCCGCAGCCTGCTGGACGCCCCGCGTCCGGCCGGCGCGCAGCAGCTGGAGTGGGACGGCCGGGACGGGCGCGGCATGGCCGTGGCCTCCGGCGTCTACCTGAGCCGGTTGACGGTGGACGGAGTCCCCGTGGACAGCCGGCGCCTGCTCCTGATCAAGTAAGTCAGCCCCCCCCGGAACAGTCGGCAGCCGGCGGCCACGCGTCGCCGGCTGCCGTCCTTCGGACAGGACGGCAACCGCGAAGGGAAGGACGACGCCGTGGCCCCGGACCCCTCCACACCGTACGAGCTGAGCGCCTCCGGCACCGCCATCATCCACGGGTACAACGCCCGGAAGCCCTTCTCGAGCTTCTTCCCCGGCGTCGCGGGGGAGGACGGCATCCCGCTCTGGCTGTTCTACGTGAACCGCGGCCAGTGCGTCTGCAGCATGGGCGTCCAGGACAAGCAGCACCCGATCCTCGAGTACCTGCCGGCCACCTGGGCCTACCAGCTGGTCTCCACCCAGGGCTTCCGAACCTTTGTCCGCCTGCCGGAGGGGTTCCACGAACCCTTCCAACCACCAGCGGCCGGGACGGAGGCGGGCTGCCGCCAGCGCCTGCTCATCGAGCCCGGCGGGCTGAGCCTGGAGGAGGAGAATCCGGCGCTGGGCCTGGACTTCACGGTGGAGTACTTCCAGCTCCCCGGCGAGAGCTACGCCGGACTGGTGCGCGTGCTGCGCGTGCGCAACCGGCGCCCGGAGCCGGTGACGCTGGAGCTCCTCGACGGCTTGCCGCTGATCATTCCCTACGGCGTGGACAACGACAGCCTGAAGCACATGCGCCGGACCATCGAGGCCTTCGTGGTGGTGGACAACCTGGAGCGGGACGCGCCTTTCTTCCGGGCCAGCGTCGAACCGGCGGACCGCCCCGACGCCCGGCCCATCGAGCGCGGCAACTTCTATCTGGGCTTCGCGGACGGTCCGGACGGCCCGCGCCTGGTGCCGCCCGTGGTGGACCCGCGGCGGGTCTTCGGCACCCGCACGGACTACCTGGTGCCGGAGGGCTTCCTGGCCCGGGCCGGGCAGGAGCTGACCCGCGACCAGGTGACGGGCAACCGGCTGCCCTGCGCCATGGGCCACCTGCGGCCGACCCTGGCCGCCGGCGCGGACTGGAGCTACATCTCGCTCATCGGGCACAGCGCGTCCGTGGCGGCCCTGAACGCCCTGCTGCCGCGCGTCACGGCGCGCGGCTACGTGGAGCAGAAGGCCCGGGAGAACCTCGCCCTCATCGCCGGGCTGACCCGGCCCAGCTTCCTGTGCAGCCGCGAGCCCGCGCTGGACCACTACGCGCGCCAGAACTTCCTGGACAACACGCTGCGCGGCGGCTTTCCGCGGACCCTGACCGGGACGCGCTCTTCCACCACCCTGCACCTCTTTTCGCGCAAGCACGGCGACCTGGAGCGCGACTACAACGACTTCCAGCTGGCGCCGACGCGCTACGCCCAGGGCAACGGCAACTACCGCGACGTCAACCAGAACCGGCGCTGCGAGCTGTTCTTCAACCCCGCGCTGGGCGACGGCAACCTGCGGCAGTTCTATGACCTGATCCAGCTGGACGGCTACAATCCGCTGATCGTCAAGGGCCTGCGTTACGAGGTGACCGACGGCGCGGGCCTGGCGGAGGTGTTGGCCGCGCACCTGGGGCCGGAGCACGTGGAGCGCGCGCGCGCCTGCCTGGCGGGGCCCTTCAGCCCCGGCGAGCTCTTGGAGCGCCTGGACGGCCTGGGCTGCGCCCCGCGCGGCCGCAGCGACGCCTTCCTGGGCGACCTGCTGGGCCTCTGCGAGTCCCGCCCGGAGGCCGAACACGGCGAGGGCTTCTGGACCGACCACTGGACCTACGCGCTGGATCTGCTGGAGAACTTCCTGGCCGTCTTCCCGGAGCGGCGCCGGGCCATCCTGTTCGAGAGCCCGACCTTCAGTTGGTTCGACAACCCGCACCACGTCCTGCCGCGGGACGAGCGCTACGTGCTGCGGGACGGCCTGCCCCGCCAGCTGGACGCCGTGGCCCTGGACGAGGAGCACGCTGAGCGCATCCGGCGGCGCGGCCCCGCGCCGCAGCTCGCGCGCACGGCGCACGGCGCGGGGGCGATCTACCGCAGCACGCTGGCGGCCAAGCTGCTCTGCCTGCTGCTCAACCGGCTGGCCAGCCTGGACCCGGCGGGCGTGGGCGTCGAGCTGGAGGCCGGCAAGCCCGACTGGTACGACGCGCTCAACGGCCTGCCCGGCCTGCTGGGCTCCAGCCTCAACGAGACCCTGGAGCTCAAGCGCCACGCCCAGTTCCTGCTGGACGCCCTGGACGGGGAGCCGGCGGAGGGCGGGCTGCGGCTCTTCGACGAGTTGGCGGAGTTCCTGGCGGAGCTGGAGGGCCTGCTGGCCCGGCCGCTGCCGCCCTTCGAATTCTGGGACCGGGCCTCGGCGGCCAAGGAGCGCTACCGCGGGCGGACCCGGCACGGGGTGGCCGGGGGCGAGACGGCGCTGGGCCTCCCGCGCCTGCGGGCCTTTCTGCGCGCCGCCCTGGCCAAGCTGGACGCAGGCATCGCCCAGGCCTGGAGCGCGCAGGGGATCCCGCTCAGCTACTTCACCCACGAAGTCCTCGAACACGTTCCCGTGCCCGTGGACCCGGGCGCGGCGCCGGCCCGCAGCCCGCGCGGCCTGCCCACCTTCCGGGCGCTGGCTTTTCGCCAGCACGCCCTGCCGCTCTTCCTGGAGGGGCCGGTGCACTACCTGCGCTGCCGACCCGGCCGGGAGGCGGCCCAGGAACTGGCGACCCGCATCGAGGCCAGCGGCCTCTACGACCGCGCGCTGGGCATGTTCAAGGTCAACGAGTCCCTGGCCGGCCAACCCCTGGAGATCGGGCGGGCCCGCGTGTTCCAGCCGGGCTGGTTCGAGAACGAGTCGATCTGGCTGCACATGGAATACAAGTACCTGCTGGAGCTGCTGCGCAACGGGCTGTTCGCGGATTTCCAGCGCCACTTCCGCCGGGTGGCCGTGCCCTTCCTGGATCCGGCGACCTACGGCCGCAGCATCCTGGAGAACTCCTCCTTCCTGGTCAGCAGCGCGAACCCCGATCCCGGCCTGCACGGGACCGGCTTCGTCGCGCGCCTGAGCGGGGCCACGGCGGAGTTCATCCACATCCTGCTGCTGCTGACGGTGGGGCCGGCGCCCTTCCGCGTGGGCCCGGACGGCGAACTGGAGCTGTGGCTGGAGCCCGCGCTGGACGCCGATCTCTTCACCCTGGCCCCCTGCCGCTACGAGGGCGGGCTGGCGGAGGACGGAACGGATTGGGAGCTGCCCGCCCACAGCTTCAGCTTCCACTTCCTGGGCGAGATCCTGGTCACCTACCTCAACCCCGCCCTGGCCTCCACCTGGGGCGAAGGCGCGGTGGGGCCGGTGGCCTTCGAACTGCTGGACCGCGCGGGAATCGTCCAGCGCATCCCGGGCGGCGTGCTGCGCGGGGAGGTGGTCCGGCGGATCCGGGCGCGGGAGATCCGCCGCATCACGGTGCAACTGGGTCCGGCCGCTCCGGCAGGGGCCTGAGCGTCTCGTCGGACCCGGCGCGGCCCGCCTGCGCGGACCCGGCGCCCGGCCACTCGTTCTCCGGACAGCCATTTCGGGCTTGACTCTCGGGCGTGGCTACGCTATCTATCCGGCGCTACTTTGTTCGAGCCTCGAACAAAGTCGGCAAACGGGCCGCTTCAGACGGAACGGCCTCCCCCCGGGGACGGGGAATCAACGGCACTCAGGAATGGACAGACAGTCGGATCGGCTGAAAAAGGGGAAGGACGGACCCATGAATCGGAGCTTGCTCGCAATTGCCCTCGCGCTGGGCGCGCACACGGCGCTGGCCGTGAACGCCCCCGTGGCCCACCTGGAATGGACCGGCAGCGGCCTCACGCTGTCCTGGTCCGCCGTGCCGGGTACCGAGACCTACGCCATCTACTCCATGACCGTGCCCTACGGGAGCGGCGCCCTGCTGGAGCGGGTGCCCGCCGACCAGCTGGAGTACTTCCAAGTCGTGGGCGGCACGGGCTTCTACTACGTGGTCGCCGAGGACACCGTGCCCGATCCGGCCCCGCACCCGACGGCGCCGGCGGACTCGGTCATCTCGCTGTTCAGCAACGCCTACACCAACGTACCCGTGGACACCTGGTCCACCGGCTGGGACTCGGCCGACCTGCAGGACCTGCAGCTGGCCGGCAACGACACCAAGCTCTACACGAACCTGGTGTTCGCCGGCATCGAGTTCACCTCCCAGACCATCGACGCCACGGAGATGACCCGCTTCCACCTGGACATCTTCACGCCCGACGCCAGCGCGGCGCCGGCCTTCTTCCGCGTGAAGCTGGTGGACTTCGGCGCCAACGGCGTCTGGGGCGGCGGCGACGACGTGGAGCACGAACTGCTCTTCGACGACGCCTCCAACCCGCCCCTGCAGTCCAACACCTGGGTGAGTCTGGACCTGCCCCTGAGCAGCTTCGTCGGCTTGTCCAGCCGGGCCCACCTGGCCCAGCTGATCCTCAGCAGCAGCACCAGCCCGGCCGTCTCCACGGTCTACCTGGACAACGTCTACTTCTACGACGACGGTACGGTGGAGCCCACCGAGCCCGTGCCCACGGTGGCCGCCCCCACTCCCACGGTCCCGGCGGAGGACGTCATCTCCCTGTTCAGCGACGCCTACACCAACCACCCGGTGGGCAGCTGGTCCATGTTCTGGGACGTGGCCGACGTGACGGACACGCTCATCGCCGGCAACGCCACCAAGCACTACACGAACATGGTCTACGCCGGCATCGAGTTCGCCAGCCCAACGGTGGACGCCACGGACATGACGCGCTTCCACCTGGACCTCTGGGTGCCCGGCCCCACGGCCCCGCCCGCCCAGTTCGGCATCAAGCTGGTGGACTGGGGCGCCAACGGCGTCTGGGGCGGCGGCGACGACGTGGAGCACGAGGTGTGGATCAACAGCAGCTCCACGCCCCCGCTGCAGAGCGAATCCTGGCTGTCCTGCGACCTCGCGCTGAGCAGTTTCGGCGGACTTCTCACCCGCGGCCACCTGGCCCAGCTGATCATCGAGGGCCTGCCCGCCGTGTACGTGGACAACGTCTACTTCTGGGATGACGGCTCGGTCATCGAGCCCCCGGCGGAGCCCACGGAACCGGCGCCCACCCCCACCTACGAAGCCGCCAACGTCATCTCGCTCTTCAGCAACGCCTACATCAACGTGGCGGTGGACACCTGGTCCGCGGTCTGGGACGTCGCCAACGTGGCGGACCTGCAGATCCTCGGCAACGACACCAAGCTCTACTCGGGTCTGGTCTACGCGGGCATCGAGTTCACCAGCCAGACCATCGACGCCACGGGCATGACGCACTTCCGCCTGGACTACTGGACGCCGGATCCCACGGCGGCCCCGGCGGTCTTCCGCATCAAGCTGGTGGACTTCGGCGCCGACGGGTCGTACGCCGGCGGGGACGACGTGGAGCACGAACTGAGCTTCACCGCCACCAGCACGCCGGCCCTGCAGACGGCCAGCTGGGTGAGCTTCGACATTCCGCTCAGCGAGTTCACCAACCTGGTCACCCAGGGGCACGTGGCGCAGCTGATCATCTCCGGCAGCACGCCCACGGCCTACATCGACAACGTGTTGTTCCACCAGTAAGCCGCTGCTGGTGGGCCAGGCCACGACTGTGGCGCAGCAAACGGTTCAGCGGGGAACGGTCTCCGCTGGACCGTTTTGCTGCCGGCCCCCGGCGCGAACGCCGCAAGGAAAGGACGAGCTGTGAACCAGCCAAGGGTGATGCCTGGAGTCGGGCGGCTGCTGATCGCGGCGGCGGCCTGGCTTCTCTCCACGGGGACCTGTTCCGCGCAGCTGGGCGAGCTGCTCTGGGAAGACCAGTTCGACAGCCTGGACAATTGGATGACGGTCACGGGCAACGGCGCCTGGGGCTGGGGCAACGGCGAGCTGCAATTCTATCGCGGCGAGAACGTCCAGCTCGTGGAGCTGCCCGGCGAGCCGGGGAATCACGCCCTGCGCATCACGGCGCGGGCGGAGTCCGGCCCGGGCATCGTGGACCAGTGGGGCAACCCGCTGGCCTACACCTCGGGCAAGCTGACCACCGAGGCGCGCGTGGCGGTCCAGTACGGCATGATCGAGGCCCGCGTGCGCGTGCCCGACCTGGATCTGGGCGGCTGGCCCGCGCTCTGGCTGCTGGGCACGGCGAACTACGCCTGGCCGCGCTGCGGCGAGCTGGACCTGATGGAAATGGGCCACCGCCAGGCCTTCCGCGACCTGCACGACACCCACAACGGCGGCGACGGGTCCAACACGGCCGGCGTGAACGAGGCGGTGGCCGCCAATGCCCTGTTCTACTCGGAGGCGGCGGTCACCCCCGAGAATCCCTCCGGGGCCGCCAGCCTGGCCTGGGACCCGCAGGACGAGTTCTGCCGGCCCTACTACAACCTGCAGAACCCCTTGAGCGGGCGCTTCCTGGTCTACCGCCTCTACTGGGACGAGGCGAGTCTGCGCTACACGGTCATCGACGACGGCGTCGAGCGCGACCTCTTCGAAACCCCCTTCGCCATCGACGAGGAGTCGGATGAGCTGCGCGCCCCCTTCAACCTGATCGTCAACCTGGCCATCGGCGGTGCCCTGACCGACGCCTACCAACTGGGCAATCCGGGCGGCGGCCTGCCCGCGTCGCTGCCCCTGCCGGCCGAGTTGTTCGTGGACTACGTCCGGGTGTACCAGTGGAACGGACAGGGCGAGGTGCGGCTGGGTCCGCCCGCGGCCCAGGGCGGAACCTTCGGCGTCTACACCGACACCACGCCCACCGACGGCCACCTGGTGGTGGGGGAGACGGCCGAGATCTACGTCTGGGAGTCCACCCTGACCGAGGGCAGCCTCGAACCCTACGAGGGGGAGAACGGCCTGTCGTGGACCACGGCCGGCCTGGGCTGGTTCGGCGCGGGGATCATGGCCATCCAGCCGCTCAACCTGTTCGCCTTCGGCGACGGCGCGCTCTGCTTCCGGATCCGGATCCCGGCCCATGTCACTTTCAAGATCGGGATCATCGACTCCTGGGGGAACCAGTCCTACGTGGAGTTCCCCGCCCAGCAGACGCGCCACGGGCTGGTCCGTGACGGCCAGTGGGGCCAGGCCTGCATCCCGGTGGACCTGCTGCGCGGCGAGTTCATCGACCTGCGCCTGTTGAGCTACGCCTTCGTGATCCTGGAGGAGCAGGGCACGGCCTGCGAGTTCGCCCTGGACGACATCGTCTGGACGGGCGGCGAGACCAGCCTGGTGGACGAGCCGGAGAGCGGCGCGGCCCCGGGCCTTTACCTGCGGGGCAACCAGCCCAACCCCTTCAATCCGCGCACCACCATCCGCTACGAGTTGCCGCGGGCGGCCCGTGTCCAGCTCGAGATCTTCAGCCTGGACGGCGGTTGGGTGACCACTCTCGTGCAGGCGGAGCAGGGCCCGGGCAGCCACGCGGTGGACTGGCAGCCCGCGGGCCTCGCCTCGGGCGTCTATCTCTACCGGCTGCAAGTGGACGGCACAGCGGAGGTGGGAAAGTGCGTGCTGCTCAAGTGATCCGCCTGGGCCTGCTGGCCCAGGGACTGTTGGCGCTGGCCGGCCCCGCCCGGGGGCTGGTGGCGCCGCTGGCCCGGCTCGAGGCCGGCGCGGGCGGACAGGTGGTGCTCGACTGGTCGCCCGTGCCCGGGGCCGACCACTACCTGATCCACTCTCGCAGCGCGCCCGCCGGCCCGGCGCAATTGCTGGCCTCCGTCACGGCCGGTCCCTATCTGCACGCGGCGGGCGCCGGCCGGCTCTTCTTCACCGTGACCGCCGCGGGCGGCATCCCGGCCTGGCCCCTGGGACCCGCGCCCGTGTCGGCCCACCCGGCGGCGGACGTGATCAGCTTGTTCAGCGACGCCTACCCCGACGTGCCGGTGGACAGCTGGTCCGCCCCCTGGGACCAGGCGGACGTGCAGGAGGTGCAGCTCGCCGGGGACGCGACCCTGCTCTTCACCAACCTGACCTTCTCCGGCAGCGAGTTTGTCACCCACGCCATCGACGCCACGGGCCTGACGCATTTCCACTTCGACCTGTGGACGCCCGACCCCACCGCGCCGCCGGCGGCCTTCCGGGTCAAGCTGGTGGACTTCGGTGCCAACGGGCTCTACGGCGGTGGCGACGACTCCGAGTCCGAGCTGGCCCTGGACGCCGGCTCGAGCCCGCCGCTGGCCTCGGGCTGCTGGCTGGGCTACAGCCTGCCCCTGGCGCAGTTCGGCGGGCTGGCCTCCCGGGCCCACCTGGCCCAGCTGCTGTTCTCGGGGGATCCCGACTCGGTCTTCGTGGACAACCTCTACTTCCTGCGGGACGCCGGCTGGTCACCGCCCACGGAGCCGGAGGGCCCGGCCCCCCTGCCCACGCGGGACGCCAGCCGGGTGCTGTCGCTGTTCAGCGACGCCTACGCCGACCTGCAGGTGGACAGTTGGTCGGCGGCCTGGGATCAGGCCGAGGTGGAAGAGCGGCAGCTGGCCGGCGAGCCGGTCAAGCGCTACTCGGGGCTGGGCTATGCAGGCATCGAGTTCGTCAGCCAGCCCGTGGACGCGGGCTCCATGACCCACCTGCACCTGGACCTCTGGACGGCGGAGCCCACCGCGCCGCCCGCCGAGCTGCGGATCAAGCTGGTGGACTTCGGCGCCAACGGCGTCTGGGACGGCGGCGGCGACGACCGCGAGCACGAGCTGGCCTTCCACAGCCAGTCCACCCCGCCGCTGCAGCGCGGGAGCTGGTCGGGTCTGGACATTCCGCTGGCGGCCTTCACGGGCTTGACCACCCGCCGGCATCTGGCCCAGCTCATCCTCTCGGGCAGCCTGGACACCCTCTGGCTGGACAACCCCTACTTCTTCAACCACTGCGACCCCTGGACGCCGCCCGCCGCCGCGGCCAGCGCGTCCCTCTGCGCGGCCTCCGAGAGCCGGGAGCTGGAACTGGTCTGGCAGGACGAGTTCAACGGCCCGGCCGGCCAGCCGCCCGATCCCGCCAAGTGGGACTACGACGTCGGCACCGGCTGGGGCAACGCCCAGCTGGAGTACGACACGAACCGCCCCGCCAACGCGGCGCTGGACGGCGCCGGCTGTCTGAACCTGGTCGCCCGGCGCGAGGACTACCAAGGCAGCGCCTACACTTCGGCGCGCCTGGTGACCCGCGGCCGCTTCGAGCCCACCTGGGGCCGGGTGGAGGCGCGCCTGCGGCTGCCGGTGGGGCAGGGGATCTGGCCCGCCTTCTGGCTGCTGGGGGCGGACATCGGCCAGGTGTCCTGGCCCCAGTGCGGCGAGATCGACATCATGGAGTACCGCGGCCAGCAGCCGGACCTGAACCACGGCAGCGTCCACGGACCGGGCTACTCGGGGGGCGGCTGCTTCACCAACTCCTTCCAGCTGCCGGGCGCGGGCTTCCACCAGGACTTCCACGTCTTCCGCGTGGACTGGAGCGCCGAGTCCATCGAGTGGTTCGTGGACGACCAGTCCTACGGGATCGTCCGGCCGGCGGACCTGGCCGGACCCTGGGTGTTCGACCACCCCTTCTACCTGATCCTCAATCTGGCGGTGGGGGGCTCCTTCGTCGGCGCCCCCGACGAGTGCACGATCTTTCCCCAGACCCTGAGCGTGGACTGGGTGCGGGTCTCCCAGGAGCTTCGCTGAGCGCCCGCCGGCGCATGACGGCCGGAACCTGTCGCGCGGCCCGGTTTGCCTTGATTTGTTTGAGATGAAACGGCACTTTGTTCGTGGCACGAACAAAGTGTCCGCCCGCGAGCCGCGTCCCGGCCGGCGGTCCCCGCGGCTTCCCTTTCTTGCCCAAACAGGAGCATCATCATGCGGAATCAACCTGAGCGGAACCTGTCCCTGCTGGCGGCCCTGCTGCTGGTGCTGCTGTCGGGCACCAGCTGCGAGCGGGACAGCGACGACCCGGCCCCCCAGCCCTCCGACTCGGAGGTCTTCCTGGACGGCTTCGGTCCCGACGTCACCTTCTACGCCTTCGCCGACTCCAAGCTGGACGCGCTGGGCATCGAGTACAGCGACACCTACCAGGGCAGCCAGGCCCTCAGGGTCAGCGTGCCCGCCGAGGGCGACCCCAGCGGCTGGTTCGCCGGCGGGACCCTGGTGACCCAGACCGCCGGCCGCGACCTGAGCGCCTACAACGCCCTGACCCTCTGGGTCAAGTCCAGCCTGCCCGCCACGCTGGGCGTGCTGGGGCTGGGCAACGACAACACCGGCACCTCGCGCTTCACGACGGAGTGGGCGCAGGTCTCCGTGGGCACCGCCTGGCAGAAGCTGGTGATTCCCATTCCCCTGGCGGAGCGGCTCACCGACGAGAAGGGGCTGTTCCACTTCGCCGCCGGCCACATGGACGGCGCGGGCTACACCCTCTGGTTCGACGAGGTGCAGTTCGAGGACCTCGACACCATCACCGATCCGCGCCCGACGATCCCCACCCTGACGCTCCAGGCCGAGGCCGGCTCCTCCGTGGAGCTGCCCGGCGGCAGCGTCACCTTCGCCGTGGACGGCGTGGACCAGCTGCTGAGCTGCCTGCCCGGCTACTTCACCTTCAGCTCCTCCGATGAAGCCGTGGCCACGGTGGGCACGGACGGCAGCCTGCAGGTCGTAGGGGCCGGCACGGCCAGCATCACGGCCACGCTGGGCAGCGTGGCGGCGACGGGCGTCATCACCCTGCAGAGCTTCGCCGGCCCCGCCGACCCGGCCACTCCGCCCACCCTGCCCGGTGCCGAAGTGCTCAGCCTGTTCAGCAACGTCTACACGAACCACACCGTGGACAGCTGGTCGGCGGACTGGGACATGGCCGACCTGGCGGACGTGCAGATCGACGGCGACGACGTGAAGCTCTACACCAACGTGTCCTACGCGGGGATCGAGTTCGCCAGCGCGCCCGTGGACGCCTCCGCCTACACGCACCTGCACCTGGACGTCTATTCGCTGGAGCCCTCGCTGTTCAAGGTCAAGCTGGTGGACTTCGGCGCGGACGGCGCCTACGGGGGCGGCGACGACAGCGAGGCCGAGATCAGCCTGACCACCACCACAAATCCCGCCATGCAGGTGGGCGCCTGGAGTTCGCTGGACCTGCCCCTCGCCTATTTCTCCGGCCTGGACGGCACCAGCCACCTGACCCAGCTGATCCTCTCCGGCGCCAGCTCCACGCTCTACGTGGACAACCTCTACTTCTTCACGGGCGAGGCGCCCGGCGGCCCGCCCGTGCCTGCGCCCGCGCCGCTCCCGGCCGCAGCCGACGTGGTCGCCCTGTTCAGCGACGCCTACGACACGGTGCCCGTGGGCACCTGGTCCGCCGACTGGGACCTGGCGGACGTGATGGACGTAGAGGTGCAGGGCGACGCCGTCAAGCGCTACTCCAACCTGGTCTACGCTGGGATCGAGTTCACCGGACCCACCGTCGACGCCACGACGCTGACCCACTTCCACATGGACATCTGGACGCCCGACCCCACCAGCCTGCCGGCCACCTTCAAGATCAAGCTGGTGGACTTCGGCGCGGACGGGGCCTACCAGGGCGGCGACGACGTGGAGCACGAGCTGACCTTCGACGCCGCCAGCACCCCGGCGCTGGTGACCGGGAACTGGATCCGCTTCGACCTCCCGCTGGCCGACTTCACGGGCCTGACCAGCCGCGGACACCTGGCGCAACTGATTCTCTCCGGCCAATTGGGCACCTTGTTCGTCGACAACGTGTTGTTCCACCGGTAGCGGAGAGGGGAGCGGATGGGTTTGATCACCGACGACCGGTTCGGCATCACGCCGAGCGCGCCCAACGGCGGCAGTCCGGGCTCAGCCGCCTCCGCGGCGCGCCCGCTGGCGGCGCCGCTGCTCAAGCTGATCTGGGAGCAGCGGCGGATCTCGCGCGCGGACATCGCCCGGATGACCGGTCTCTCCCGCTCCACGGTGACGGAGGCGGTCAAGGACCTGCTGCGCACCGGGCTGGTCCACGAGACCGGCACCGGCGAGACCAGCGGCGGACGCCGCCCCATCATGCTCGAGTTCCAGGATGACGCCTGCGGCATCCTGGGCGTGGACATCGGCGCCACCCACGTGGGCGTGGCGCTCACCAACCTGCGCGGCCAGGTGGTGGAGTGGCGCATCCAGGGGCATCCCGTCCGCGAGGATCCCAAGGGCACGCGCGCGCTGGCCCTGCGCCTGTGCCGGGAGTGCCGCGCCGCCTGGGCGGACGGCCGCCAGCTGCTGGGCATCGGCGTGGGCATGCCCTGTCCCATCGATCCGCGCCAGCCCTTCCTGGTCTCCGAAGTGGTGATGCCGCGCTGGAAGGGCCGCAACGGACTGGAGGAGTTGCGCGACAAGCTGGGCCTGCCGCTCTTGGTGGACAACGACGCCAATCTGGGCGCCCTGGCCGAGCACTGGTGGGGGGCCGGGCGCGGCGTGGACGACTTCGCCTACATCAAGGTCGCCACGGGCATCGGCCTGGGGCACATCCTGGGCGGACAGATCTACCGCGGCTCCGCCGGCGTGGCCGGCGAGATCGGCCACCTGGCCATCGACCCGCACGGCCGCCCCTGCGTCTGCGGTCTCAAGGGCTGCCTGGCCACCTACGCAGGCACCGCCGCCCTGCTGGACGAAGCCGTTCGGCTGCTGCCCGAGTATCCGGCGAGTGCGCTGCACGGCGGCACGCCGGACCTGGCCCGCATCGCGGACGCGGCCGTGGCGGGCGATCCCCTCGCCCGGCGCGTGGTGCGCGAGGCGGCCGAGTACCTGGGGATTACCGTCGCCGGGCTGCTGAACCTCAACAATCCCAGCGTGGTGGTGCTGGGCGGCGGCCTGACGCGGGTGGAGGAGGTGCTGCTGGAGCCCCTACGCGAGACCGTGCGGCGCCGCACGCTCGTGAGTTCGATCTCCGCCACGCGGATCATCACCAGCCAGCTGGGACCGCGTGCCGTGGCCATCGGCGCCTCCACGCTGATGCTGGACGCCGTCTTCGCCGACCCGACCCTGTTCCACAAGTGGCCGGCCGGGAGGAGCGCATGACCATCACCCGACGCCGGCGATCCGGCCCGCGCCCGGCCCTGGGCGCGCTGGCGCTGCTGGCCACGCTGGCGGGCTGCTCGCGCGAGCACGACCCACCCGCCGTCCTGGACTACCAGCTGGTCTGGCAGGACGAGTTCGAAGGCCCGGTGGGCGAGGCCCCCGACCCGGCCCGCTGGGTCCACGACGTGGGCACCAACTGGGGCAACTCCCAGCTGGAGTACGACACGGAGCGCGTGGAGAACGCCGCCCTGGACGGCGCGGGCCACCTGGCCATCACGGCCCGCCGGGAGAGCTGGCTGGGATCGGACTACACCTCGGCGCGGCTGACCACCCGCGGGCTCTTCGAACCCCGCTACGGACGTTTCGAGGCGCGGCTGCGCCTGCCCTCCGGGCGTGGTCTCTGGCCCGCCTTCTGGCTGCTGGGAGCGAACATCGGCGAGGTGTCCTGGCCGCACTGCGGTGAGATCGACATCATGGAGGCCCGCGGCCAGCTGCCCTCCATCAACCACACCAGCCTGCACGGGCCGGGCTACTCCGGCGGCGGCGCGGTCACCTCCTCCCAGAACCTGTTCCCCCTGCGGCTGGACGAGGACTTCCACGTCTACGCGCTGGAGTGGGAACGCTCCACGGTGCGCTGGCTGCTGGACGACGTCGTCACCTTCGAGGTGGACGCCGGCGACCTGCCCGGCGACTGGGTGTTCGACCACCCCTTCTTTTTGATTCTCAACGTCGCCGTGGGCGGCACCTTCGTCGGGCCTCCCGACGCCGGCACGGTCTTTCCCCAGACCCTGCTGGTGGACTGGGTCCGCGTGTACCAGCAACTTCCCTAAGGCCCGGCGGACCGGGCGCCGCGTTCGCGGACGACACCCGGCGCACCGCCCCCAATCCGGCAGGTGACCCATGCAGGACGCCCCGCACACGCGCACCGCGCCCGAGGATCGCATCAGCGTCCCCCAGCGCCTGATCTACGGTCTGGGCGCCTTCGTCAACAACCTGCTGGCCGCCTCCATCGGTGGCATGATGATCGTGCTCAACCTGGGGCTGGGCATGAACCCGGCCCTGGTGGGCCTGCTGGGGGCGCTGCCGCGGCTCTGGGACGCCTTCACCGATCCGGTGATGGGCTACGTCTCGGATCACACGAAGTCCCGCTGGGGCCGCCGCCGGCCCTACATCTTCCTGGGCGCCGTCGCCACGGGCCTGATCTTCGTTTTGCTCTGGCAGCTGCCGCGTGAGCAGAGCGAGAGCTTCCAGTTCGTCTGGTTCCTGCTGGGCTCCCTGCTCTTCTACACGGGCTACACGATTTTCGCGACCCCCTGGGTGGCCCTGGGCTACGAGCTGACCCCGGACTACCACGAGCGCACGCGCCTGATGGGCACGCAGAACTTCGTCGGCCAGCTGGCCTACGTGGTCTCGCCCTGGTTCCTCTGGATCATGTCCAACAAGCGACTCTTCCAGGACCAGATCAGCGGCGCGGCGGGCCTCTCGGTCATCATCGCCGTGGTGGTGATCGGCGTCGGCATCCTGCCCGCCCTCTTCCTGCGGGAGCGGCTGAAGGACATCGCCCAAAGCGAATTGCAGCAGGGCCAGGCCCCGGGCTTCCGCGGCATCATGCTGGACTTCTTCCGCGGCTTCGGCATCACGCTGCGCTCCAACCCCTTCCGCCGGCTCTGCGTGGCCTCCTTCCTCGTGTTCAACGGCTTCATCCTCATCTCGGCCTTCTCGTCCTACGTGATCATCTACTACGTCTTCGGCGGCGACCAGGAGCTGGGCGCCAAGTACCTGGGCTACGCGGGCTCGCTGGGGGCCGTCTCCACCTTCGTGGTGATCGCCCTGGTGACCTGGCTGGCCACGCGCATCGGCAAGCGCAAAGCCTTCTTCGTGGCCACGGGCATCTCCATGCTGGGCTACGCGCTCAAGTGGCCGTGTTACAATCCGGACCTGCCCTGGCTGATCCTGCTCCCCGCGCCCCTGATGGCCTTCGGCCTGGGCGGGCTCTTCACCCTGATGCCCTCGATGATCCCCGACGTGGTGGACGCCGACGAGCTGGAGACCCACCAGCGCCGCGAGGGCATGTACGGCTCCATCTTCTGGTGGGTGATCAAGCTCGGCATGGCGGCCGCGCTGGCGGGCGGCGGGTTCCTGCTCAACGCCACGGGCTTCGACGTGGCCCTCGGCGGGGCGCAGACGGCCCGGGCCATCACGCTCATGCGGCTTTTCGACGCGCTGATTCCGACCCTCGCCTCGGGCGTGGCCATCTGGCTGATCATCGGCTACCCGATCACGGAGGAGAAGGCCCGCCAGGTGCGCGCGGAGCTGGAGCGGCGGCGGGGCAAGGCGGGCGTGCCGGCGGGGACCGCGGCCTGAGCGTGCGGCCGGCCCGAACAGGCCGGATGGTGTGTCACGCAAACTGGGATGGTGCGGTCGGGCGGCCCGCGCCGGCTCAGGCGAGCTCGAACTCCGCCTCCAGGCCGCCCACGGAGCTACCGCCCACCCAGAGTCGGAAGGCGCCGGGCTCCAGCACCCAGTTCAGCGAGCGGTCCACGAAGGCCAGCTCCCGGGCGGGCAGGACGAAGCGCACTGTGCGGCACTCCCCGGGCGCCAGGACCTCGCGCCGGAAGGCCTTCAACTCGCGCACGGGGCGGGTCACGCTTCCCACCAGATCCCGCACGTAGAGCTGCACGACCTCCGCGCCGGCCCGGCTTCCCGTGTTCCGCAACTCCAGCGTGATCCCCAGGGCGCCGTCGCGGGCCAACCGCGCCGTGTCCAGGCGCAGCCCGGAGTACTCGAAGCTCGTGTAGCTCAGACCGTGGCCGAAGGGGAAGAGCGGCGTGTAGCCCGCGTCCAGGTGGTGGGACGTGTTGCCCACGGAGTGCTGGGTGGCCCCCCGGGGAATCTGGTCGAGGGACAGGAAGGTGGCCGGGTCGGCGGGCCGGCCCGTGTTCTTCTGCGAGTAGTAGATGGGGATCTGGCCGCCCAGTCGTGGGAAGGTGGCGGGCAGGCGGCCTGAGGGCGATTCCAGGCCGAAGAGCAGGTCGCGCAGGGCCGGCCCCGCCAGCGAGCCCGGGTGCCAGGCGCAGAGGATGGCCCCGGGGTGGTCCACCACCTCCTGGAGGGCCAGCGGGCGGCCCGCCAGCAGCACCAGGACGGTGGGCGTGCCCGTGGCCGCCACCTGGCGCACCAGTTCCTCCTGGGCGCCGGGTAGCCGGATGTCCGCCCGGCAGTGGGCCTCGCCGCTCAGGATGGCCTCCTCGCCCAGGAAGAGCAGCGCCACGTCGGCCCGCCGCGCGGCGCGCACGGCCTCGGCCATCCCCGCCCCGCCGCGCTCGCGGCTGGTCTCCAGGCCGCGCGCGTAGTGGACGGTGAAGGACTCCGACTCCCACTGGCGCAGGGCCTGCAGCGGCGTCACGGAGCGCGCCGGATCGCCGTCGAAGACCCAGGTGCCCAGTTGTTCGGCGGGCTCGTCGGCCAGCGGGCCGATCACGGCCAGCCGGCGCACGGCCCCGCGGTGGAGCGGCAGCGTTCCATTGTCGTTCTTGAGCAGCACCGTGCCCTGCACGGCCGCCCGGTAGGCGCAGTCCAGCGCAGCCGGGTCGCTGGCGACGGCAGCCGGTACGGCGTCCCGGCCGTCCAGCAGGCCCAGCCGCAGTTTCACGCCCAGGACGGCGGCCACCATCTCGTCCAGGCGCTCCAAACTCAGCTCACCGGCCTCCAACAGCGCGGCCCCGTGCTCGCGGAGAGTCGTGCTCGCCATCTCCATGTCCAGGCCGGCACCGGCCGCCGCCCGGGCCGCCCCGCGCCCGTCGGCCACCAGACCGTGGACGACGAGCTGGCCGACGGATTCCCAATCGCTCACCACGAAGCCCTCGAAACCCCACTCCCGGCGCAGCACCTGGCGCAGCAGGAATTCGTTGGCGCTGGCGGGCACGCCGTTGAGGTCGCTGAAGGAGGCCATCAGCGTGGCCACGCCCGCCTGGAGGGCCTGCTGGAAGGGCGGGAAGTGCGTGGCGCGCAGCTCGATCTCGGGAATGGAGCAGCTGTTGTAGTCCCGCCCGCTTTCGCTGGCGCCGTAGCCGGCGAAGTGCTTGGCGCAGGCCGCCAGCCGCTCCGGCGCGGCCAGGTCCGCGCCCTGGAAGCCGCGCACCATCGCCGCCCCCAGCGTGCCGGCCAGCAGGGGATCCTCGCCCAGGGTCTCGGCCACGCGCCCCCAGCGGGGATCGCGGCCGATGTCGACCATCGGGGCGAAGGTCCAGTTGACGCCGACGGCCGCCGCTTCGGCGGCGGAGTGACGCGCGCATTCCTCCACCAGCTCCGGATTCCAGCTGGCCGCCTGGCCCAGCGGGATGGGGAAGATCGTGCGGAAGCCGTGGATCACGTCGCGGCCCACCAGCAGCGGCAGGCCCAGCCGGCTCTCCTCCCGCGCGATGCGCTGCAGCTCGCGCACCGTGTCCGGATCCACCTCGTTGAGCACGGCCCCCACGCGGCCGTCCCGGATGTCCCGGCGCAGCTCCTCGGGCACGCGGCCCTCGCCGCCGTTGACCAGCGTCAGCTGGCCCAGCTTCTCGGCCAGGCTCATCGTGGCCAGCAGCGCCCGGATCCGCTCAGCCGGCGGGTGGATGTCCATGCTCGCGTGATCCCCCATCTCGCCCTAGAGGCTGAAGTGCAGGTAGCTCCGGATCTCCCACTCGCGGCCGTCCCGGGCGCCGGGCGTCAGCGGATCGCACACCGGCACCCCCAGCGGGTTGTCGGCCAGCGCCGGGCAGTAGCGCGGCGAGTACTGGTCCAGGCTGCGCCAGGTCAGGCGCAGGCCCAGCCGCGTCTGAGGCAGGTCCCACCAACCGGGCTCGCCCAGCACCAGCGACCCGTCCGCCGACAGCTGCAGCGGGTAGGTCAGGTTGAAGTCGCGATGGTAATCGTAGGGGCCCCAGTCGTTGCCCTTGGCTCCCAGCACGAGCTTGTACCCGTCCCGCAGGATCCGCGCGTCCGCGCCGTAGCGGTGGACCAGGCGCGGGTCGTTGCCGTTGGGCTCGCCGGTGCCCGCGAAGAAGGTGGCAATGATCCCGCGGCCGGGCGTGGCCTTGGAGATCACGCGGCCGTGCACCTCCCAAAGGTCCCGCGCGGGCGGCGCGCCGGGGAAGGCGAAGGTGGTGCGGCCGTCGGACAGGAAGCCGATGGCGGCGTCCTGGCTGGTGGGATGGTGCTTCACCACCAGGCCCACGCTGGCCGCCAGGCCCGCGTCCTCCTGCTCGTCGCTGTCCCAGGAGTACATCCAACTGCCGGGGGTGGGATCCCAGGTGAGCAGCAGCTCGCCGGCCACGGTCTCGCGGTTGGCGCGCACGGCGAAGGGGTCGTCCAGCACGTTGCGCGCGCGGGCCGGCGCCGGGGCGTCGGCGGGCATGGGACCTTCGATGGGCACCTGCCAGAGAAAGGTCGCCGCCAGTTGGGCGTTTCCCGCGTTCCAGGTGAAGCCCGAAATCAAGTTGGCCTGGTTGCCGCTGCCGCTGTCCTTGAGGTGCCAGCCCGTGAAGGTCTGGATCGCCGTGGGGCCGCCGTCGGCCACCAGGCCCAGCAGGGCGCCCTGGGCGTAGCCGTTGAAGCGCCCGCGGCTCCAGGTCACCCGCGCCTTGGCCCCCAGCGCGTCCAGGTCGCGGATCCGGTCCTGGAGCACGCGGTAGGAGCCCGCCTCGCCCTCCACGTACTGGAAGAGCTCGCCCACCTTGTTGGAGCCGGACCAGATCCCGCCCAGCTCGAGGCCCAGCGCGCCCCGGCTGGCCGCCAGATGCAGCGTGGCCTTGCGGGTGGGCGGCAGCGGGATGGCCATGGAGCTGACCGCCGAACCTTGGTCGTCCAGGTCCTCCTGGTAGATCAGCGTGGCCGTCACGGGGCCCGCCTGGCGCCGGAGCTTGAGCAGCACGGCGGGGTTGGCGCCCCACCAGAGCTGCGGCCCCACCGCCAGCTTGACGCCCTCCAGGCCGCGCTTGCCGGTCAGCTCCAGCCCCAGCGGGGCCTCGCCGTTGTAGGTGTCGATGTTGGGGCCGTAGTTCGCCTCGCGGTAGAGGCCGAAGAAGTCGCCCTCGTAGCCCCAGTGGTAGTGCCCGCTGCGGTAGAAGGCGTCCAGGTCGAAGACGTCGTGCGCCCACTGCGCCGAGGCGCTGTGCACCTGGACGCGCTGGAGGCCGGCCAGCTCCTGGGGCGGACCGTCGGCGGCGGGCACTGTGACGGTGCGGCCGCGGTTCTCGTAGAAGATCTCGTCGATGGGATTCTCGGGCACGTGGCCCAGAATGTTCAGCGAGAGCCGGCCCGTCACGTTGCCCGCCGGCCGGGCCTCCACGTCCACGTAGTAGGACTCCAGGTGGTCGTAACCGCGGAAGGTCGGGTAGCCCGTGGCGCCGCTCTCCGGCTGGTCCGGCGTGCTGATCCGCCGCCCGCCCGTGCTGATGCCCTCCAGCTGCAGGCGCAGGCCGCTGATCCGCGCGCGCTGGAGGGTCTGGGTCTGCAGGGCGGCCTGGTCGCCGCGGGCCTGGGTCAGTGCGGCCAGGGCCGGGATGCCCGCGAAGTGCCGGCGGATGGCCGCCAGGTCCGTGCCTGGCGCGTAGGGATCCAGGGCGTTGACGCGGCCCAGGGCGTAGTACGCGGCCCGCGGATAGAGCGTGTAGAGGCCGCGCTCGTCCGTGGGGCCCTTGGCGCAGATCCCCCACCACTCCTCGTTCATGTTGTTGCGACCCTCGCGGTAGTCCTTGGGGTAGCCGCCGTTGGACCAGGAAGCGTTGGTGTCGTGGACGTCCAGGTTGCTCGTCTGGCGGTACTTCCACCAGCCGTCGCTGAACTGGAAGGTCAGCCCGCCGATGGCGTTGCCCGCCCCGCCCTGGCCCGCGGTCTGCTCGTAGATCTCGCGCCACTGGCCCAGCAGGATCTGCGCCTGGGTCAGCTGGTCCTCCTGCAGGGTCACGGCGTCGAAGGCGTCGGAGCCGAACTCCGTGAACAGGATGGGCAGGCCCAGTTCGGCCTTCACCCGGGCGAAGGCGTCCCCGAAGGAGATGCCGCGGTACATGTTGGTGCCCAGCACGTCGAGGCCCTTCACCTCGGCCTTGATCAGGTCCAGGTACTGCAGGTCGCCGTTGGCCAGGGCCACGGGATGGGCCGGATCCAGCCGCTTGAGGGCCTGGACGCCCTCGCCCAGCAGCGAGTACATCACCCGGGCGCGGTAGCTGTCGCGCTCCTCGGCCGGGATGTCCTGGGTCTCCGCCGAGTTCCAGGCCAGACCGTAGTTGTTCTCGTTGCCCAGGAGCCACATCAACAGGCCGGGGACGCCCTGGAACTCCCGCGCCAGGGCCTCCAGCTCCGCCACCAGCGCGCTGCGCGCCCGGGGATCGGAGTAGTCGGTGGGGGAGACCCAGCTGCCCTCCAGCGTCATGCCGTAGCGGCCCATCGGGTGGTTGAGCACGGTGTAGATCCCGTAGCGCTCGTGGATGAAGCGCACCCAGCGGGGCGGGACGCCCGTGTACTGGCGGATGGTGTTCACGCCCATGGCCTGCAAGAGGGGCATCTCCTGCTCCAGGGCCGCCTCGATGACGGCGTCCGGCTGCGCCCACAGGCTGTAGTTGTAGTTGGTGCCGATGGGCGCGTAGTCCCAGTTGACGCCCTTGACCAGGAAGTCGCGGCCGTCCACCTGCAGGCGGAAGCCTCCCCCGTCGGAGACCACCTGCACGCCGCCGGCCCAGGCCAGCGCGTTCCGGCCGGGCAGGGCCGCGAGCAGGAGCGCCAGCGCGCCCGCCAGCTGGACCCAGAACAGGCGGGGGAGCGCGCGACGGGGGCGCGGCGACCGGTTGGTGCAAACTGCTGGCATGAGGTCCTCCAGGCGTCTGGCGCCGCGGGCGCCGCCGGCCGCTCCGCCGCTGCAGGATCAGGGCGGTGGAGACGGGAACGGGCACCGGCCGGCGGCGGTATCCACTCTTTGTTCGAACCGCGAACAAAGTAGCGTCCCGTCCCGGCCCCGGCAAGAACTTTGGTGTCGGGCCGACAATCCGCCGGCAGCGGCCCATTGGAATGAAAGCGGCCGGACCCGCGGGGGTCCGGCCTGTGACACATGGGCTTGGGCGGCGCTCAGCGCAGCAGCAGGATCCGCTGGGCGGCCACCTGGTCGGCGCAGGAGACCAGCACCAGATAAGGTCCGCTGGCCACCTCCCGGCCGGCCTCGTCCCGGCCGTCCCAGACCAGCTCGTAGACGCCGGCGCCCGTGGCCAGCACGGCCAGGGTGCGCACCAGCTGGCCGCGCAGGTTGTAGACGCGCAGCAGCAGCGGCCCGCGCGGCAGGCCCGCCGGGACCGTCACGCGCAGCGTCGTGGAGGGGTTGAAGGGGTTGGGGTGGTTCTCCACCAGCAACAGGCTGGCGGGCCGGGCGGCGGGGTCGTCCGGCGGGACGGCCACGTCGTCGTTGAAGCTCGTGAAGGGCGAGACCACGCCCCAGGTCAGGCTGAGGTCGATGATGTCCTGCTGCAGCTCCAGCGCGGCCGCGGACTCCGGATCCAACTGGGAGTACTGCACCATCAGGGACTCGATCCGGCACTTGGCCCAGACCTTGGGCAGGTAGACGCGGCCGGGATCATAGCTGGCGGACAGGTCCACGGGGTAGCTGTAGTCCACCTGGCGTCCGAAGGCCGTGCCGCTCAGGGTCAGGGTCAGCGGCTGGGCCTGGTTGTAGCGGGCGGCGACGATCAGCTGCTCGCCCAGGTAGAGGTTGGGCAGCGGGGTGGGCGCCAGCTCCAGCAGCTGGGCGGGCTCGGCGCTCACCAGCGGGCCCATCAGCACGGGATTGCGCACCCGCAGGTAGAAGGCGCTGATCCGCGCCTCCAGCTCGTCGTTCGCCAGAAACTCGGCGAAGCCGTTGTTGTGCACGGCCAGCTGCCCCAGCAGGGCGCTGTTCACGTCGTTGCCGATGCCGAAGCAGAAGAGGTTGATGGGCTGGGGCCGCGCATCGAACAGCGCGTCCACGTGCTGGACCAGCTGAGTCATGTTGGTGATGCCCGTGGTGGGCACGCCGTCCGTGAAGAAGAGGATGATGTTGGCCGTGGTGGAGTCCGCGCTGTCGAACTGGGGCACGGCCGTGTCGAAGGCCCCGGAGATGTTGGTGCTGCCGCTGGCCGTGAGGGTGGAGATCCAGCTGAGGGCCTGGCTGGCCGTGCTGGGCGTGTACTCCACGTGCTCCGACTGGAAGGCGGTCACGGCGCTGGCGAAGGAGATCAGGTTGAAGCGGTCGCCCTCGTTCAGGTGATTGACGATGAAGGCGGCGGCGTTGCGGGCCTGGATGATCTTGTTGCCCCCCATGCTGCCCGAGCGATCAATGATCAAGGTGAACACCTTGTCCATCACCTGGCTGGCGTCGTCGGGGTCCGGCTGGGCGCGGAACATCAGGAAGCCCGGCGCGCTGTCCTCGGGCATCAGGCTGTCGGGCAGCATGGTGCTGCTGGCGAAGAGCCCCAGCTCCTGCTGGCTGAGTTGGTAGACGGCGGTGAAATCCTCGTCGGGATAGGTGGCCAGATCCGACCAGGCGATGTGCCAACCGGCGTCGTCCTCGAAGACGCTCTCGCCCGTGTGGCCGCTGGTCAGCGCCAGGCTCTCCACCGTCTGGTCCGACACCAGGGTCAGGTCGTAGGCGGCGCGGATGATCTGCCCGGGCAGGATCGGGATCAGGTTGCCCGGATGGCGCAGGCTCACCTGTCCCCAGGAGTAGGGCAGCAGCTCCACGTAATCCAGTTCCACCACCAGGGTGGAATCCATCAGCAGGTTGTTCTCGAAGTGGAAGATCAGCGGGTTGGGGCCCATGTAGGCCTGCAGCAGGGGATGGATCTCGTCCCCCGGCAGGCCCGGATCCTGCGGCCCGACGCCGATGGGCACCTCGTGCCAGCTGCCGTTCAGGCGGTAGCGCAGGCGCGTGGCGCTGGCGTCCACACCCAGGGGAAAGACCCAGACCGGATCCAGGTTGTGGTTGAGGGGATTGATGAACTCGCTGTGGACGCGGGTGAGCGCCACCTGGTTCTCCACGTGGATCTCATAGGTGGAGGTGGCCGGGGGCAGCAGGCCCAGATTCTCGGCATCCAGCACCACCACTCCGAACCCGTGGGCCTGGCCGCAGAGCAGCAGCCCGAGACAAAGGAGCAGCGTTCGCATAAGGCCTCCTGTTGAAAGGTGCGTGGCAAGCAAGGGGGGGAGGACGCAGCGTGTACTGCAAAGGTGGTGCCAATTGTACAGAGCTTTTCCGGCCCGGGAAGTGGGGAGGAGAGGTCGCCGGGGGCGCCGCTGACCTGACAGGAGACAACTTTCCTGACAACCCGTCAACTCCGCGGGGCTGGTTCAGGCGGCCGGCGGCGCCGGGAAGGGCGGATCGCTCCAGCAGACGCGGGCCAGCTCGGCGGGTTGCCGCAGGTCGCCCGCGTCGATCCACTGCGCCACCCGCCGCGCCACGTGGGGCCAGCGGCGGCCGGCCGGGGCCGGCGACTCCAGCCAGCGCGCGATGATGTCCGCCGTCAGCTCCGGCCGGGCCCAACCCAGCCCCAGCCGCTCCAGGGCCAGGGCGTTGGCGCCCTGCTCCAACTGACCGTGCAGGGGCTTGACCAGCAGGCGCCGGCCCAGGTGGATCACTTCGCTGGGCAACTCGAAGCCCGCGCCGCAAATCACGCCCGCGCAGCGTCCCAGGTCCTCCAGGAAGCCGGCGCGCGAGAAGGGCCGCCAGTCCAGCTGCGCGGGACCGCGCTCCTGGGGCGGACCCGAGGGGTGGCCGTAGATCCGGCAGCGCAGGTGGGTCAGCGGCGCCAGGCAGGCACGGATGGAGTGCCGGGATTCGAAGGGCAGGTAGACCAGCAGCAGGTCGGGCTCGCCGGGTCCGGGCGGGGCGGAGAGCGCGGGCACGATGGGCGGCAGGATGGGCTGGCCGAAGTCGCTCCAGTGCAGGCCCAGCGGATGGTCGCAGGGGGCGAAGCGGCGCAGCACGAGCTTGCCTGCCTGGTTGCCGGCGGGCAGCGGCACGGCGGGGTGGACGAAGGCGTACTGGTGGCCCAGCCCGACGGAGGGCACGCCGCGCGTGCGCGCCCACCAGGCGCTGATGGGCTCGAAGTCCGTGATCACCAGCTCGGGCCGCGGCTGGAGGCGGTCCAGGGCCCGGATGTCCAGCCAGAGGCGGCGCGGGCTGAGCCGCAGGGCCGTGGCCAGCAATTGCACGCGGCCGGCCCGGGTCTGGAAGGTCAGGCCCTCGCGCAGCAGCGGCTGGACGCCAGGCCCCAGCTCCGGGGGCGCCCCGGAACTCCGCCCCGAGACCAGCACGCGCACGTCGTGGCCCAGCGCCAGCAGCTCGGCCAGCACCTCGCGCGAGCGGCTCAGGTGGCCGTTGCCTGTGCCCTGGATGCCGTAGAGAATTCTCATCCCAGCGCCAGGCCGGCCAGCAGCGCGCGCGCGGCCATGCCGCAGCCCAGGCCCATGGCCGCGCCGGCCAGCACGTCGCTGGGGAAGTGCACGCCCAGCACGATGCGGCTGGCGGCCACCAATCCGGCCCAGCCGAAGGCCAACGGCGCCCAGGCCGGCTCGCGCGCCGCCAGCAGGGCGGCGGCCAGGAAGGCGGAGGAGGTGTGGCCCGATGGAAAGGAGAAGGCGTCGCCGGGGATGATCACCTGCTGCAGGCCCCAGGGGCCCTGCACCGGACGCAGGCGCTTCACGCCGTGCTTGGCCGCCTTGAAGGCCGGCACCAGCAGGGCGAAGCCCAGAGCCAGCTCCAGCAGGAGGCGCAGCGCCGCCTGCGGCCCCTGGATCAGGAAGGCCAGCGGCAGCAGGGGATAGAACCAGCCGTCCGCCGAGAAACTGATCCAGCGGAAGCCGCGCATCACGCGCGCCCGGGCGTGCCAGCGGGCCGCCCGGCGGCAGCCGCGCAGGTCGAGGACGATCAGCGTGTCGAGCCAGGCTTGCATGGAGCCCTCCTTTCGCGACACAAGAAGCGGGCGGCGGATTGGGATGCGGTGAGGAACGGGTGAGCGCAGCGTGAGGAGGAGCGCCGGCGGGCCCTGGATAAGTCCGGGCCGCAGGACCTTCCTCACGCAACCATAACCGGAACCTGACACCATGGCGCGAAAACGGGGGACCCATGCGCGCCTTTCGCGCCCTGTTCCTGTCGGACCTGCACCTGGGCACGCGAGCCTGCCAGGCGGAGCGGCTGCTGGCCTTCCTGAAGACCCACAACGCCGACCGCATCTACCTGGTGGGGGACTTGATCGACCTGTGGCGCTTCCGCAGCGCCGGGCTCTGGTTTCCCCAGCAGCATGTGAACATCGTGCGCACCCTGCTGGGCAAGGCCAAGCACGGCAGCGAACTGATCTACATCCCGGGCAACCACGACGACCTGCTGCGCCAGTTCCTCGATCTGCAGGAGCCGCGGCTGGGGCGCATCCAGCTCCTCTCCGAGACCACCCACGACTGCCTGGACGGCCGCCGGCTCTGGGTGACCCACGGCGACCAGCATCACCACTACCTCAAGCTGTTGCAGAACCGGCCCCTGCACTGGCTGATCGACAAGGGCTACGGCCTGCTGACCCTGGCCAGCCTGGCCACCCGGCCGCTCTACGCCGAGGGCGAGAGCCTGAGTCGCAATCTGCGCTCTCGGCTCAAGCGCGTGGGCAGTTACTACGAGCGCTTCGCCGACGACATGCTGGAGCGGGCCGCGGCGGCGGGCTACGACGGCGTGGTCTGCGGACACATCCACCACCCGGAGCTGCGGGAACAGGCCGGCCGGCTCTATCTGAACTGCGGGGACTGGGTGGACAATTGCACGGCCGTGGCGGAGACCCGGGAGGGCCGCTTCCAGCTGCTCCGGACCGACCAGCCGGCGCTGCAGGACTGGCCCGCCGCTGCCGCGGCGCTGGCGGAAGCCGACGGGCGGGTGGCGGCATGAGGACCCTCTCGCCCCAGCGGCTGCGCGCCGCCTTCGGCTATTCCCGGCAGGGCCTGCGGGCCGCCTGGGCCAGCGAACCCTCCTTCCGCGACGAGGTCTGGCTGAGCTGCCTGCTGCTGCCCCTGGCCCTCGGGCTGGGCGAGGGCGGCGCGGAGCGCGCGCTGCTGGCGGGCAGCTGGCTGCTCGTGCCGCTCACCGAGCTGCTCAACACGGCGGTGGAGGTCCTGGTGGAGCGCATCGACCCCTGCCTGCATCCCCTCTCGGGCCGCGCCAAGGACCTGGGCAGCGCGGCCGTCTTCGCGGCCATGGCGCTGGCGGCCCTGGTCTGGCTGCTCGTGCTGCTGGACTAGCTTCCGCCGCCACCGCCCGCGCCCGGATCAGAATGATCGACCGGCCCGCCGTTCTGATGGAGCGTTGCCGCGCCGTGCCCACGAATTCGTCTCAAGTGGATGCTGGACAAGCACAAGGACTTGTGGCGCGATAACTGCTGTGAGTCGCGGCACTGACGGACGCCACACCCGCCCGCCTCACCCGTTCCCCGTGAACCCAACCCTGTCCCCGGACTCCGGGTCGGAGATCTCCGCCCGGCGGTGGACGCGCGGCCCGCGGGGACGGACACCGGCTCCGCCGGCCGGCGCGCGTGAGACACGTCCGCCGCCACATCCACAACCGAGGGGGAGCTCACCATGCTCTACAAGTTGAAGACCATCCGCGGCTACAAGCTGCACAGCCGGGACGGCGACATCGGCAGCGCGGAGGAGTTCTACTTCGACGACCACCACTGGACCGTCCGCTATCTGGTGGCCAACACCGGCGGCTGGCTGACGGGCCGCCAAGTGCTGATCTCGCCCTACGCCCTGATCTCCATCCATCCGGACGCCCAGACCATCGGCGTCAGCCTGACGCGCCGGCAGATCGAGAACAGCCCGGACCTCTCCACCGACAAGCCCATCTCGCGGCAGTTCGAGCTGACCTACTACGACTACTACGGCTGGCCCATGTACTGGAGCGGCCAGCACATGTGGGGCTACTCGCCGGCCTACCCCTTCCTCGAGCGCGACAAGGAGAAGTGGCCCCAGGTGGTGGGCGAGCAGGCCGGCTGGGATCCGCACCTGCGCAGCTCGCGCGACGTGACGGGCCACGTGATCATGGCCAGCGACGGCGAGATCGGCCACGTGGAGGACTTCATCTTGGACGACGAGAGCTGGGCCATCCGCTACCTGGTGGTGGACACGACCAACTGGTGGCCCGGCGGCCGCGTGCTGGTCTCGCCCCAGTGGATCGAGGAGGTGAGCTGGGAGGACCAGACCGTCCACGTGGCCCTGACCCGCGCGACCATCCGGCAGTCGCCGGAGTACAGCGAGCAGTCCCTGCTGAGCCGGGACTACGAGCACAAGCTGCACCACCACTACCAGAGCCGCGACTACTGGACCGACCAGCCGGGTTCCTGATGGACGCCGAGCTCCGGGCCGGTGGCAGACCTCCGCCGGCCGCCCGGGCGGGGCAGCGGCCCTGGCACGTCCTCTCCCTGGCCGAGCTCTGCGCGCGGCTGGAGTCCGCGCCGGAGGGGCTGGGCTCCGCCGAGGCGGCCCGGCGTCTGGCGCGGGACGGTCCCAACCGGCTGACCGCCGCCCGGCGCTTCCGCCCGCTGCGCAGCCTGCTGGGCCAGTTCAAGAGCCTGCTCGTCTGGATCCTGATCGCCGCCGGCCTGCTCTCCCTGCTGTTGGGCCAGGGCCTCGACGCCCTGGCCATCCTGCTCATCGTCGCGCTCAACGCCGCCAGCGGGTTCCGGCAGGAGTACAGCGCGGAGAAGTCCATCGCCGCGCTGGGCAAGCTCACCGCCCCGCTGGCCCGCGTGCAGCGCGACGGCGCGGTGTGCCCGCTGCCCGCCGCGGACGTGGTGGCGGGCGACCTGCTGCTGCTCGAGGCCGGCGACGTGGTGGCGGCGGACGCCCGGCTGCTGGCCAGCGCCTCGCTGCGCTGCGTGGAATCCACCCTGACCGGCGAGTCGGAGGCCGCGGAGAAGCGGCCCGAGCCGCTGGCTGAGCTGGAACTGCCGCTGGGCGAACGCGCCAACCTGGTCTTCATGGGCACGCACGTGGCCGCGGGCACGGGTCGGGCCCTGGTGGTGGGCACGGGCATGGACACCGAACTGGGGTGCATCGCCGGGCTGATCCAGGCGGCGGACGCGGAGCCGGTCAGCTCCCTGCAACGCAAGCTGGAGGTCTTCGGCCGCGTGCTGGTGAAGGTCGCGCTGGGGATCGTGGCCCTGCTCTTCGGGCTGGGCCTCTTGCGCCACGTGCCGCTGCTGGAGCTGGTGATGACCTCCGTCGGCCTGGCCGTGGCCGCAGTGCCCGAGGGCCTGCCGGCCGTGGTCACCGTGGCGCTCTCGCTGGGCGTGCTGCGCATGTCGCGGCGCCGCGCGCTGGTGCGCCGGCTGGCCGCCGTGGAGACGCTGGGCTCCACCAGCGTCATCTGCACGGACAAGACCGGCACGCTGACCCTGGGCGAGATGACCGTGCGCGCCCTCCACACCGTGGGTCAGGACTACGTGGTCACGGGCGCGGGCTACGGGCCGGCGGGCGCGGTCCAGCCGGTGGGGCCGGAGTCCGCGGCGGCCTGGCGGGCGGCGCTGGACGAGTTGGCCGCCGGGCTGGTGGGCGGCAACCAGGCGCAGGTGACGGAAACGGGCGGGGTCTGGAGCTGCGTGGGCGATCCCACCGAGGGCGCCCTCCTGGTGGCGGGCGGCAAGGCCGGCGCCGACCGGGCGCGGCTGGAGGCCCGCTGGCCCGCCGTGCTCGACTTCCCCTTCGATTCCGGCCGCAAGCGCAGCACCACGCTGCGCCGGCTGGAGGCGGGCGGCTTGCGCGCCTTCTGCAACGGGGCGCCGGATCCGCTGCTGGCCCTCTGCACCCACTGCCGCGCGGACGGCGTCGATCGACCCCTCGCCCCGGCGGACCGGGAGCAGATCCAGTCCCGCGTCTCGGAGCTGGCGCGGCAGGGGCTGCGCGTGCTGGGATGCGCCCGGCGCGACCTGGAGTCCGCCGCGCCCGCCGACCTGACGGTGGAGGAGGTGGAGCGCGACCTGGTCTTCCTGGGCCTGGCCGGCCTGCACGATCCTCCGCGCGCCGAGGCCCGGGACGCCCTGGCCGCCTGCCAGGCCGCGGGCATCCGCGTGGTGATGATCACGGGCGACCATCCGGACACGGCCCGGGCCATCGCGCGGGAACTCGGGCTGCCCGCCGCCGCCGGACAGGTCCTCAGCGGCCTGGAGCTGGACCGGCTTTCCGAGGAACAGCTGCAGAAAGCGGTCGCCGACGCCGCCGTCTACGCGCGGGTCAGCGCCGGACACAAGCTGCGGATCGTCCGCGCCCTGCAGGCGGATGGCGCCGTGGTGGCCATGACGGGGGACGGCGTGAACGACGCGCCCGCCCTCAAGGGCGCCGACATCGGCATCGCCATGGGCCGGAGCGGCACGGAGGTCACGCGCCAGGCGGCGGACCTGATCATCACGGACGACAACTTCGCCACCATCGTCCACGCCGTGGCCGAGGGCCGGGGCATCTACGCCAACATCCGCAAGACGCTGCAGTACCTGTTGGCGGGCAACACGGGCGAACTGCTCCTCATGACCGCCTGCATCGTGCCCGGGCTGCCCGTGCCCCTGCTGCCCATCCACCTGCTCTGGATCAACCTGGTCACCGATGGCCTGCCCGCGCTCTGCCTGGCCACCGATCCCGCGGATCCCGACCTGATGCGGAAGGCGCCGCGGCCGCCCGGCGAGCGCCTGGCCGACCGGGACTTCCTGCGCAGCATGCTGCTCACCGGCCTGCTCACGGCGGGCGTGGCCTTCGCCGTCTACCTGCAGACGCTGCGCACGGCCGGACCGGCCGCGGCCCGCAGCTCGGCCTTCGCCGTGCTGGTCTTCGCCGAACTCTGGCGCGCCTTCGGGGCCCGCAGCGCGACCCGCCCCGTCTGGCGTCTCCCGCTGGCGGGCAACCTCAATCTGGTGGGCGTGGTGGCGCTCTCCATCGGGCTCCAGTTCTGGAGCCAGCACAGCGTGCGGCTGGGCGCCTTCCTGCAGACCACGCCCCTGAGCTATCCCCAAGGCCTGCTCCTGCTGGCCCTGGGCACCCTTCCGCTGGCGGTTCTGGAACTGCTGAAAGTGCTGCGCCCGGGGCGCCCGCGCGCCCGCGGCAACCCGCCCGTCGACAGCGGCGGCGAACCCGGCGAACGCGGGCCGGAGACAAGGAAGAGCACGCCATGAACACCCGCACGACGACCTTTCCCGGCCCGGACGAAGGCCGGGACAAGCGGCGGCTGGGGCTGGGAAACCGCTTGCGCCGGCTCTTCCACGGCGCCGGCGAATCCCGCACCATCGGCTTCCCGGACCTGACGCGCTGGGCGGAGGGTCTGTACCGGGCCAGCTCCACCGAACCGCCGCTGCACGGGGCGGTGTTCGCCATCGAGCAGCTGGAGCTCCATGCGCGCGACCTGGCCGCCGGCCACGTGCTGGGCCGCTCCCATGGCGACGATCGCCTGCTGCGGCGGCTGTGGGATTCCGAGCGGGTCATCGAACGCTGCCACCTGCTGCTCTCCCGGGCCCACGCCGCCGGCCGGCGCATGGCGCTGGCCGCCGAGTGGCTGCTGGACAACCGCTGGCTGATCGAGGAGCAGGTCCACCTGGCGCGCCTGCATTTCCCCCGCGGCTACAGCCGCCAGTTGCCGCGTCTGGCGGGGGGCGCGTCCGGCGGCCGGCCGCGCATCTACGACATCATCCTGGAGTTCGTGGCCCACGTGGACGGGCGCGTGGACGAGGAGGCGCTCGCGCGCTACCTGACCGCCTACCAGTCCGTCACGCCCCTGACCCTGGGGGAGATCTGGTCGGTGGCCATCATGCTGCGACTGGCGCTGGTGGAGAGCCTGCGCCGGGTCACCGTCAACATGAGCTGGCAGCGTGCGCACCGGGACAGCGCCCTGGCCTGGGCCCAGCGCTTCGACGCCGTGCCGGACCGCCAGGACAGCGCTTTCCAGGTGCTGGCGGACCTGGTGCACGAGGGTCCGCCCCTCTCCACCACCTTCGTCGCCCAGTTCACCCAGGCCCTGCAGGGTCGCGGAGCCACCACCACGCTGGTGCTGGCCTGGCTGGAGCAGCGGCTGGCGGACCAGGGCCAGACCATCGAGGAGGCCATCCGCGCCGAGAGCCAGGGCCAGGCGGCGGCGCATTCCTCGGTGGCCAACACCATCTCCAGCCTGCGGCTGGTCAACGCGCTGGAGTGGCACGAGTTCGTCGAGTCCCACAGCCGCACGGAGCACATCCTGCGCGGCGAGGCGGCGGGCGTCTACCCGCGGATGGATTTCCCCACGCGCGACTCCTACCGGCACGTGGTGGAGGCCCTGGCCCGGCGCTTCCGGCTGGACGAGAACCAGGTGGCCCGGGCCGCCGTGGAGCTGGCCGACGCGGCGTGCGCCCGGGCTGTCGACGACGTGGCGGCCCACGTGGGCTGGCTGCTGGTGGACGAGGGCCGGCCGCAGCTGGAGCGCGTGCTGCGCGGGCTGCCGGCGCTGGCCGCCGTCCCGCCCTCCCGGCGGCGCGCGGGCAAGCTGATTGCCTACCTGGGGCTGGTGGTCCTGCTGGCCGTCCCGGCCCTGCTGCTGCTGGCCGCCGCCGCGGGCCAGGCGCCTCGCTGGGCCCTGCCGGTGTTGTGCATCGGCGCGGCGCTGGTGGCCTCCCAGTTCGCCCTCGCCGGCGTGAACTGGCTGGCCTCCCACCTGAACCGGCCCCAGGCCATGCCGCGGATGGACTTCGAACACGGCATCCCGGCCGAGTGCCGCACGCTGGTCGTGGTGCCCACCCTGCTGACGGGGCCGGGGCGGATCGCCGCCATGCTGCAGGGCCTGGAGCTGCGCTACCTGGCCAACCGCGACCCCAATCTGTGGTTCGCGCTGCTCACCGACTTCACCGACGCCGACCAGGCCGGGGTCGCGGGCGACGACGAGCTGCTGGACCAGGCCGGCGCGGGCATCGCGGAGCTGAACCTGCGCTACGGCGACGACGCACACGGGCGCTTCCTGCTCTTCCACCGGCCGCGGCTCCACAACCCGCAGGAGGGCTGCTGGATGGGCCGCGAGCGCAAGCGCGGCAAGCTCGAGGACTTCAACGCCCTGTTGTGCGGAAGCGACCGGGACGCCTTCTGCCGCATCGTGGGCGACGTCTCGCAACTGACCAGCATCCGCTACGTGATCACGCTGGACACGGACACGGATCTGCCCTGGGGCGCGGGCTGGCGCCTGGTGGGCGCCGCGGCCCATCCGCTCAACCGGCCGCTGTTGGACGCCGCGGGACGCCGCCTGCTGCGCGGCTACGCCATCCTCCAGCCGCGGGTCAGCATCTCCTGGCGCAGCGCCACCCAGAGCCGCTACGCGCGGCTGATGGCCGGCCAGGTGGGCTTCGACCCCTACACGCACCTGGTCTCGGACCTCTACCAGGACCTCTTCCAGGAGACCTCGTTCATCGGCAAGGGCCTCTACGACGTGGGAGCCTTCCGCCGGTTGCTGGACGGGCGCTTCCCGGACAACGCCGTGCTCAGCCACGACCTGCTGGAGTCCTGCTACGCGCGCTCGGGCCAGTGCAGCGACGTGGAGTTGCTGGAGGACTCGCCCGCGGGCTACCTGGCCGACCTGAGCCGGCGCCACCGCTGGATGCGCGGCGACTGGCAGATCGCGCCCTGGCTGGGCCTGCGGGTCGGGGACGCCGCCGGGCGGCGGATCCGGCCGGACATCGCCCTGCTGGGCTGGTGGAAGATCTTCGACAACCTGCGCCGCGCGCTGGTGGCGCCGGCCTACGCCGTGCTACTGGGGCTGGGCTGGTTCGTGCTGCCCACGCCCGGCGCCTGGACCCTGGCCGTGCTGGGCCTGCTCTTCCTGCCCGAGCTGCTTCCCGGCCTGGCCGAGCTGGTGCGCGTCCCGCCCCGCCTGCCCCTGGCCGTGCACGTGGCCACGGTGGCCCGCGCCGCCGCGCAACGGCTGGCCCGCACGGCGCTCTGGCTGGTCTTCCTGCCGCTGGAGGCGGGCGTCGCCCTGGACGCCGCCGCGCGTTCGCTCTGGCGTGTGGGCCTCAGCCGCCAGCACCTGCTCGAGTGGCAGACCGCCGCCGCAGTGGAGCGGCACGCCGGGACTGGCCTGGCGAGCGTGCTGGGACGGCTCTGGGCGGTTCCGCTGCTGGTGTTGGCGCTGGCCGCCGGGCTCGGATTCTCCGGATTCTCCGGATCCGCCCTCGCCGCAGCCGCCCCGCTCCTGCTGCTCTGGTTCGGCTCGCCGCTGCTGGCGTGGTGGATCAGCCGGCCGCTGCCCGCCGCCGCCGCGCGGCTGGGCGAGGCGGACCTGCGCTTCCTGAGCCGGGTGGCCCGCCTGACCTGGCGCTACTTCGAGGTCTTCGTCGGCCCGCAGGAGAACTGGCTGCCCCCGGACAACTTCCAGCAGGAGCCCGGCCCGCGGGTGGCCCACCGCACCAGCCCGACGGACATGGGTCTCTCGCTGCTCGCCAACCTCTGCGCCCACGACCTGGGCTACCTGAGCGCCGGGCAGCTGCTGGAGCGCACGGCCCGCACCCTGGACTCCATGGAGCAGCTCGAGCGCCACCGTGGCCACTTCTACAACTGGTACGACACCGTCACGCGCCGGGCCCTGCGGCCGCTCTACGTCTCCACCGTGGACAGCGGCAACCTGACGGGCCACGTCCGCGTGCTGCGCAGCGGGCTGCTGGAGCTGGCCGGCGCGCCCCTGCTCCCGGACGGCCTCCAGGCCGGACTGCGCGACACCCTGGAACCGCTGGCCGGACCGGCGGGGGCCGGCCCGCCGCTGGATGCGCTGCGGGACCGGCTGCGCGCCTGCCCACCGGGCCTGTCGTTCCGGCGGGAGTGGCTGGCCGGACTGGGCGCGGAGGCCGCCCGGCTGGTGGAATCCTGCGGGGTGGAGGCGGGCCCGGAGGCGGCCTGGTGGGCCACGGCCTTCGAGCGTCAGGTGCGCGCGTTGCGGGCCGACCTGAGCGAGCTGGCCCCCTGGCTGGAGTCCGGGGAGGCGCTGCCCGGGCGAGTGGCGCCCGAGCTCTGGGCCGCCCTCGAGCAGGCGGAGAACCTGGCCGGGCTGGCCGATCTGGCGCGCCAGGCGGCCGCTGGGCTGGCCCTGCCGCCCTTCGGCGAGCCGGAGCTGCGGCTGGCCCGGGCCTTCACGCTGGGCGCGGAGCGCATCGCCGCGCGTCTGGAGCAGATCGGAGCCCTGGCCGCGCGCTGCCTGGGCCTGGCCGGCGCCGAGTTCGCATTCCTCTACGATCCGCGCCGCAAGTTGCTGGCCATCGGCTATCAGGTGGCGGAGCGCCGGCTGGACACCAGCGTCTACGACCTGCTGGCCTCGGAGGCCCGCCTGGCCAGCTACGTGGCCATCGCCTCCGGCCAGCTGCCCTTCGACCACTGGTTCGCCCTCGGGCGGCGGCTGACCACGGCCCACGGCCGGCAGGTGCTGCTCAGCTGGAGCGGATCCATGTTCGAATACCTGATGCCGCGCCTGGTGATGCCGCACTTCGCGGGCACCCTGCTGGACCAGACCTGCACGGGCGCCGTGGCCCGCCAGATCGAGTACGGCCGGCAGCGCGGCGTGCCCTGGGGGATCTCGGAGTCCTGCTACAACGTCCAGGACGGCGAGGGCACCTGGCAGTACCGGGCCTTCGGGGTGCCGGGACTGGGCCTGCAGCGCGGGCTGGGCGACGAGGTGGTGGTGGCGCCCTATGCCACGCTGCTGGCCCTGCTGGTGGATCCCCGCCGCGCCGTGGCCAACCTGCGCCAGATGGCCGCGCGCTCCTGGCTGGGCGTCTACGGCTTCTTCGAGGCCGTCGACTTCACCCCCGCGCGCCTGGACGAGGGCGAGAGCGAGGTGCGGATCCAGTCCTTCTTCGCCCACCACCACGGGATGGGCCTGCTGGCCCTCGGGCAGGCCCTGCTGGGGCCGCTGATGCAGCGCCGCTTCCTCAGCATCCCCGAGTTCCACGCGGCGGCCCTGCTGCTGCTGGAGCGCGTGCCCCGCACCGGCGTGCTGATGTACCCGCACGCCCGGGAAGCCCGGGCCTCGGGGCGGGTCGCGCTCCCTGCGGCCCCGTCCGCGCTGCGCACCTTCACCAATCCCAACACGCCGCTGCCCGACGTGCAGCTGCTCTCCAACGGGCGCTACCACGTGATGGTCTCCGCCGCCGGCGCGGGCTACAGCCGCTTCGGCGAGCTGGCCGTCACCCGCTGGCGCGAGGATCCCACCGTCGAGGCGCACGGGGTCTTCGGTTACGTGCGCGACCTGCAGAGCGGGCACGGCTGGTCCACCACCTTTCAGCCCACGCTGCGCGCCGGCCAGAAGTACGAGGCCGTCTTCTCGCCGGGCCGGGCGGAGTTCCGCCGCCAGGACGACCAGGTGGAGACCCACACCGAGGTCGCCGTCTCCATCGAGGACGACCTGGAGATCCGCCGCATCCGGCTCACCAACCGCTCGCCGCACGAGCGCCGGCTCTCGCTGACCGTCTACGCCGAGATCGTGCTGGCCCCCGGCGCGGCGGACGAGCTGCACCGCGTCTTCAGCAACCTCTTCGTGCAGAGCGAGCTCTGCCCCGAGCTGGGCACCGTGCTCCTGACGCGCCGGCCGCGCTCGGCGGACGAGCGGCCGCCCTGGCTCTTCTGCCTGCTGCCCCTGGGCGGCGGGGATCCGGCGGCCTGCAGTTTCGAGACCGACCGGGCGCGCTTCATCGGCCGGGGCCGCAGCCTGCGCAATCCGCTGGCGCAGGAGTCGGACGGCCCGCTCTCCGGGACGGCGGGGGCCGTGCTGGATCCCTGCGCCGCGCTGCGCCGCGAGCTCGTCCTGGCGCCCGACGCCACCGCCCGCTTCGACCTGATCCTCGGGGTGGCTCCCACGCGCGAGGCCGCGCTGCGGCTCAGCGCCAAGTATCAGGACCACCGCACCGTGGACCGCGTGCTGGACGCCGCCCCCACCCACAGCCGGACCGCCCTGGCCCAACTGGGGGCCAGCGAGGCCGACGTCCAGCGCTACGCCGAGCTGGCCGCCGCGGTGATCTTCGCCCACCGCAGTTTCCGGGCGCCGGGCAGCATCCTGCGCCGCAACCGCAAGGGCCAGGCCGGACTCTGGCGCTTCGGCATCCCGGGCGACCTGCCCATCGTGCTGCTGCGCGTGGGGGAGGCCGACAAGCTCCAGCTGGTGCAGGATCTGCTCAAGGCCCACGCCTGGTGGCGCACGCGCGGGCTGGCCACCGATCTGGTGATCTGGAACGAGGACGCCTCGAGTTACCGGCGCGAGTTGGGCGACCAGCTGCTGGACCTCATCGCCGCCGGGCCCGAGGCCCACCTGCTGGACAAGCCGGGCGGCGTCTTCGTGCGGCAGATCGAGAGCTTCTCCGAAGAGGACCGCGTGCTGCTGCAGGCCGTGGCCCGGGTGGTGATCCGCGACGCCGACGGCTCGCTGGGCGGACAGCTGGAGCGCTGGCGGCGGACCCGGGAACCCGGGCGGGCGCTGATGCTTCCCCCCGTGCGCCGCGCCGCGCCCGGCCCGGCCCCCGCCCCCGCCGCCCCGCGGGACGACCTGCTGTTTTCCAACGGCACGGGCGGCTTCACGCGCGACGGGCGCGAGTACATCATCGACCTTCCGCCCGGCACGCACACGCCGGCGCCCTGGGTGAACGTCCTGGCCAACCCGCGGCTGGGCACCGTGGTCAGCGAGAGCGGCAGCGCCTACACCTGGTTCGGCAACGCCCAGCAGGGCCGCCTGACGCCGTGGAGCAACGATCCCGTCAGCGATCCCGCGGGCGAGGTGCTCTACCTGCGCGACGAGGAGAGCGGGCGCTTCCAGAGCCCCATGCCCTGGCCGCGGATGGGGGAGAGCGCCTACGCCTGCCGCCACGGCTTCGGCTACAGCGTGTTCGAGCACGCCGAGGACGGGCTGGTGACAGAACTCAAGACCTACGTGGCCGTGGACGCGCCGGTGAAGTTCCTGGCGCTGAAGATCCGCAACGCGGGCCGGCGCCCGCGCACGCTCAGCGTGTTCGGTTCCGTGGACTGGGTGCTGGGCGACCTGCGCAGCCGGCACGCGCCCCACGTGGTGACCGAGCGCGAGCCGCTCACCGGGGCGATCCTGGCGCGCAACGCCTACAGCGAGGAGTTCTCGGGCTTCGTGGCCTTCTTCGACTGCAGCGAGCCCCTGCGCAGCGTCAGCGGCGACCGCGCCGAGTGTCTGGGCCGCAACGGCGATCCGTCCGGCCCGGCGGCCGTCCGGCTGCGCGAGCTGAGCGGACGGCTGGGGGCGGGCCTGGACCCCTGCGCGGCCATCCTGACCCGCGTGGTGCTGGAGCCCGGCGCCGAGCGCGAGGTGGTCTTCATCCTCGGGGCCGGCAGCAGCAGCGCGGAAGCCACGGCCCTGGTCCAGCGCCACCGGGGCGTCGGGCCCGCGCACCTGGCGCTGGAGGAGGTCTGGCGCTTCTGGCGGAGCACCCTGGGCGTGCTCCAGGCCGAGACGCCGGACGCCGGTCTGAACGTGCTGTTCAACGGCTGGCTGCCCTACCAGGTCCTGGCCTGCCGCCTCTGGGGCCGCAGCGGCTTCAGCCAGTCGGGCGGAGCCTACGGCTTCCGCGACCAGCTCCAGGACTGCCTGGCCCTGCTCCACCAGCTGCCCGGGGTGACCCGCGAGCAGCTCCTGCGCTGCGCCGGCCGCCAGTTCGCGGAGGGCGACGTGCAGCACTGGTGGCACCCGCCCGGCGGGCGGGGCATCCGCACCCGCTGCTCGGACGACTTCCTCTGGCTGCCCTACGCCGTCGCGCGCTACGTGGCCTTCACCGGGGACACGGGCGTGCTGGACGAGGTCGTGCCCTACCTGGCCAGCCGGACGCTGGGCCCCGGCGAGGAGAGCTACTACGACCTGCCGGGCCGCTCCGACCAGGCCGGCCCCCTCTACGAGCACTGCGTGCGGGCCCTGCGCCACGGCCTGGCCCTGGGCGCGCACGGCCTGCCCCTGATGGGCGGCGGCGACTGGAACGACGGCATGAACCTGGTGGGCCAGGCGGGGCGCGGCGAGAGCGTCTGGCTGGGCTTCTTCCTGCATCAGGTGTTGAGCCGCTTCATCCCGCTGGCCGAAGCACGCGCCGACGCGGGGCTGGTCGACGAGTGCCGGACGGCGGCCGCCGGTCTGGCCCGCCAGCTGGATCTCGAAGCCTGGGACGGCCGGTGGTACAAGCGCGCCTGGTTCGACGACGGCCAGCCCCTGGGCTCGGCCGCCGGCGCGGAGTGCCGCATCGACCTGCTGCCCCAGGCCTGGGCGACCCTGGCCGGCGTGGGCGATCCCGGCCGGCGCCGGCTGGCCCTGGACGCGGTCTGGGAGCAGTTGGTGCGGCAGGATCTGCAGCTGGTCCAGCTGCTGGATCCGCCCTTCGACCAGGCCCCGCTGGAGCCGGGCTACATCAAGGCCTATCCGCCCGGCGTGCGCGAGAACGGCGGCCAGTACACGCACGCCGCCATCTGGGCGGCCCAGGCCTTCGCGCTGGCCGGCCGCGTGGAGCAGGCCGCGACGTTGGTCGCCCTGCTCAATCCCATCCAACACACGCTGGACCCGGCGGCCGTGGAGCGCTACCGGGTGGAGCCCTACGTGCTGGCGGCGGACGTCTACAGCCAGCCGCCGCACGCGGGCCGGGGTGGCTGGACCTGGTACACGGGGGCGGCGGGCTGGTACTACCAGCTGCTGCACGAGGTCGTGCTGGGGCTGGAGCGCCGGGTGGACACGCTGCACATCCAGCCCCGGGTGCCGGCCGGCTGGACGGCCTTCCGCGTGCACTACCGCTACTGCCGGACGCTCTACGTGCTCGAGTACGTCCAGGACCCGGCGCAGCAGGGGCCGGTGCGGCTGACCCTGGACGGCCGGCCGCTGGCCGGGGCGGGGCTGGACCTCCAGGACGATGCCCGCGAGCACCGAGTCGAGGTGCGCTTCGGACCCTGCGAAGGGCGCGCGTGAGCCTGATCCGCCCCGCGTCCGCCGGCGGGGTGGCATCCGGTCGAATTGATGGGCGGGCTCCCTCAAACTGATGGACTGAGGTCGGCGTCCGCCCATTTTCACTTTGAAACACGATGACAGACAATGTGTAACGAGTTGGCACGGATCCTGCAGTACTCATTCTGTCGCGCCGGGACCCCCGTGCCGACACGTGTGTGAGTCGTGGTCCCACCGCTTCCGGGCATGTCGGCCTGGAGACTCCGGAGGCGGTGGGGCACCACGCGCGCCACGACCCAAGCGGATCCGGCCCCCGTCTGACGCCCCAGACCGCGCCAGCTCCGTCATCCGCTCCCCACGAGTGCAGAACCACGTTCCCACAGGCCTGGGTCGGGAATGCCCGGCCCCGGCAGACGGCATGTCCATGCCACAATCAGAGAGGTCGATCATGAGACGTATCACAAGCATTCACCTGGCCCTGGCAGCCACGTGCGCCTTGGCCCTGCCCGGCCAGGCCATTTCCCTGCTGGACTACACCTTCCCCACCAGCACCACCCAGCAGGCCTACCTGAACGGCACCTTCAACGCGGTGGGCAACTCCAGCGACACCACCCAGGTGGGCTACAACGTGGGCGGCTCCGGCACCTACTGGCTGGCTCTGCGTTCCCTGCCCTTCAGCTACAACATCTCCGGGGCGGCCAGCGCCAGCAACAGCCGCGGCACGGCGGACGGCGCAGAGACGGAGAACTCCTTCGACGTCAACGCCGCCACCAACCTGGACAAGTACCTGAGCAACGCGGTCAAGGTCTTCGTCTACGGCGGCGCCAGCGTGGACTACCGCAAGTTGGCCTTCCAGGACAGCGCGGACGATCCCCGCGTGGACGTGGAGGCCGGCATGGGCTACGGGCGCACCATCAACGCCACCGTGCTCAAGCAGGCCGTGCGGATGGACGAGGACTTCCAGAAGTACGGCGTGACCACGGCCGGGCTGTCCGACGACGCCCTGCTGCAGCTGGCCGCCATCATCGACCGCGAGTCCGAGTTCCGCAGCACCTACGGCAACGTGGAATACCGCAAGTACTGGTACGGCGAGATGGAGAAGGTCCTGGCCGCCGGCGGCGTGCTGGCCCGTGAGACGCTGGGCGCCATGGGCGTGCTGCGCATCCAGGAGGTGATCGACGAGCCCACGGCCCAGCGCTGGCACGGCTGGTCGGCCCGCGTGGGCGTGGGCGCCCGGCTGTCCGACTACAACGGCGAGAGCGGCGATCCCAACCTGGTGGCGCGGCTGGAGAACCACCTGCCCATCGGCATGGTGCTGCAGCTCAGCAACCGGCTCTCGCTCTCCACGGTCTTCGCCGACGACATGGTCTACAACCTGCAGGAGAACCTGCGCGTGGACTATGAGATCTCCAACCGCGTGGACTGGTACAACGGCCTGACGGTCAACTACGACATGGTCACCGCCACCGGCGCGGAGGACCTGATGGGCGCGATCTTCAACAGCACGTTCATCTACTACCTGGAAAACCGCCTCTCCTTCAGCCCCGAGCTGCAGGTCAGGTACACGGACAACAACGTCGTCGATCCCGAGTGGGATTGGGCGATCCTGGGCGGCATCAGCTACCGGTTGAAATAGCGGCAGAGCCGGTGGCCGACGCGTCGCGGTTTCCCTGTGGGAGCCGCGGCGCAGCCGGCCCGGCTGACAAGCGGAAATGCTCCCCATGCTGAACCCCGGAACCCGGCGCCGCGGCGCACCCATCGTGGACGACCGCCGCCTGAGCGGCAGCGTGCAGACGCCCGTGCTGATCGCCGCGACGATCCTGGGCCTCTGGATCTGCTGGCAGCTGACCCTGCCCTTCCTCTCGGTGCTGGTCTGGGCCCTGACCCTGGCCGTGCTGTTCGCGCCCCTCCAGCTCTGGCTGGAGGCCCGGCTGGGACGTCCCGGACTGGCCGCCGCCCTCTGCGTGCTGGTCGTGGCGCTGCTGGTGGCCCTGCCCGTGGTCTTCGTGGGCCAGCGGCTGATCCAGGAGTCCATCCTGGGGGCCGAGCTGGTGCGGGGCAAGGTGGAATCCGGCGAGTGGCTGCGCGCCCTCGAGGCCCGGCCGCGGCTGGCGCCCGTGGCCCAGTGGGTCCGGCAGAGCATCGACCTGCCGGGCACCATCCAGGCCTTCGTGGGCTGGATGAGCGCGGCGGCGGGCTCCGTCCTGCGCGGCTCCGCGATCCAGTTGGCGGCGGTGGGGCTGACCTTCTACCTGTTCTATTACCTGCTGCGCGACCGCGTCGCGGCGCTGCAGGTCCTGCGCTCCGCCTCGCCCCTGTCCCGCGTGGACATGGACCGGCTGCTGGAGCGCCTGGGGGACACCATCTCCGCCACGGTCTACGGCACCCTGGCGGTGGCCCTGATCCAGGGCCTGCTGGGCGGCCTGATGTTCTGGTGGCTGGGGCTGCCCGCCCCGCTCTTCTGGGGCGTGGTGATGGCCCTGCTCTCGGTGATCCCCGTGCTGGGCGCTTTTATCATCTGGGTGCCCGCCGCGCTCTTCCTGCTGCTGGCGGGCCAGTGGGGCCGCGCCCTGATCCTGGCCCTCTGGGGCGGGATCGTGGTGGGCGGCGTGGACAACCTGCTGCGGCCGATGCTGGTGGGCCGGCGTCTGCACCAGCACACCCTGGTGGCCTTCATCTCGGTGGTGGGCGGCCTGCTGCTCTTCGGCGCCTCCGGCCTGATCCTGGGGCCGCTGACCTTCACCCTGACGGCCGTCCTGCTGGAGAGCTGGCGCAAGCCGCCGGAGGATCCGCCGCGCCTGTCGCCGGATGGCCCCTGGCCACCCAAATCGGATCGCTGAGGAGACTCATCCGTCAAGAAGTGGACCACAGGTGCCGTCGCGAGTGGGTGCATGCTCTCGGGCTCTCGCCCCCATCCCGGCCTTCCCCCGCCTTGCGGGGGAAGGGGTCGCGCAGGTCGTGTTTCCTGGCACCGATGGGCGGTCCGGCTGGAATCGGGGGGTCGACACCTTCCCCCGCAAGGCGGGGGAAGGCCGGGATGGGGGTGTCTCCCGCGTCGAGCGTAGACAAGAGGACGTCCGCAAAAAGAGTGGTGACCCGGATCCCCTGGCGCATTCACTCGCTTGAGGTTGACGGATCCGCTCCATCCTGGAGTCTGAAAGCGCAGATCATGTTCACCGAGTTCGTCGTCAAGGCGCTGATCAACGTTGCGTTTGAAAGGTTCGGCAAGATGCTGAAGCTGGAAATCGACTCCCAAGCCAAGACCATTCTGCTGGACCTATTGCCCGCCGGCGAGACGACGCCGATCCAGGTACGCATCGGCCACTACGAGGTGCTGAGTGGTCCGCCGGCGGGCATCCGCCTGAGCCAGATCGAGACCTCGCGCGAGTGGCTGAGCGTGTTGATCCGCGAATTCTACCCGGAACCCGTGCTGACCGGTGGTCCGGTCCAGCTGTGGAAGTTGCTGTTGTAGGAGACTGTGGGGGGGACTGTGGGGCAATGGTTCGCACCGAGGGCACCCGTCGGCCTGGCCGGCAGCCGCCGGCCACGTCGCCAGGTCCGCCGTCCGCGGGATTCCGACGTGAACCGCGGAGAGTGGCGCCCCGGGACGAACCATTGAGCCCCGGGCGTGAGTGTCGGGACCTGCGTTGGGTGCTGTGTCCACCCGGCCGCAAGGCGCGCATCATCCCGCTGCTTTCAGTGGACGGGTCCATGACCGGTCCGCCCGTCGCGCCACCGGATTGCGGTGGCGCGGCGGAACCCGGGGCGGGTGCCGTGTTCCTCCAGGTGAGGGGATCGGGTGGAGCCCGTCGGCTTGAACGACGGATCGGCTGAGCGCGGCGGACCGCTCGCGGGCAGCGGTCCACTAACCAGGAGATGACTCATGGATGAATTTGATGGGCAGAAGGACCCCGTCCGCGAGCGCAAACTGCTGCTGACGGTGGGTCCCGTGACGGTGGCCGTGGCGGGAGCCAGCGCGCTGGTGGTCTCCACCGCCAGCCTGCTGATGGCGGCGGGCGTGGCGGTGGCCGTGATCTCCACCGGCTACGGCGCCTACAAGTGGCTGGCGGCCCGGACTCCGGGAAGCCGACACCACGTGTCCAAAGACTGAGACCCCGAATCAAAGCCGGGAGACGGATCCTGGCGGCGGCCGCTCCCGGAACACCCGAGACCGACCGCCCCACTTGCGCTGACGCGTAGGTTCAGACGGCCCGCGGATCCGGGCCCAGATCGAGCAGCAGGATCTCCGACTCCAGCCGGGCGGTGAACGAGACCGCGGCTTCCGCCGTGACCCCCACCCCGTCGCCGCTGGTGAGCACCAGGTCGCCGATGGCGATCTCCCCCTCCACCACGTGCAGCCAGGCCATCCGGCCCGGCGGCAGCTGGTGGACCAGGTGCTGGCCCAGATCCATCAACGTCGAGTAGAGCTGAACGTCCGGGTGCACGAGCAGCGAGCCCAGCCGACCGTTCGGCGAGGCCACCACGCAGAGCCAGCCCCGGCGGTCCGCGCTGGGAAAGTGCTTTTGCTCGCAGGTCGGGGTGCGGCCGGCGCGCGACGGCCGCAGGGTCAGGCGGAAGGCGTGGGCCCAGCGGGAGGCGGAGGCGTTGCGCTCGCGCAGCCGGCTGCCGCGCCGGTGCACGCGGCACTGGAATTCGCCGGCCAGCAGCAAGCCTGTCTTTCCCGAGGACTCGTCCTGGGCCAGCACGCCCTCCCGCACGTAGGTCAGGATCTCCATGTCGAGCACCGGCCGGGCCCCCACCAGGGCGCCGGGGGGCAGGCGGTTCTCTTCCAGCGACGAGAGGAATCCGAATCCCCCCGCCGAGGGATCGGCGGGATCCGGCGGACGGAAGGATTGCCACAGATCCTGGCCCTGGCGCCCGTCGTGGTGGCGTGCCGTGGCGCGACTGAGGGACATCATGGCGCTCCTTTGCGAACCGTGCGGCGGGCGCTGCTGCGCCGACCTGTCCACGGGATTGGGTTCACCTGACCGGACACGCGGATGGCCCGGCGGGCGCCGGGCCTCTCCCCACATCCCCACAATTCCGATCGGTCGGGCCGGACGGGATGCGCCGGCCCTGACCTCGATTCCACTATGGTTCGATCTTGTCGGCCAGCCACTGGCGCATGGTCTCGATGGAGCGCTTCAGCTCCCCGTGGGACTTCCGGAAGCCGCTCTGCATCCGGTCCCAGTCCGCCTCCTGGGCGTCCTCGGCCTGCTCCAGCTCGCTCTTGGCCGTCTTCCACTGGGCGCGCACGGCGACCAGCTGTCTCTCGGCCTCGGCCTTGCCCGCGCCGCTGGAGCGCTCGATCTTGCCGGAGAGCCGGTCCACTTCGTCCTGGAGCAGGGCCAGGTCCTCTTTCATGCTCTTGATGAACTCGGACTTGTGGGCATAGGTGTAGTCCACCCCTTTCAAATCACGCGGCGGCCCTGGATGACCCGCACGAGGACGACCACGATGGCCAGCACGAGCAGGATGTGGATCAGCCCGCCCATGGTGTACGAGGTCACCAGTCCCAGGGCCCACAGCACGACGAGGATGACGGCGATGGTGAACAGCATGTCTCGACCCTTCCCTTCCAGCGGCGCAGGCGCGCCGCCCCTTATGAGGTGTGCATCAGTTTGAGAATCAGCAGGACGAGCAGCACGGCAACCAGAATGGTCAACATGGTGGGTCTCCCTTCGGCTGGACGTGGGGACGCCGCGCCGCTGGCGCCGCGTCCCGCGCCGGTTAGTGTTTGCGGGCCTTGTCGAGCTTGGCTTTGATGGTCTCCCGATCGTCGCCAAACTTCTCCTGGATGACTCCGAACAGCTTGTCCGCGGAGCCCTCCGCCTTCGTGAAATCGTCGTCGGTGAGTTCGCCCCAGGCCATCTTGGCCCGACCCTTGAGCTGTTCCCACTTGCCGGCCGCTTGATCCAGGTTCATCTCGCTCTCCTTCGCCTGTGGCTCCGGGCCGGGCCCGGAGCCGGTCTGTCCGGCCGGTCTACTGCGTGGACGTGCGCTGGCTCTGCTCGATGATGATCTCCACGCGCCGGTTGTTGGCCCGGCCTTCGGCGTTGGCGTTGTCCGCCACGGGCCGCACCTCGCCGATCCCGTTGGACTGGATGCGGCTGGCCTGATAGCCCTTGCCCACCAGGAAGTCGCGGATCTGGTCCGCCCGGGCCTGGGAGAGCGTCAGGTTGTGGCTGTTGGTGCCCTGGGAGTCCGTGTGGCCCTCGATGATCAGGTTGCGGCCGTCCTCGGCCAGCAGGGCCTTGGCCACCTGATCCAGGCGCTCCCGCGCCGAGGGCAGCAGGACGGACTGGTTGGAGGCGAACAGCACGCTGCCGGAGATGGTGATCACCATGCCGCGCGGCTCGTTCTTCACCGCGGCCAGTTTGGCCAGTTCGGCCATGGCCGTGGCGGCCCGCAGCTCGGCGGCGGCCCGCGCCAGTTGCGCGCTGTCCAACTTGTTCTCGGCCAGCTCGCCCTTGCGTTCGGCGGCGGCCAGCTCCACCTGGGACTTGTCCAGGTCCTGCTGGGTCTCGCGGACGAGTTCGCCCTGGGTCCGGGCCAGATCGGCCTGGGCCTGGGCCGTGCGCTCGCGCTCGTCGTCCAGGGAGACGGTGGCCGCAGCGATCTCGGCCTTGCGCTGGGCCACGTAGGCCAGGTTGCGCGTGGTCTCGGAGCGCGGGTGCAGCATGAAGGAGTTCTCCGCCACGGCCAGGGCTTCCTTGGCCTTCTGCAGCTGCACGGGGGCCAGCTCGGCGGTCTCGGGCGTGTTGATGCGCTGATAGGTCAGGCGCGCCGAGGAGAGCTCCTGGGGAATGGTGGCCGCGCAGCCGGCCAGCAGGGCGGCGCAGGCGGCCAGCGAGAGCATCTGGGAAAGTTTCATCTGAGGATTCCTTTGGTTGACGGCCAGGTCGGCCGGGGTCTAGCGGTTGCTCAGGCGGAGGTGGCGCACCTGTTCGATGGCGTCCATGGCTTCTATCTTCACCGCGTCTTCGCGGGACAGCAGCACGGCCAGCTCGGCGTCGGCCTCGGCCCGCAGCAGCATGGAATTGGCGGCCGCGTGGTCGTTCTTCTGGGACAGGCCCTTGGCGCGGGACAGCTCCTCGCGGGCCAGCTGGAGGTAGCGCAGGGCCTCGGGCACGTCCGCCGCGCCCAGGGATTCGGCGGCCCGGATGCCGGAGGTGGAGGCTTCGGTGTGCAGCGGCGTGCTGGCGCAGCCGACGGCCAGGAGGGCGACGGTCGCCACCAGAGCCACGGCCCGGAGCTTGCTGAGGGATGGGATTCGCATGGGGATTCTCCTTCAATGCGGTTATGGTGCGGTCCTGTGTTGCGTGCGGCGCGGGGTCGTTCAAGTCCAGCGGAGCCACGGGCGGTCAGGACGGTCCGCCGGGGCCGGACGCTGGAGGGCGTTGCGAAGTCGGGACGGACCCGGGGTTGGCCGGTCGTCCGGAAGGGGGAAGGGGCGGGCGCCTGGGCGACGCGGCGGGCCTGGTCGGCCGGCCGGCCGTGTCGGCCGCCCCCGGCCCCTCGTTCCTGGAGGGCTTCCTTGCACTATTCGGGCCAAAGAATAATCACAAAGCGGATCATGCACTTACAAAGATTTATTTCACAGCGAGAAGCCCTGTTCCATCAAATTGAGGTAGCTTGTCCTCCAATTCGATGCGACGGAGGACATCATGCGGGTGGAGGATCTACATCACCGCGAGCTGCTGGAGCTGGACCCGGAGGGCGGCCTGATCCGCTTCGCCGGCCAGCGCGCGCTCATCGTGGACGCCATGGCCATGGGCATCCTGCGCAAGTACCTGGTGGAGAATTTCGGCCTGACTGCGGCGCGCACCGTGCTGACCCAGTTCGGCTTCGCCCAGGGCTGGCGCATGGCCGAGGCGCTGAAAGGCGGCTACAACTGGCCGCACAAGAATGACTGGCGGCGGGCGGGCTCGCGGCTCAACAATCTGGCGGGGCTGTTCCGTTCCGAACCCGAGTGCGAGGATCCACTCAGCCGCAAGGGCGTGATGCTGCTGGCCTCCTACGAGGCCGAGCAGCACCTGCTGCACTTCGGCCGCTCCGAGAGCGCCGTCTGCTGGACCATCTGCGGCCTGATGAGCGGCTACCACAGCTTCGTCGCCGGGGAGGAGATCTTCGTCCTGGAGGACCGCTGCATGGGCAAGGGCCAGGTGGGCTGCCACCTGCAGGGGCGCACCCGGGCCGAGTGGGGCGCCGAACGCGCCGAGGAGATGGTCTTCTACGAACCCCTGCGCTTGGTGGAGAGCCTGGACGTCTCCCTGCACCGGGTCACCGAGACCCTCAAGGCCGCGGAGCACAAGCTGCGCCTGCACAGCCGCGTGTTGAAGAAGGTCGTGCGCGACCACACGGAGCCGGCGGGCATGGTCACGCGCAGCCGGCCCATGCAGGTGCTGGTGGAGCTGGCGCGCCGGGTGGCCAAAGTGGACGCCACTGTGCTGGTCAGCGGTGAGAGCGGGACGGGCAAGGAGCGCATCGCGCGCTTCCTGCACGAGGAGTCCACCCGCGCTGCCGGCCCCTTCATCGCCATCAACTGCGGCGCCATTCCCGAGGCCCTGCTGGAGAGCGAGCTCTTCGGCCACGTGCGCGGCGCCTTCACCGGCGCGAACACGGACCGGCCCGGCCTCTTCGAGGCGGCCGGCCACGGGACCCTGCTGCTGGACGAGGTGGGCGAGGTCTCGCCGGGCATGCAGGTCAAACTGCTGCGCGTGCTCCAGGAGCGCGAGGTCCGCCGGGTGGGGGAGAACAAGAGCACGTCCATCGACGTGCGCATCGTGGCCGCCACCAACCGCGACCTGGCCGGCGAAGTGGCGCTGGGCAACTTCCGGCAGGACCTCTACTTCCGGCTGAAGGTGGTGGAGCTGCTGGTGCCGCCGCTGCGCGAGCGCCGGGAGGACATCCTGCCGCTGGCCCGCGTGCTGCTGGTGGAGTCGGCAGAGCGGATGGGACGCAAGATCGCCGGCCTGAGCCCGGCGGCCGCCGACCAGCTGTTGCGCTACAGCTGGCCGGGCAACGTGCGCGAGCTGGAGAACGCCATGGAGCGCGCCGTGGCCCTGGCCAGTGGCACGCGCATTGGGCTCCAGGACCTGCCGGAGGAGGTCCGCCAGGCCTTCAGCGCGCCCGTGGCCAGCAAGGGGGCCGTGCGCTCATTGGAAGAGGTGGAGAAGGACTACATCCTGGCGGCGCTGGAGGTCAACGGCGGCAACCAGACCCGCACGGCCGAGCAGCTGCACATCGGCTCCGCCACCCTCTATCGCAAGCTCAAGAGCTACGGTGCCATCCGCGACCGGGCCGTCGCGCAGCGGGACACCTCAGGCGGGCTCGAGGCCGGGGCCTGACCGACACGCGCTGAGGTCACGATCCCGGCGGAACACAGGGCCCGCCGCGGCCCGGGGAGAAGCCTGCGCTCCCCCGCGGGCCGCCGGCCGCGCTCAGCGGAACCAGAAGCGCACGCCGATCCCGCCTTCCACGTCCAGGTCCGTATCCGGCACCAGATTCACCACGGGCGCCACTTCCAGAAAGAAATCCACCGGTGCGCGCGGCAGGACCCAGTCGAGGCCCAGCGGGATCCGCACGCCCAGCTCGTCCTCGCCGTCGTAGTCGTGGTCGTTGCCGTGGTTGTCGTGGTACTCGTCGCGCACCTGCAGGCGTCCACCCAGGCCCCAGTAGAGCGCGAGCTTGCCGTCCAGGCCGCTGCCCTTGAGCGCCGCGAAGTTGTGGAACAGGTAGTCGATGTGCAGGTGCAGGCGCTCGTGGTCGTTCAGGGACCAGGCCACCCCGAAGTCCAGCGCGTGGCTGTTGTCCAGCCAGGCCTTGGCGTTCAGACCGGTGGGTTCGCCCACCATCACGCCCACCCCCAGTTTGCCGGCCCAGGCCGGGCCGCTCAGGCCGACCAGGACGGTCAGCAGCAGTAGTGCAGAAAATCGCATGATCCATTCCTCTTGTATCTGGTTGCGGCAGATCAGTTGACGGGTTCTGTCTTGAGACTCCACGGGCACGCAGTCGGTAGCCGGCTTGGCAGCGCAGCCAGCGCTCTGGCGAGTCTTCCACCCGATCGGAACAAGTGTAAGATGGTCAATCACTTGGCTGTCATGCAAGCGATTGTCTTAGACTAAAACCGAATGAACGTTCCGTGAATTCGCATAGAATAAAGTATCATATATCAACACAAATAAATAATTAAGAGCATAAAAAATAAGCTAAGTTTTCTGGCGTACTGGAGCGCAATGCTCCCGTCGCGCTCCGGCTGAGGCGCCGCCCTGCCCGACGGCCACAACCTTGAGAGGATCCTCATGAACACCTGGACCGGACGCTGGCTGCTGGCCGGCCTGTTGGCCGCCCTGCTGGCCTGGACACCCGCCCCCGCCCGGGCGGCGGAACTCGCCTGGGCCGCCCAATTCAACCTCAGCGCGTCGTCGGATCCCGGGGCCTTCCGGACCCGGCTGGGCTCACGCTTCGGCGTGGACGAGCTGCAGGTCCAGTTCGTGCTGGGCCGGGTGGCGCAGCCCGCCGACGCCTACCTCGTGTTCTATCTGGGGGAGGTCAGCCACCATCCGCCGCTCTACATCATCGAGCAGTACGAGGCGCGCGGGCGGCGCGGCTGGGGCGAACTGGCCCACCACCTGGGCATCAAGCCGGGTTCTGCCGCGTTCCACGAACTCAAGCGCGGCAAGCATGTCTATGATCACCACGGCAAGGGCAAGTCCGGCGGCCCGGGCAGGTCCAAGTCGTCGGGCAAGAAGGGCAAGGCCAATGGCAAGGGCGGCGGCAAGGGCCGCAAGTAGGCGCCGGCCCGGGCGCTACTCGTCCGCGACCGCTTCGTCGGCCTCGTCCTCGCCCAGCCGGTCGGGTCGGGACTCGCAGAGGCTGGCGTAGGCCTGCCAGCAGCCCATCTGCTCGGCCAGGGCCGTGCCGTACTGGACCTTGCGCCACTCCGGGTGGGCGTCGCCGTACTCGGACTGGACCAGCGCGGCGGCGGCCTCGCGGGAGACCACGTCCTCGCTGTCCGCCGCGGCGAAGATCCGCCGGGCCAGCTCCTTCTGCTCCTCGGCCCAGGGATCCGCCTCCACCACCGCCAGCACGCGCCCGTCCGGGTGCAGGATCTCCACGCTCTCATAGTCGAAGTAGACGCTGATGTAGCCGCCCCGCGCGCTCAGGCGCCGGGCCTGGGCCTGCAGGTCGTCCAGCAGGGCCCGCCCCGCGGCCTCCGGGTCGTGGTCGAAGAGCGTGGCCTGGGCCGGGCTCAAGGTGATCTGCATGGCGGGGTCCTCGCTTGGGTTTGGGGTCCGTCGGTCCTGGACCAGGGCCGGGGTTCGCGTTCCCGTCGGAGCCGGCGCAGCTGGGAGCCCGCACCGCCACCCGGGGCCGCGGGCCAGACTAAGGATTTCGGCGGAGTTCTCCACGCCCGGCCTTCCCGCACCGTGGAGTGGAACCGGCCCCGCCGCTGGCCGATCATGCTGGGGACAGCCGCCCCCCCCAGACTCGCGACCCGACCGCCCTGCCGGGTCGGAGCGCTGGATTCCGGGCGACGACAGGCCGCGTTCTTCCACCGGGGTTCGGGAATGAGTGCTTGGTTCCGCTTCTACGACCGCGTCCGCACCCACCGGCTCTGGCTGGTGGGCGTGCTGGGCACCCTGCTCGGCCTGGCCGGGCTGTTCAGCGGGTGGGCCGCGCGCCAGGCGGACCGCGAGATGCGCGAGGCGCTGCTCCAGCAGGCGCGGCTGATGGCCCAGGCCATCGACCTGGCCCAGGTGCAGACCCTTTCGGGCGGCCCGGCCGATCAGGACGCTCCCGTGTATCACCAGCTCAAGCAGCAGCTGGCCGGCCTGCGCCAGGCCAGCCCGCAGTGCCGCTTCCTTTACCTGCTGGCGCGCCGTCCGGACGGCAGGCTGATCTTCCTGGTCGACAGCGAGCCCGCCGGCTCCGAGGACTGCTCGCTCCCGGGCGAGGTCTACCCGGAAGCCTCCGCCGAGCTGCGCGCACTGTTCGACAACGGGGTCGGGCGGGTGGAAGGCCCGGTTCAGGACCGCTGGGGCCGCTGGGTCTCGGCCCTGATTCCGCTGCTGGATCCCGTCAGCGGCCGGCCGGTCGCCGTGCTGGGCCAGGACGTGGACGCGGGCGCGTGGAGCTGGGAGGTGGCCTCGCGCGCGGCCCTGCCCGTGGGCCTGCTGCTCACCCTCTGCGGCGTGGTGGCCGTGGTGCTGGTCTCCCTGCGGCGTGCGCCCGTGACGCCCAAACCCGTGTTGCGGCGCCTGCTGCTGCCGCTGGCCGGCGTGCTGCTGCTGCTGCTGGCGGGGATGGGCGCGCTGCTTTCCCTGCAGCAGGACAGCCGGCTGCGGGAGTCCGGGCGGCGCGTGTTGCAGGACGCCTCCAGCGAACTCTCCCGCGCCTTGGCCGAACAAACCCGCAGCCTGCTGGCGCTGGAGGGCGTGCTGGTTCTGGATGCCGACCTGCGGCAGGCACTGGCGGAGCGGGACTGGCAGTGCCTGCTGGAGCACTCCGCGCCCGTGTTCGCCGGCCTGAAGGCCGAACACGCGCTCACCCACTTCTCCTTCATCAGCCCGGATCTGGAGTGCCTGCTGCGTGTCCACCATCCGGACGAGCGCGGGGACCGGCTGGAGCGCTTCACGGCCCGCGAGGCCCGGCGCACGGGTCGGATGGTGGCGGGCCTGGAGGTGGGCCCCCTGGGCACCTACACCCTGCGCGTGGTGCGGCCGGTCTTTGAAGGCCGGCGCTTGATCGGCTTCCTGGAGCTGGGCAAGGAGATCGAGGACGTCCTGGCGGGCATCCACCGGCAGCCGGGGCTGGAACTGGCCGTGCTGATCCGCAAGGACGCGCTGGAACGCGCCGGCTGGGAGGCCGGCATGCGCCAGCTCGGCCGGCCGGCGGACTGGGAGCAGTTTCCCGCCGACGTGCTGGTCTACACCTCAGGCCGGAATCTGCCGGCGCAGGCCGCGCAGCGGATCAACGCCGGAATGGACCCCAGCGGAGCGGAGCGGACCCGCGGCGTGCTGCGCTTTCTCTCGGTGCCGCTTCGGGACGCCTCCGGGCGCGAGACCGGCCACCTGCTGGCCATGCTGGACCTGTCCCCCAGCCAGGCCGAGCACCGCCGCCTGCTGCTCTTCGCCGCCGGCGCCGGACTGGCCCTGCTCAGCGGCCTGTTCGGCTTCCTCTACGTCCTGCTGCGGCGCACGGACGCGGGCATCCGGGCCCAGCAGGCGGATCTGGGCAAGAGCCGCGAATTGCTCTCCGCCACCCTGGCCTCCATGGGGGACGGCGTCATCGCCTGCGACCGGCGGGGCGACGTGGTCCTGCTCAACGCCGCGGCCGAGCGCCTGACCGGCTGGTCCGCCGCCGAGGCCCTGGGTCAGCCCGGCCGCGCGGTCTACCGGATCATCGACAGCCGCAGCGGCGAGTCGGCCGAGCCGCCTCTGGAGCGCTCCCTGCGCGAGGGCGCGGTGGTGGAGGGCAGCGGGCACGCCGTGCTGGTGGACCGGGACGGCGGCGAGCGCCGGGTGGCCGACAGCTGCGCGCCCATCCGCGACGCGGCGGGGGAGGTCATCGGCGCCGTGCTGGTCTTCCGCGACGTCAGCCTGGACCACCAGCGGCGCGCGGCCCTGAGCGAGAGCGAGGCGCGCTACAACCAGCTGGCCAGCCAGAGCCGGACCTGCGCCTGGGAAGTGGACCTGACAGGCCGCTTCACCTACGTCAGCCCGGTGGCCGCCGAGCTGCTGGGCTACCAGCCCGGCGAGCTGCTGGCGGACTGGCACCGCCACGAGCTGTGTCCGGCGGAGCAGCGCGCGGAGTTCCTGGCCCGGGTCCAGGAGGTGGCGGAGCGCCGCGAGGCCTTCGTCAACCTGCTGAACCTCGTGGAAACCCGGGACGGCGCGCGGCTCTGGGTCTCCACCAACGGCATTCCCCTCTTCGATCCCGACGGCAGCCTGCGCGGCTATCGGGGCTCGGACACGGACGTCAGCGAGCGCGTCCAGGCCGAGGAGGCCCTGCGCGAGAGCGAGGCCAACTTCCGCGCCTTCTTCCGCTCCATGAGCGACATGGTCCTGGTGGGCACGCCGGACGGGCGGATCCTGTTCGCCAACGAGGCCGTGACCCAGAAACTGGGCTACGGGCCGGACGAACTGCAGACCATGCAGATGCTGGACCTGCACCCCGCCGAGCGGCGAGCGGAGGCCGCGGAGATCTTCACCGCCATGTTCCGGGGCGAGCGGAGCAGCTGCCCGCTGCCGCTCTCCACCCGGAAAGGCGTCCTGCTGCCCGTGGAGACCCGTATCTGGGCCGGCAAGTGGAACGGCGTGGACTGTGTGTTCGGGGTCAGCAAGGACCTGAGCGTGGAGGAGGAGGGCCGTCAGCGTTTCGAGCGCCTGTTCCGCAGCAATCCCGCCTTGATGGCGCTGACGTCCCTGCCCGAGCGGCGCTTCACCGACGTCAACGACGCCTTCCTGGCCAAGACCGGCTACCGGCGCGAGGAGGTGCTGGGGCGGACGGTGGCCGAGCTGGGCCTCTTCGTTGAGCCCGAGAGCGCGGCGCCCGTGGCCGCCCAGCTCCGGACGGAGGGTCGCATCGCCGACGTGGAGCTGCAGGTCCGCTGCAAGGACGGCTCTATCCTGGACGGCCTGTTCTCGGGCGAACTGATCACCAGCCAGGGCCGGCAGTACAACCTGACCGTGATGCTGGACCTGACGGAGCGCAAGCGCGCGGAGGCGGAGCTGACCCGCCGCAACTCGGCCCTCCACGCGATCATTGAGAACCAGCCCGGCCTGGTCTGGCTGAAGGACCGCGCGGGCCGCTTCCTGGCCGTGAACACGGCCTTCGCCAAGGCCTGCGGCAAGGAGAGCGCCGAGCAGGTGGTGGGGCTGACGGACGAACAGGTCTGGCCGCCCGAGCTGGCCGAGCGCTACACGGCCGACGACGCGCGCGTGATGCAGTGGGAGGCCGGGATCCACGTCGAGGAGCCGGTCTTCCGCCACGGCCAGACCAGCTGGTTCGAGACCTTCAAGACGCCCGTGACCAACGGGGCGGGCGTGATCGTCGGCACCACGGGCTACGCCCACGAGATCACCGAGCGCAAGCAGGCGGAGGCCGAACTCAAGCGCCAGGCCGCCCTGATCACCTCGCTGCTGGATTCCATGCCCGACCTGGTCTTCTTCAAGAGCGTGAACGGCGTCTACCTGGGTTGCAACCCGCGCTTCGCCGAATTCGCCGGCCGCCCGCGCGAGGAGATCGTCGGCCGCACCGACGTCGAATTGTTCGGGGTCCAGGTGGCCGAGTCCTTCCTGGAGTACGACCGCCGGATCCTCACGAGCCGCGAGCCCCACCGCAACGACGAGTGGATCACCTTCCCGGACGGCCGGCGGATCCTGGTGGACACGCTCAAAACGCCCTTCTGGGGACCCGACGGCGCCCTGGTGGGCCTGCTGGGGATCAGCCGGGACATCACCGAGCGCAAGCGCGACGAGGAGGCCCTGCGCGTGCTCAACTCGCGGATGGAGTCCCAGTACCTCTTCGCCACGGAGCTGGCCATCCAGGCGGAGATGGCCAGTTCGGCCAAGAGCCAGTTCCTGGCCAACATGAGCCACGAGATACGCACGCCCATGAACGGCGTGATCGGGATGACCGGCCTGCTGCTGGATACGGAGCTCAGCGCCGAGCAGCGCGGCTACGCCGAGATCGTGCGCCGCAGCGGCGAGGCGCTGCTGGTTTTGATCAACGACATCCTGGACTTCTCCAAGATCGAGGCCGGCCGGCTGGAGCTGGAGCGGCTGGACTTCGACCTGCAGGATCTGCTGGACGACTTCGCCGCCACCCTGGCCGTGCGCGTGCAGGAGCAGGGCCTGGAACTGCGCTGCAGCGTGGATCCGGCGGTGCCCGTCCGGCTCTGCGGCGACCCCGGCCGTCTGCGCCAGATCCTCACCAACCTGGTGGGCAACGCCGTCAAGTTCACGCCGGCCGGCTCGGTGACGGTGCGGGTCCTGCTGGAGGAGGAGCTGCCCACGGACGACGCCGGGCCGGCGGACGTGCGCCTGCGCTTCGTCGTGCGCGACACGGGCATCGGCATTCCGGCGGACAAGCTGGACCAGCTCTTCGACAAGTTCACCCAGGTGGACGCCTCCACCACGCGCCGCTACGGCGGGACGGGCCTGGGGCTGGCCATCTCCAAGCAGCTGTCCGAGTTGATGGGCGGAAGCATCGGCGTGGAGAGCGCGCCGGGCCAGGGCTCCGAGTTCTGGTTCACCGTCCGGCTGGGCCGGCTGGCCGGGGAGGCGGGTCCGCCGCGGGCGGCCGCCGGGCCGCCGATCCGCCCGCTGCCGGGGCTGCTGGCCGGTCGGCCGGCCCGGATCCTGCTGGCGGAGGACAATCCCACCAACCAACAGGTGGCCCAGGGCATCCTGGCGAAACTGGGTCTGCGCGCCGACGCGGTGGCCACCGGCGAAGAGGTGCTGCGCGCGCTGGCGGACATCCCCTACGACCTGGTGCTGATGGACGTCCAGATGCCCCAGATGGACGGACTGGAGGCCACGGCCCTGATCCGCGCCGGCCAGTCCGGCGTCCGCGATCCGGCGGTTCCCATCATCGCCATGACCGCCCACGCCATGCAGGGCGACCGCGAGCGCTGCCTGGAGGCGGGGATGAACGACTACGTCACCAAGCCCGTGGATCCCCGGGCGCTGGCCATGGCGCTGGAGCGCTGGCTGCCCCGGGGCCGGGGCGAGGGCGGTCCCCGGCCGGAAGCCGCGGGCGCGCCAGAGCGCGACGAAACTGCACCGGGCGCCACCCCGCCGGACCGGCTGCTCTGGAACCGCGCCGCCCTGCTGGAGCGCCTGCTGCAGGACGGCGAGCTGGCCGCGGTCATCATGACGGCCTTCCTGGGGGACATTCCCCAGCAGCTGCAGGCCCTGCGCGGCTACGTGGAGGAGGGCGACGCGGCGGGCGCGGAACGCCAGGCCCACACCATCAAGGGCGCGGCGGCCAACGTGGGCGCCGAGGGCCTGCAGGGCGCCGCCCACGGGCTGGAGCGCGCGGCGCGCGACGGCGACCTGGCGACCGTGCGGGCGGGCCTGGCCGGGCTGGAGGACGCTTTCGAGGCCCTGCGCCGGGTGGCCACAGCCGAGTCGGCGCCGCTCAAGGAGTGACCGCGCGGATGTCGATAACTACCCGAGACCCAGTGATTCATCAGTGAGGATCGTGTCATGAAAACCCTGATCGTGGAAGACGACTTCACCAGCCGGCTGCTGCTGCAGGAACTGCTCAAGGGCTATGGAGCCACGCACATCGCCGTCAACGGGCGCGAGGCCGTGGAGGCTGTGCGCATCGCGCTGGTCACCAGCCAGCCCTACGACCTGATCTGCCTGGACATCATGATGCCCGAAATGGACGGCCAGCAGGCGCTGAAGGAGATCCGCAAGCTGGAGGAGAGCCGGGGCATCCAGCCTGGCCAGGGCGCGAAAATCATGATGACCACGGCCCTGGGCGACATCAAGAACGTGGGCGAGGCCTACCGCAACCTCTGCGATTCCTACCTGGGCAAGCCCGTCCACAAGGCCGAGCTGCTGGGCGAGCTGCGCAAGCTCAACCTGGTGGCCTGAGCGGGGACCCCAGCGTGCGCATCCTGATCGCCGAAGACGATCTCACCTCGCGGGTCATGCTGGCGGCCGTGCTGCGATCCCAGGGCCACGAGGTGCTGGAGACCGCCGACGGAGCGGCCGCCTGGGACGAGCTGCAGAAGCCGGACGCCCCCGCGCTGGCCGTGCTGGACTGGATGATGCCGCGGATGGACGGGCTGGAAGTGGTGCGGCGCGTCCGGCAGCGGAGCGCCACGCGGCCCTTCTACCTCATCATGCTGACCACCCGGGCGGACACGCCCGACATCATCGCCGGGCTGGACGCCGGGGCCGACGACTATCTGGTCAAGCCCTTCGATCCGGGCGAACTGCGCGCCCGGCTGGAGGTGGGCCGGCGGATGATCGAGCTGCAGCTGGCCCTGACCGCCAAGCTCGCCGAGCTGGGCCAGGCCGTCGAGGAGATCAAGACCCTGAGCGGCATCCTGCCCATCTGCGCCGGCTGCAAGCGGATCCGCGATGATTCGGGCTACTGGCAGCAGGTGGAGATCTACGTCCGCGACCACTCCGAGGCCGAGTTCAGCCACGGGCTCTGCCCGACCTGCGTGGAGCGGCTCTATCCCGACCTGCCGGCCGCGGACCCCGAGTAGCCCGCCGCCCAGTTCCTCAGGGGGTGCGCAGGGTCAGTCCGGCCGCCAGACTGCGCGTGATGGCCCCATAATAGGTCAGACTGGAGTCCGTCCGGCGCCAGGTGCCCTCCAGCGAGGCCTGCAGCTGCCACCCTTTTGTTCCCACGGACCAGATCCGCGAGCAGGCCAGCGCCGTCTGCAGGCTCTCGTCGCGCCGCGCCGAGCGGCCCGGTTCCGCGGCGTAGTCCGCCGCCAGCCACCCCACGGTCAGGCTGGAGCGCCAGCGCCGGCCCAGCCGCTGCAGACCGGCTTCCACCTGCCAGCCGTCCCACAACAGCTCGCCCGGATCCAGCCCGCTCTCGGTCAGGCTCAGCAGGTCATCAGCGCCCGGCGCCAGCTGCCAGCGCCGGCTGGTCAGCAGGCGCAGGCCCGTGCGCTCGCCCAGCGGACGGGAGAGTCGCAGGCTGGTCCAGAGCCAGGGCGTGTCCACCGGCGGGTCCAGCTCCCGGTAGCGCCGCAGCTGCACGCCGCTCTCCAGGTCCAGGGCCAGGGGCAGATCCAGGGCCAGATTGGCGCCCAGCGCCAGCGAGAGGTCGCGGTAGTCGGCGTCCAGGCTGTCCGGGACGGAGGGGAAGCGGGTGGCCGAGGCCAGGAACTGGCCGCGCAGAAGCAGGCGGCCGCCCTGCCGTCGGCGTGCACCCAGGACCACGAAGAGGCGGTCGCGGTCGTAGAGATCGTAGTCGTCCTGGTAGTGCTGGCGGAACCAGCCCGCCTGGGCCCACAGGCTCTCGAAGAGCGGCCCGCCCGCGCCCAGGTTGAGTTGCAGGGTGTGGTTGGCCTCGCCCAGTTCGCCGTGGTCGCTGAGCCGCGTGAGACGCCCGCCCGCCTCCAGCCCCAGCAGCGGGCTCAGGGGCTGGTTCAGGCGCAGGGAGAGGGTCCCGCCCAGATCGGCCAGCGCCAGGCTGTCGCCCAGCAGGTTGTCCGTCCAGCTGGACTGCAGGCCGAGCTGGAGGGCCGGGACCGGCAGCCCGTGGGCCGCCAGGGGCGCCAGCAGGGCCAGCAGACGGAGCCCTTGGCGGAGCAGGCCCGGCGCTTTCATGCTCAGTGGCCGCCCGGGCCGTGACCGCCGCCGTTGCCGCCGCCGTTGCCACCGCCAGAGCCGTTGCGTCCGTTGGGGTCGTTAAGGAAGCGTCCGCCCTGGGGACAGGGCGCCAGCGGATCCTGCCAGCCCGCCCCGCCCTGGCCGGCGTGCTGCCACTGCCAGGCCGGGCCCCAGCCCTGACGGGCGCGGGAGTCGTACCAACCACGATAGAGCAGGCTGTCCCGGGCCAGGCTGTCCGGGCGGACCGCGCCAGCGCGCCAAGGTGTGCCCTGGCCGCCCGGCCCGCGCCGCGGCGTGCCCACCCGCAGGCGGGTCTGATCCGGATCCACGCAATCGGGGATGCCGTCGCGGTCCGTGTCCGGGGCCAGGTCGTTGAAGCCGTCCCCGTCCTGATCGACGAAGGCCGGTCCGCGCCGGCCCCCGGCGCCGAGGGAGACCAGCGCGACCAGGCAGAGGGTCAGCAGGCTGAGCAGGCGGCGGGGGAGTTTCATGGCGGGACTCCTGTTTGGCCGTTGCAGAGCAAGCTCCATGCCAGCCCGGCGGCGCGTTCACGGATTGACCGGCAAGCACATCCCGCCACAGTCGGGCCGCGCGTCGCCCCCAGGCCGACCGCGGGGTCGGCCACCCGACCTCTTCGTCGGGTCAGCCGCCCCAGCGCTTCAGGCGGTCGCGGATGTTCTTGTCGGACATCTGCAGCTGCCGGGCGGCCTCGGTCTTGTTGCCGCCGGCCTCTTCCAGGGCCTTGAGGACGAAGTGGCGCTCGAAGCGCTCCACGCGCTCGCCCAGCGGCAGGGCCGGGTCGTCTCCGGGAAAGCACTGGCCGGCGTCCGGCGTGACCAGGCCGCGCACGCGGTCGGGCAGGTCGCGCTCGCCGATCAGGCTGCCGCGGGCCAGCACCACGGCGCTCTCCACGGCGTTCTCCAGCTCGCGCACGTTGCCCGGCCAGTTGTGGCGCATCAGCCGGTCCAGGGCCGCGGGTTCCACCCCGCGCACGTCCTTGTCGTTCAGGCGGGCGGCGCGCTCCAGGAAGAGGTCGATCAGGGGCGGCAGGTCGGCCTTGCGCTCGCGCAGCGGCGGCAGGGTGATGCGCACCACGTTGAGCCGGTAGAAGAGGTCCTCGCGGAAGTGCCCGGCGCGGATCTCCGCGTCCAGATCGCGGTGGGTGGCGGCGATGACGCGCACGTCGGCCTTGAGCGGCGCGTTGCCCCCCACTCGTTCGTAGGTCCCCTCCTGCAGCACGCGCAGCAGCTTGACCTGTCCGTGCAGGGGCATGTCGCCGATCTCGTCGATGAACAGCGTGCCGCCGGCGGCGCGCTCGAAGCGGCCCGCGTGGGCGGCCACGGCCCCCGTGAAGGAGCCCTTCTCGTGGCCGAAGAGCTCGCTCTCCACCAGGGTGTCGGGGATGGCCGCGATGTTGACGGCCACGAAGGCCTGCTCGCGGCGCGGGCTGGCCTGGTGCAGGGCGCGGGCGATCACCTCCTTGCCCGTGCCGGATTCGCCCAGGATCAGCACCGAGGCCCGGGAGGGCGCCGCCCGGGCCACCAGGCTCAGCACCTCGCGCATCTCGGGGGACTGGGCCACCACGCCGGGCAGCAGGTCCTCCCCCAGCCGCGTGCGCAGCTCGCGCAGCTCCTCGCGCAGCTGGCGGACCTCCAGGGCGCGCTCCAGCAGCAGGAACAACGCGGGCAGTTCCACGGGCTTGGTGATGAAGGTGAAGGCGCCCGCCTGCATGGCGGCCACCGCGTCCTCCACGCTGCCGAAGGCCGTCATCACGATGACGGGAATCAGCGGATTGAGCTTGCGCGCGGCGCGCAGCAGCTCGAGCCCGTCCAGCTCGGGCATGCGCAGGTCGCTGAGCAGCAGGTCGACGGACTCGGCCTGCAGCAGCTCCAGGGCCTGGCGGCCGTTCTCCGCCTGCAGGACCCGGTGGCCGTTCATCTCCAGCGAGCCGGCCAGCATCTCGCGCTGGGGGCGGTCGTCGTCGGCCAGCAACAGGGTGAAGGGGCTCATGCGGGGATCTCCAGGAAAAACGTGAAGGTGGCGCCGCCGCCGGGCGTGTCCGAGACGTCCACGTGGCCGTCGTGCTGGGCCGCGCAGCGCTGGACCAGGGGCAGGCCAAGGCCCGTGCCGCTGGCCCGGGTGGTGTAGTACAGGTCGAAGATCTTGCGGCGCTGTTCCTCGGGCACGCCCGGCCCGTTGTCCGCCACGGAGAACCAGGCCCAGCCTTCGCGGGTGCCGCTGGCCAGGATCACGCGCCCGCCTGTCTCGGGCAGGGCCTGCAGGGCGTTGAGCAGCAGGTTGAGCACGGCCTGGCGGAAGGCGTCGGCGTCCAGCCGCAGCGGCGGCAGCTCGGCCAGCTCCGCCCGGAACTCCACGCCGCGGCTCTGGGCCAGGCTGGCGAAGGTCTCCACCACTTGCTGCAAGACGGCCGCGGAATCCTGCGGCTGCCGGTTGATGGCGGGCGGGCGGGCGAACTGCAGGAAGTCGCCGACGATCCGCTCGATGCGCTGGGCCTCCCGGCGGATGGACTGGACGATCTCTCCATAGAGCTGGGCGTGGCGGACGGGATCCAGCTGGAACTCCAGCCGCTGGGCGGCCATGGCGATGGTGTTGAGCGGGTTGCGGATCTCGTGGGCCACCCCGCCGGCCAGCGAGCCCATCGCCGCCAGCCGCTCGCGCAGGCTGCGCTCCGCCTCCAGCCGCCGCACCTCACCTTCGATGCGCCGCTTCTCGCCCGAGAGCAGGCGGACGGACTGCCGGGAGAGGATGAAGGCCAGCAGCACGCCGGCCAGGGCCAGCACCAGCAGCGTGCGCAGTCCGATGGCCCAGCGCGCGCGGGCCAGGATCTGGCGCAGCCCGGGATTGACGATTCCCAGCCGCAGCACCACGCCGGGCTGGCTGCCGAAGGGCGTGCGGGCCTCGAAGATCGCCCCCTCCGGGCTGTCCAGGGTCACGGTCTCGAAGGCCGTCACCTCAAGCGCCTGGTCATGCTCAGGGTCGCCGGGCCGCTCCACCCAGTCGGGCAGGCGGGGCGTGGCGGCGATGAGCTGCTCGCGCGAGTCCAGGGTGGCGTAGCGCACCTCGGGGTGGCTCGCCAGGTCCTCCAGCAGCGCGCTGATGCCCACCGTGCGCCGGATGGCCAGCAGCTGACGCGAGTCCACGGCCACGCGCAGCCGCTGCCCGCGGGGCAGGCGGCGCACCACGCCGAAGTAGCGCTGGCCGCTCAGCGAATCCGTGAACAGGCCGCCGGCGCGGGTCAGGGAGTCCGGCGCTCCCGCGCCCTGGAAGTCCTCATCCAGGCGGCCCGGACCCCGGTTGCCCGCGCGCCAGCGGCCCTCGGCATCGAAGAGGTCCAGCCGGTCCACTTCCGCCCGTCGGGCCAGCCCACTCCAGTCGATGCCGGCCGATCCGCCCGTCGTCAACTCCTCCAACAGATTGGAGACGGCGAAGAGCTGGTCGCTGAGGGCGTCCTTCACATACTGCTCGGCCAGCGCCGCCCGGGCCGTGGAGCGCTCCACGTGCCGCACCAGCACCTGGGCCTGGTCGGAGGCCAACCGCAGGGTCAGCCGCCGCACGCGCAGGTAGTCCAGCAGGCCCACTCCCAGCAGAATCACGGTCAGCAGACCGATCACCGCCGGCAGGGCCGTCCGGGAGCCGCGCAGGGGATTCAACCGGCGGATGAGCGGGAAAGGCGGCATGGGCGCGCGTCCTCGTGTCGGGGGTCCGCAGTCAGTGGGGCCGGCCCCAACATAACACACGGCCTGTCTGGGGACGGCCGGCCGCGCCGCCCATCCGGCCGACCCGGGGGTTGGATGGGGCGACCGGGAAGTCGGACCCGGGCCCGGCGCTTGGGTGCAGGCGGCAAACGGGCAGGGGCGGTGCGCTGGCCATGTGTCCGCCGCTCATGGAGTTTGGATTGTATCACGCCGGACAACGGCAATTGGCACGCGGCTTGCCAAAACCCTTTTCAACGACGACGTGACACGAGGTCGCGCCTTCACAACATCCAATTGGTGAGGGACATCATGAATCGGCAACTCCAGCTCCTGCTCGCCGCGCTCGTGCTCGGCACCCTGGCGACGGCGGTCTCGGCTCAGCCCAACGGCAACGGTGGATTCAACCAGCAGGGGTCGGGCTTCATCGACCTGAACGGCGACGGCTACAACGACAACGCGCCGGACGCGGACGGCGACGGGATTCCCAACGGCCTCGATCCCGACTACCTGCCGCCCCAGGACGGCGGCGGCAACGGTGGCGGCGGCTTCGTGGACGAGAACGGCGACGGCTACAACGACAACGCGCCGGACGCCGATGGCGACGGGATTCCCAACGGCCAGGATCCCGACTACCTGCCGCCCCAGGACGGCAGCGGCAACGGCAACGGCGGCTTCGTGGACGAGGACGGCGACGGCTTCAACGACAACGCGCCGGACGCCGATGGCGACGGGATTCCCAACGGCCAGGATCCCGACTACGTTCCGGCCCATGACGGCAGCGGCGGCAAGGGCTTCGGGCAGATGGGCGGCGGCGACTGCGACCTGACGGGCCCGCATGGCGGCGGCTTCCACGTCCTGCGGCCCGGCACCCGCGGAGCGGCGGCGAGCCAGCCGGTCCGCCAGGCTGGCGCGAACAACTAGCCTCGTCGACCTTCCCGATCTGTCTGCACCTCCACGCGCCCGGCTTCGGCCGGGCGCGTTTGCCTGTTCCCCGCACCCGCCCTTGGCCGGACGCCCGGCCTTCCTTTCCTTGTGCCAGCCGATCCGCGGCGAATCCCGCCCGGCCCCGGGGGCGGGAGCGGCCGCATTCCAGTCATCAATCAGCTCTTGCTCGAGGAGGCGCCCGTGGAGCGGATGGAAAGCCTGTTGTCACAGCTCGGCAATCTCGTCTGGGGTCCGCCGCTCCTGATTCTGCTCTTGGGCACGCACCTGCTGCTCACCGTCCGCCTGCGCTTCATCCAGCGCCACGTGTTCACGGGCATCCGCCTCAGCCTGCAGCGCCGGCACGACGGCGCGGGGGAGATCTCGCCCTTCGGCGCGCTGACCACGGCGCTGGCGGCCACCATCGGGACGGGCAACATCGTCGGCGTGGCCACGGCCGTGGTGGCGGGCGGGCCGGGCGCCGTGCTCTGGATGTGGCTCACCGGCGTGTTCGGCATCGCCACCAAGTACGCCGAGGCCCTGCTGGCCGTGAAGTACCGCGTGCGCGTCCCCGGCGGGGGCTTCGCCGGCGGGCCCATGTACGTGCTGGAGCGGGGACTCAAGTGGAAGTGGCTGGGTCTGGTCTTCGCCGCGCTCACCGCCGTCTCGGCCTTCGGCATCGGCAACATGGTCCAGGCGAACAGCATCGCCGGGTTGGCCCGGGAAAGCTTCGGCCTCTCCGCCCCGCTCACCGGCGTCGTGCTGGCCTTGCTCACCGGCGTGGTGATCCTGGGGGGCATCCGCAGCATCGCCCGAGCCTGCGAGTGGCTGGTGCCTTTCATGACCGTCTTCTACGTGCTGGGCTGCGCCTACCTGCTGGTGCTGCACCGCGCGAGCCTGCCGGAGACCGTGCAGCTCATCCTGGGCACGGCCTTCAGCGGGCAGGCGGCCCTGGGCGGCTTCGTGGGGGCGGGCATCCGCGAGGCCATCCGCTTCGGCGTGGCCCGCGGGCTGTTCTCCAACGAGTCCGGCCTGGGCAGCGCGCCCATCGTCGCCGCGGCGGCCCAGACCCGCAATCCCGTCCGCCAGGCCCTGGTCTCGTCCACGGGCACCTTTTGGGACACGGTGGTGGTCTGCGCCATGACCGGCCTGGTGGTGGTCAACTCGGGGCACTGGACCCAGGGCCTCGACGGCGCCAGCCTGACCCGCGCGGCCTTCGCGGACATCCCCGTGGTGGGGCCCTTCATCCTCACGCTGGGCCTGCTGACTTTTGTCTTCTCCACCATCCTGGGCTGGTCCTACTACGGCGAGAAGGCCGCCGAGTACCTGGGCGGGCCGCGCGTGGTCATGCCTTATCGCATCCTCTGGACCGGGGCCGTGTTCGCGGGTTCCGTGCTCTCGCTGCCTGTGGTGTGGAACCTGGCGGACATCACCAATGGCCTGATGGCCATTCCCAACCTGGTCTCGCTGGTGCTGCTGCAGGGCGTGATCGTCGCGGAGACCCGCACATACCTCTGGCAGGGCCGGCTGGAGCAGACGGACGGCGACTCCGCCTGAGACGGTGCGGTCGGAGAAAGGCCACCGCGTCGCTTGTCTCCCGGCAGCTGGAATGCCAAGCTCCCGCGCCGCCCGCCCCCGCGGCGCCAATTTGCACAGGCAGCATCGTGATGATGGAACTCCGCCGGGTCCTCAGCCCTATCCGCGGCCCACTGGTGGGCCTGCTCTTCCTGCTGGCCGGAGTTCGACCTCTCTCGGCTGAAATTCTGATGGAGACCGGCACCCTGCGCGGCTTCCTGGCCGGCGAGGCAACCGGCTGCGCCTACGATAACTGGATCAGCCACGTCAGCGAGAACGTGGCCCGGCCGGGCTACAACGCCTACGCGCCGCCCCAGCTGGATCCACAGTTGAACGGCTTCGGCGGCTTCCAGCTGGTGCCCGCGGACGCCGGCGGCGACAGCCTGCTGGCCCTGTTCGGCGAACTCACCGGGCTGCTGCTGGACGACCAGGGCGCGGCCGCGGCGCTGCGCCTGGAGGAGAGCCCGGGCTGCGGCTACCAGCTGGCCCAGCTCAGCGACAGCAGCCTGGGCCGCGACTTCTGGCTGCTCCGCGAAGCGCTGGATTCCACCCATGTGGATCCGGGCCTGTCCCCCGGTCCCCAGGACGACGTGGTGGGTGGCTTCGTCAAGGGCTGGGGCGTCTTCGTCTTCAACCCGGCGGCCACGCGGCCCGAACTCTGCGTGGAGATGCCCCATCCCTGCGACGATTTCCCCACGCCCTATCTGGGGCTGGAAGCCTTCTTGGCGCTGGACGCCGGCCTGCTGCTGATCCACGGCGCCGGGCGCGAGGTCGCCTACACGGGCAGCGCCGCGGCCTACACCAACAGCGCCTCGCTCTCGGATCCGTCGCGCAACTGCCGCCTGCCCTTTGCCGCCGCGCACACGGCCTTCCTGGCTTATCAGCGCGCGCTGGGCCGCCAGGAGCTGGTGCTGCAGCTGCACAGCTACGACGACCTGAGCCACCGCAACCTCACCAGTTGCGTGCTGACGGCGGGACCGTCCAACCGCATCCACCTGCCCGTGCTCTTCGATCCGGGCGGCGGCTCCAAGGGTCTGCTGGGCAACCTGGGGCAGCCGGTCTTCGCCGCCGACAGCCTGGGCTGGACCCACGGCGAGTGGCGCCTGCAGGACTATGTCTCCAGCAATTCGCTCTACCCCGTGCTGGTGGAGGGCGGTGCGCCGGACTCGCTCGTGCAGATCCCCGCCGCCGGCAGCCTGCCGGGCTACGGGGCCAACTGCCAGCTCACGGCCAGTTACGGGGCGGGCTACGCTGAGTGCGACAACCTGGAGCGCATCCTGCACCTGGAGGTGGACGAGCTGCCTGCGCCCGCCCACGGGCTGGGGGCGGCGGCCTACTATGGCTGCGGACCGGACACCGTGGTGGCCGCGTTGGGGAATTTCGCCGCGGCCTGGGCCTTCCAGCAGCCCTGGGTGCGGGCGCTGCGCCAAGCCCGGGACAGTCTGGCGGTCTTCGATGATTCCCTGCCGCCCACGGCGCCGGCGCAGCTGACGGCCCTGCAGCTGGGCCCCACGGGCGCGCGGCTGAGCTGGCAGCCCAGCCGCTCGGTGTTCTTCGACACCTATGAAGTCCACGTGGACACGGCGCTGGTGATCGGCCCCGGCGCCCGGGTGGTGACCCGTTCCAACAGCGCCGGCCTGTGCTGGCCGGGTCTGCGCGGCGTGGACCTGACGGGCCTGACGCCGGGGCTGGACTACAGCCTTGTCCTGCGGGCGCGCGACGCCCAGGGCCGCGTCTCGGGCTTTTCCAACAGCGTGCGCCTGCACGTGGTGGACCAGCTGGCGCCCGTGGTGGAGCTGGAGGAGCGCCGCCTGCTACGCCCGGGCGAGGCCACGCTCATCCGGGCGCGGGTGACGGACCACTCGCCCCTGGCCGCCGTCACGCTGCGCAGCAGCGCGGACAGCCTGGAGTGGACCGAGACGCCCATGACGGCCCTGGGAGACGGCTGGTACGAGGGTCTGCTGGCGCCGGGCGCCGCGGGGGAGAGCCGCTGGTACCAGGTGCGGGCCGAGGACCAGCCCGCCGACCGCTCCAGCACGCTGACTCCGCTGCTCACGGCCCTGGTGCGCGAACCCGTGGCGCGGCTGGATTTCGACGACGCGGAGCAGGCCGTCCACGCGGCCTTCGGGGGCGGGAGCGACCAGTGGCGCCGCGAGGCCTGCCTGGCTCGCGCCGGCCTGGGCTGGCGCTTCGGCGGCGCCGCTTGCACGGTCTACGCGCCGAGCGGCGCGGCCTGGCTGGAACTCGAGCCGCTGACCATCCCTGACGGCCTGCTCGCGCCCGTGCTGGCCTTTTGGAGCCGGCTGGAGGCGGAAGTCTCCAGCCAGGCGCCGGACTCGTGTTACGACGGCGGACTGGTCCAGTGGCGGACGGCGGACGGGCAGTGGCAGGACGCGACCCTCGTCCCCGCCGCCGCCCATTTCCTCAAGTCCACGCACCACGTCCCGCTGGTCTGGCCCCAGCGCCTGCTCAGCGGCACCCACGGCTGGCGCCAGCACCTGCTCCAGCTGCCGGAGGGGCTGGAGTCCCTGGAGCTGCGGTTGGGCTTCGTCTGCGACGCCAACACGCACAAACTGGGCTGGGCCGTGGACGAGCTCGAGCTCGGTGGCCTTCTGCCCGCGCTGCCGCCTGCCCCGCGGTTGGAACTGGTCCTGACGGGGGCCGGCCTGCGCCTGGACTGGCGGCCCGTGGCCGGCGCCGGGGCCTATCGTGTGGAGCAGGCCGCCCTGAGCGGGGACCCGCTCTGGACCCTGTTGGCCACCACCACGGACTGTGGCCTGGATGTGGCGCTGGCGAGCGCCACGGACGCGCGCCGCTTCCGGGTGACCGCCCTGGCGGGCGAGCCGGTCCGGCCCTGAGACGGCCTGCGCAGGCCCCGCCGGGTGGGGGCGGAGCGTCGCTCGCCTGATTAATTGCTACTCTGAAGCATCGACAAAGGGACCCGGCCGCAACCGGGTCCGGCGAGCCGCAACTCTTCTGGAAGGACCGTTCCATGTCCCAGGACAAGATCATCTATACCTACACCGACGAAGCTCCCATGCTGGCCACCTACTCGCTGCTCCCGGTGGTGAACGCCTTCACCCGAGCCGCCGACGTGGTGGTGGAGACCCGCGACATCTCCGTCGCCGGGCGGATCCTGGCCTCCTTCCCGGAGCGCCTGCGGCCGGAGCAGCGCCAGGCCGACGACCTGGCCGAGTTGGGCGCCCTGGCCCAGCGGCCGGAGGCCAACATCATCAAGCTGCCCAACGTGAGCGCGTCCATCCCCCAGCTCAAGGAGGCCATCCGCGAGCTGCAGTCCCAGGGCTTCGCCGTGCCCGACTATCCGGAGACCCCGGCCACGGCTGAGGAGCAGGAGGTCAAGGCCCGCTACGCCAAGGTGCTGGGCAGCGCCGTCAACCCCGTGCTGCGCGAGGGCAACAGCGACCGCCGGGTGGCCCGGGTGGTCAAGGAGTACGCCCAGAAGAACCCGCACAAGCTCAGCCCCTGGAGCGCCGACTCCCAGACCCACGTGGCCCACATGGAGAGCGGGGATTTCTACGGCAACGAGCAGTCGGTCGTGCTGCCCGCGGCGGACACGGTGCGCATCGAGCACGTGGCCGCGGACGGGCGGGTCACGGTGCTCAAGGAGAAGCTGCCCCTCCTGGAAGGCGAGGTGCTGGACGCCACGCTGATGAGCCGGCGCGCGCTCTGCGCCTTCTACGCGGCGCAGATCGAGGACGCCAAGCGCCAGGGCGTGCTGCTCTCGCTGCACCTCAAGGCCACGATGATGAAGATCTCCGATCCCATCATGTTCGGCTACTGCGTGGAGGAGTACTACAAGCCCGTCTTCGAGCAGCACGCGGTGGTCTTCGCCGACCTGGGCGTGGACGCGGGCTACGGCCTGGGCGACGTCTACGCCAAGCTGCAGAAGCTGCCCGAGGCCCAACGCGCGGCCATCGAGGCGGACATCCAGGCCGTCTACGCCACGCGCCCGCCGCTGGCCATGGTGGACTCGGACAAGGGCATCACCAACCTGCACGTGCCCAGCGACATCATCATCGACGCCTCCATGCCCCCGGTGATCCGCGACAGCGGCCGGATGTGGGGGCCCGACGGCCAGCTCCACGACACCAAGTGCCTGATTCCCGACCGCTGCTACGCCACCATCTACCAGGCGGTGATCGAGGACTGCAAGGCCCACGGCGCCTTCGACGTCAGCACCATGGGCAACGTCTGCAACGTGGGCCTGATGGCGCAGAAGGCCGAGGAGTACGGCAGCCACGACAAGACTTTCCGCATCGCCGCCCCGGGCCGCGTGCGGGTGGTGAACGCCGCCGGCGCCACGCTGCTCGAGCACGCCGTGGAGGCAGGGGACATCTGGCGCGCCTGCCAGGCCAAGGACGCGCCCATCCGCGACTGGGTGCGGCTGGCGGTCTCGCGCGCCCGCGCGACGGGTTCGCCGGCCATCTTCTGGCTGGACGAGCGGCGCGCCCACGACGCCAACCTGATCGCCAAGGTTCAGGCCTACCTGCCCCTGCACGACACCACGGGCCTGGACATCCGCATCCTGCCGCCCGTGGCGGCCATCCAATTCTCCATGGAGCGCGCCCGCGCCGGTCAGGACACCATCAGCGTCACGGGCAACGTGCTGCGCGACTACTTGACGGACCTGTTCCCGATCCTCGAGCTGGGCACCAGTGCCAAGATGCTCTCCATCGTCCCGCTGCTGGCGGGGGGCGGACTCTACGAGACCGGCGCCGGGGGCAGCGCGCCCAAGCACGTGCAGCAATTCGTCAAGGAGGGTCACCTGCGCTGGGACAGCCTGGGCGAGTTCCTGGCCCTGGCAGTCTCGCTGGAGGACATCGCGGGCAAGTCCGGCAATCCGCGGGCCCAGGTGCTGGCGGAGGCCCTGAACGAGGCCATCGGTCAGGTGCTGGAGAACCGCAAGTCGCCCTCGCGCCGGGTGAATGAGCTGGACAACCGCGGCAGCCACTTCTACCTGTGCCTCTACTGGGCGCGGGCGCTGGCCGCACAGTCCAAGGACGCCGCCCTGCAGGCGCGCTTCGCGCCCGTGGCCGCCCGGCTGACCGAGGAGGAAGCCGTCATCCTGGCGGAGCTGGCCGCGGCCCAGGGCGCGCCGGTGGACCTGGGCGGCTACTACCACCCGGACGCGGAGAAGACCACGCGCGCCATGCGCCCCAGCGCCAGCTGGAACGCCGTGGTGGACGCGCTACTGAAGTAGCGGGACGCGCTACTGAAGTAGCGGGACGCGCTGCTGTAGGCAGCGGGCGCGCTGCTGTCGCGCGGCACTGACGAAATGCAAAAGGCCGGGACTCGCAGGAGTCTCGGCCTTTTCATGGCTTGGTCAAGCTGGATCCAGCGGGACGGCGGCCCGCCACCCGTAGGCGCGGCGGCTTGTTACCACCCTTGGTCCAGCAGCGGGACTTCGGTGCAGCCCACGGAATCCTGTGGGGACGGCTCGCGCCGGAAGCGGCGTTCGTCGCCAGCGGGCTGGATGATGACCAGGGTCGAGTCGCCGGCTTCCACCCGATAGGCCCGGGTCGCCTCCGGCAGTGCGTCCAACCGGAGACTGTCGGCGTCCGCCTGCCAGCGCCCCGACGAGACGCTGCAGACGAAGTCATAGTAGTCGTCCTCCATATAGGTCCAGCTGCCATCGGTGGCCAGGTTCAGACTGTAGCCGTAGTCTTCCAGGGGCGCCAGATTGTACCACGTCCCCGACAAGGCCGGGGACCCGCCGGGTTCTGCGCCGAGTCCGCCGCCACCCACGCTGAGCAGCAGCAGGAGAACTGCGCCACCCGTCCATGCGATTCCCATGAGATTCTCCCGACTTGGGCCTGCAGCGGGCTGGGCCTGTGGCAGGTGTCGAACGAAGGGGGCTGGTGTTCCTACCAGCCCAGCAGAATCAACACATCGCGCGGGCAGCCCGTGGTGTCGATGGTGTCCGCCAGGCGCAGGTAGCTGCGCGTCTGGCCCTGCCGGGTGGTGAGATCCAGACTCGTGGCCGTACTGTCCAGGGCATAGGCCAGGCAGCGCTCCGGGTTGCCCATCTGGCGCAGACTGTCCGCGTCGGCCTGCCAGCGCAGCTCGACGTGCCGGCAGTAATCTCCAATGAAGTCGGATTCGAAGATCCACCAGCGGCCGTCGGGATCGAAGCGCAGGGAGCTGAGGGTTGCATCCGGATCGAGGAAGTCCCACGCCTCATCGTCCTCCAGGAGCAGGACGTCCTCGCTGACCCAGGATCCCAGCAGACCGTCCGACGGACCCATGCTCCGCGCGCCGCGTCCGCCCGCGCCCAGGGCCAGCAGCGCCAGGCCCGCTGTTGCCATCCACAACCTGCCGCGCATCTAACCTCCGGGAGTTGGTTGTAACACAGGGTTTGCCTCCAGGCGCAACGTAGACAATTCTTCGATGGGTTAACGGCCACTTCCCCAGCGCTTTGGTTCAGGCGCCGGCGGAGCGGATCTCCTCCAGGAAGGCCGCGCCGTAGCGCTCGAGCTTGGCCCGGCCCACGCCGCTCACCTGGAGCAGTTCCTCGGCGCTGGCGGGACGGCGGCCGGCCAGCGCGGCCAGCACGCGGTCGTGGAAGATCACGTAGGGCGGCACGCCCTGTTCCTCGGCCAGCCGGCGGCGCAGGGCGCGCAGGCGCTGGAACAGGTCCAGGGCGGCTGGATCGGGTTCGCCGTCGCTCTCCAGGCGACTCTCGCCCCGGGGGAGCAGGGTGGCCGGGCGGCTGGCGGGCAGCGCGCGCGCCCGAGGCGGCGCGGCGGCCAGCTCGGCGCGCAGGGCTTCCAGACCCCGGGCGGAGCGCACCCGCCCCCTGGTCGCGGGTGCGGGAGCGTCCTGGCGCAGCTGCAGGCGCTGTTCGCCGCTCAGCACGGGCCGGGCCGCGGCCGTCAGGCGCAGGCCGCCGAAGCCCTCGGGGTCCAGGTCCAGCAGACGCCGCGCCAGCAGCTGGCGGAACACGGCCCGCCAACCGGCGGGCTCCAGCTCCGGGCCCACGCCGTACACGCTCAGCGTCTCGTGTCCCAGGCTGCGTGTGCGTTCGGTGGAGGTTCCGCGCAGCACGTCCACCAGGTGCTGGACGCCGAAGCGCTGGCCCGTGCGCGCCACGCAGGAGAGCGCCTTCTGTGCCGCCACCGTGGCGTCCCAGCTGGCGGGCGGGTCCAGGCAGTTGTCGCAATTGCCGCAGGGCTCGGGCAGGGTCTCGCCGAAGTGGGCCAGCAGGGCCTGGCGCCGGCAGCCCGTGTCCTCGCAGTAGCCCAGCATGGTGTCCAGTTGCTGGCGATTGCGCCGGCGCTGGGCCTCGTCGCCCTCGCCCTGCTCGATCAAGCCGCGCAGCAGCACCACGTCCTGCAGGCCGTAGAGCAACCAGGCGTCCGCCGGCAGGCCGTCGCGGCCGGCCCGGCCGGTCTCCTGGTAGTAGCCCTCGATGGATTTGGGCAGGTCCAGGTGGGCCACGAAGCGCACGTCGGGCTTGTCGATCCCCATCCCGAAGGCGATGGTGGCGCAGACCACCAGCCCGTCCTCGCGCAGGAAGCGCTCCTGGTGGCGGCGCCGCACGGCGGCGTCCAGGCCGGCGTGGTAGGGCAGGGCGGGGATTCCCTTGCCGGACAGGGCCGCGGCCGTCTGCTCGGTCCGCTTGCGGGAGAGGCAGTAGACGATCCCCGCCTCGCCGGCGTGTTCGCGGCGCAGGAAGTCCAGCAGTTGCTGCGGGGCCTGGCCCTTGGGCGCCACGCGATAACGGATGTTGGGCCGGTCGAAGCCGCTGATGAAGACCCGCCCCCCCTGCAGGCGCAGGTTGGCCAGGATCTCGGCGCGCGTGCGCTCGTCCGCCGTGGCCGTGCAGGCCAGCCGCGGCACGCGCGGGAAGCGTTCGGCCAACAAGGAGAGCTGCAGATATTCCGGGCGGAAGTCGTGGCCCCACTGGGAGACGCAGTGCGCCTCGTCGATGGCGAACAGCGCGATGCCGCCCCCGCGGGCCGCCTGCTCCAGCAGGGCCAGCGTACGCTCCTGCAGCAGGCGCTCGGGCGCTACGTAGAGCAGGTCCAGCCCGCCGTCCAGCAGGCGCCGCTCCACCGCGTGCGCCTCGGCGGCAGACAGGCTGGAATTGAGGAAGGCGGCGCGCAGCCCCAGCTGGTGCAGGGCGCTCACCTGGTCCTGCATCAGGGCGATGAGGGGCGAGACCACCACGCCCGTGCCGGCGCGCAGCAGGGCGGGAATCTGGTAGCAGAGGGATTTGCCGCCGCCCGTGGGCATGATGGCCAGGGCGTCGCCGCCCGCCACCAGCTGCGCGATGATCTCCGCCTGCCGGGCGCGGAACTCCGGGTAGCCGTAGACGCTGCGCAGGATCTCCAGGGCGGTGCGGGACACGGGCCGGCCTAGCTCTGGCCCTGTCCGCCACCCGTGGAGCGGCGCCGCCGGCGCTTGGGCCGGGTGCGCGCGGCCTCGCCCTGGGGTGGAGCGCCGCTCGGGCGGGCGCTGCCGCGGGCCGGCGCGGAGGCCGCTGCGGCGGAGCGGCCGGCGGGCTTGGCGGGTGGCCGGGATCCGGATTGCGTGGCCGCGGGCTTGGGCGTCGTCCGCGCCGCGGACCGGTTGGGCGTGGCCCCCAACGGGTGGGAGGTGCCCAGCACCGTGACTTTCATGCCCGGCTTGCGCGACGTGCCGGCCGCTGCGCGCGCGGACTGCTCCTCGAGCTTCTGCCGGGCGCGCTCCTCAGTGGCCAGCGCCAACTGCTGACGCCGGTACTCCTTCTCCTTGGAGCGTTCCCGGGCCGCGGCCTTCTCGGCGCGGATCTTGGCGATGCGCTCGGCCAGCGGCACCTCGAGCTTCTCGCCCTGGCTGGCCTTGTAGTCGAAGTCCGGCAGCACCACGCGGGGCAGACGCTTGCCCACTGCGCCTTCAATGCGCCGCAGGTCGCCCTCCTCCTCCGGCGAGACGAAGGTGAAGGCGTCGCCCGTGGCCTCGGCGCGCGCCGTGCGGCCCACCCGGTGGATGTAGTCCTCGGGCACCACGGGCACATCGAAGTTCACCACGTGGCCCAGTTCGCTGATGTCGATGCCGCGGGCCACGATGTCCGTCGCCACCAGGATCCGGGTCTGGCCGGCCTTGAAGGCGGCCAGGGTGGCGGTGCGCTGGGCCTGGGAGCGGTTGCCGTGGATGCGGTCGGCCACGACGCCGTTCTTTTCAAGGAAGTTGGCCAGCCGGTCGGCCCGGTGCTTGGTGCGCGTGAAGACCAGGGCGTCGCGCAGCTCGCCGCGTCGCAGCAGTTCCAGGAAGAGCAGGCCTTTCAGGTCCTGGGGCACGGGGTAGATGGCCTGGGTGATGCCCACCGCCGGCGCGGCCTGGCGCTGCAGGTTGATCAGCGCCGGGCTCTTGAGCATCTCGCGGCTGAGCAGGCCGATGGGGCCGGGCATGGTGGCCGAGAAGAACAGGGTCTGGCGCCGAGTGGGGAGGTGGGTCAGCACGCGCCGGATGTCCGGGAGGAAGCCCATGTCCAGCATGCGGTCCGCTTCGTCCAGCACCAGGAACTCCAGTCCGGCCAGCCGGGCGTAGGGCGAGCGGAAGTGGTCCAGCAGGCGGCCGGGCGTGGCCACCAGCAGGTCCACGCCGGTGCGGAAGGCGTGCTCCTGTGGTCCCATTCCCACGCCGCCGAACACGGCGGCCCCGCTGAGCGGCGTGTGCACGGCCAGGGTGTTGAAGTCCTCGAGGATCTGGGCGGCCAACTCGCGTGTGGGCGTCAGCACCAGGGCCCGCGTGGTGCGCCGGGGCTTGTCGATGAGCTGGTGCATGATGGGCAGCAGGAAGGCGGCCGTCTTGCCGCTGCCGGTCATGGCGCAGGCCAGCAGGTCCTGGCCGGCCAGGGCGGGCGGGATGGCCTCCGTCTGGATGGGCGTGGGGCGGATGAAGCCGGCCTCCTTGATGGCTTTGAGCAGGGAGGCGTGGAGGTGCAGGGATGTGAAGGACATGGTTCGTTCCTTGGTTGTCTGATCCTCCGTGACCGGCCCGGCGGAGGTGGATTCGGCGGCGTACATCCTCTGTCCGACCGGGTTGGCCCCAGTCCGACAGGCGGTCAGGCACATCCGATTGGAACCGCCCGGCGCGTAGAGGGCCGCGGGGCGGAGGGTGGGCTTCCGGCCTCAAGGTGACGAAGTTCGGGCAGACGCGCGTCGCCGCCCGGTTCAGGTGGGTTCGGCGCGCTCCGGGCCTGTGGTTCGGGCGGCCCGGCGCCGCAGGGACTCGCGCTGCCGGTCCTGCCGTCCGTCCCAGAGGTGCAGGAGCGCCAGCCAAGGGTGGCGCCAGAGCATGCGCGGCCCGGCGTAGCGCATCACGCGGCGGATCCGCTCGCGCATCTCCGGCTTGTAGCAGTGGACCGGACAATTGACGCAGGTGGGTTTGTCCGGGCAGAAGGGGCAGGCCTCCACCCGGGCCCGGGCATAATCCCAGAGCGGCGCGCATTCCGCACAGAGCTCGCGGGCGCCGTGCCGGTGGCGGCAGTGGAGCCGCAACATGGCGTGCACGGTCTTCAGCTCCCGGTGAATGCGCCGGGTGTCGGAGTGGGCGGGCCGCGTGGGCATCGGGCGTCGGGTCCTTGCGCTTAGGTCGGCCTAAGATGTCGATTTCCAGCCGGGTCGCCAGCGCTGGAAAGCCATTGTGCCTGTCTGGCGCCATCCCTACGTTTTTGTAGGCCTTCCCCCGTTCATCCCAGCTTGAGGTACCCATGAATCCGTGCAAGCGCCCCCTCGTCGGCTTGTGGCTGTGTCTGTGGTTGTGCGTCGCCGGCCTGCCCGGCCGGGCGCAGGAGAGCCCGTCGCTGCTGGTGCCCGTCTACGATCGATTCGAGGATCTGGGCAGCCTGATGACCCCCACCTTCATCGTTGAGCTGAGCGGCGACCACGCGGACGCCCGGGGCGAGCTGCGCTTCAGCGTGTTCCATCAGGGCCGGCAGCTGCGGCCGCAGGCCCTCAAGCGCGTGCTGTTCACCTTAAGTGCGGACAAGCCGATGTTCACACGGAGCATGCGGGCGGAACTGGTGGCCCTGGTGGACGGGGAGCGCATCTTCTTCGACGAGGTGGAGCTGTCGGGCATCGAAGTGCCCAGCCAGCCCGTCACGCGGCTCGACGTCTGGCTGCCCGTTGAATCGTTCCGCCGGCTGGCTCACGCCCGGAGCGTGGAGTGCCGGGTCGGTCGCTTCGATTTCAGCTGTCCGCCGGAGCTGCTGGAGCAGCTGCGGCACCTGGCGCTCCGGCTGTGAACTCGGGAGCGGCGGCATGAACCCGCGGCCGGTGGACGACTGCGCCGGGTGTGCCTCGTGCGGGCTCTTCGCCGCCCTCGGGCCGGCGGAGCGAATCCGGCTGGAGCAGTTCCACCTCGTGCGGGAGTGCCGGCGCGGACAGGTGCTGTTCTATCAGGGCGAGGAGCTGCCCCACCTGATCGGAATCCAGCAGGGTTTCGTCAAGCTGCTCAAGACGGACTCCCTGGGCCGAGAGATCGTGATCCGCTTCCTGGGGCCCGGCGACGTGGCGGGCTTCCGGCCTCTGCTGGCCGGCGAACCCAGCGCGGCGGCGGCGGAGTGCGTCACGCCCGCGCGACTCTGTCTCGTGCCGCGGGCCCTCTTCCTGGAATTCGCCACGGACTGCCGGCCCTTCGCCCGCCTGCTGCTGGGCAAGCTGGCCCGCGAGCTGCGGGAGTCCGAGGAACGCTGGCTCTCCCAAACGCGGGAGAGCGCCGAGCAGCGCGTGATCCGCTTCCTGGCCCAGTTGGCCCACCGCCACGTGGAGGCCGGGGGAGTCCGGGTGGAGATCCCCAAACTGGAGATCGCGCGCGCGGCGGACGTCACGCCTTCCACCCTCTCGCGCATCCTGGGCCGCCTGTCCCGCCGCGGCCTGCTGACCGTCGAGTCCCGCGCCCTGACCCTGCTCCCCGCCCTGTCCCGGCCATCCCTCCCCTGAGCTTGCTCCAGGACAAGTTCCACCTTGCCCGTCCGGCTTGCGCCCGGCCGCCGCTCGCCGTATCCTGTTGAAGCCTTGACAGCGCTTCGACCACTCCCTTGCCCGAGGTCCCCATGGATACTCGACGTCTGTTCGTCGCCCTCGCCCTGGCCCTGCTGTCCGCGGCTGCCATGGCGACCCCCGTACCCAGCACCCTGGCCGATTTCCAGCTGCCGGGCTCCCAGCCCGGGCAGTCGGGCACGTTGGAGAACCCTAGCCAGTGCGACAACTGCCACTCCGGCTACGGCGAGACCGCCGTGGAGCCCGTCCACTCCTGGAAGGGCAGCATGATGGCCCAGGCCATGCGCGATCCCTTCTTCCTGGCCTGCCTGGCCGTGGCCAACCAGGACGCGCCCGAGAGCGGCGACCTCTGCCTGCGCTGTCACACGCCCAAGGGCTGGCTGGAGGGCCGCAGCACGCCCACGGACGGCAGCGCCCTGACCGCCGCCGACCGCGAAGGCGTGCAGTGCGCGTTCTGCCACCGCCTGGTGACGCCCACGCCGCTGGGCGTGAACCCCTGGCCCGGCAATGCGAACTACCTGAGCGGGACCTACCCGCGCGATCAAACCTATCTGGCCACCCTGGCCCAGATCCCGCCCGCCTCGGCCAACGGCATGTTCGTGGCCGACTCGGACAACGGCCGGCGCGGACCCTTCTTCGACTCCGTGGCCCGGCACGCGGACTTCTATTCGCCCCTGCACTCGGACTCGCGCCTCTGCGGCACCTGCCACGACGTGAGCAACCCGGTCTTCAGCCTGGATCCGGCCAGCGGCCGCTACCTGCCCAATGCCTTCGACCAGGCCCCGCCCGACGCCGATCCGCGCCGCCAGTTCCCCATCGAGCGCACCTACAGCGAGTGGTCGGTCAGCGCCTACAACACGGCGGAAGGCGTGTTCGCCCCGCAGTTCGGCGGCAACCTGAGCATCGTGCGCAGCTGCCAGGACTGCCACATGCGCGACGTCACCGGACACGGCTGCAGCATGAACGACGCCCCCCTGCGCACCAACCTGCCGCTCCACGATCTGACCGGCGGCAACACGGTGGTGCCCGTCTGGGTGGCCCAGCAGTTTCCCGGCGAGGTGGACGTCGGCGCGCTGAACGACGGCATCCTGCGGGCGCGCTACCTGCTGCAGCACGCCGCCAGTCTTGCGCTCAGCGTGGAGACGGACGGGGATCGTCCGCTGGCCCGGGTGCGGGTGACCAACGAGACCGGCCACAAGCTGCCCTCGGGCTACCCGGAAGGCCGGCGCATCTGGCTGAATCTGAAGGCCTACGACGCCGCCGACCAGCTGCTCTACGAGTCCGGCGCCTACGATCCGCTCACGGCCCTGCTGGAGCACGATCCGGCGCTCAAGCTCTACCAGGTCAAGCCGGGGATCTCGCCCCTGCTGGCCGGGGTGGTGCAGCAGCCGCCGGGACCCAGTTTCCACTTCGTGCAGAACGACAGCATCTACTTCGACAACCGCATTCCGCCGCGGGGCTTCCGCAACGCGGACTTCGCCGCCATCCAGTCGCCGCCGGTGGGGGTCGCCTACGCGGACGGCCAGCACTGGGACGACACGGAGTACGAGTTGCCGCTGGCGACCACGCGAGTGGAGGCGGCCCTGTACTACCAGACCACCAGCCGCGAGTACATCGACTTCCTCCGGGACGCCAACGTCACCAACGACGCCGGACAGACGGCCTGGAACCTCTGGAACGCCAACGGCCGCTCCACGCCGGAGTGGATGGCCGGCGGCAGCGCCAGCGTCACCCTGCCCGCCCCCGGCGTGGCCCAGGATCCCGTTCCGCCCGCGGGCAGTCTGGATCAGCTCCTGCGGCCGTGGCTGGATTGGCAGGCCGGCGCGCGGACGGCGCTGCATCAGATCTACCTGGGCACGGAAGAGCCGCTGCCGCTGGTGGCCAGCCAGCCGGGCACGGGGTGGCAGCCGGACGAGGACCTGCTGCCCGGGCAGTCCTACTTGTGGCGCGTGGATGAGTTCGGCCCCGGCGGCCTGACCCCGGGCCCGCTCTGGAGCTTCACCACCTCCGGCCCGCTGGAGTCACCCATGCCGGTCCTGATCGAATGGGTGGAAGGCGGAGTCCGCTTGAGCTGGCCGGTGGTGCCCGGGGCGCTCAGCTACCGGATCTATCGTGTGGAGCAGACAGGGACCGAACCCGGTGCCACCCACCTGGTGGCACACGTGACCGACACCTTCTGGGTGGATCCGGAAGCCGTCGGGTCGCTGGAGCGGGCCCTGTACTTCGTGACGGCCAGTCGTCCGTAGCCGACAGGGAGGGTGGCAAGAGCGGTCGGATGAAAGGCCGGCGCGGGCTCCCGAAGGGGAGCCCGCTCTCTGTCCAGCCGGCGCGTCCCGCGGCTACAGGGTGGACGTGCACTGCGGGCAGCGCGTGGCCTTGAGGGGCACGGCGCTGCAGCAATGCGGGCATTCCTTGGTGCTGGGGGCGGTGGGGGCCGGCGCCTCCTCGCGCTGCAGGCGGTTGACGCTCTTGATGAGCAGGAACACGGCGAAGGCCACGATGAGGAAGCTGATCACCGCGTTGAGGAACACGCCCAGGTTGACGGTGACCGCCCCGGCGGTCTGCGCGGCGGCCAGCGAGGCGTAGGGCGCCGGCACGCTGCCGTCCTTCAGCGTCAGGAAAATGTTGGAGAAGTCGACTCCGCCCAGCACCAGGCCGATGGGCGGCATGATCACGTCGTCCACCAGGCTTTTTACGATAGTGCCGAAGGCGCCGCCGATGATGATACCCACGGCCATGTCCACCACGTTGCCGCGCATGGCGAACTGACGAAATTCCTTGAACATCTGATCCTCCTGGTCGCTTGCTGGTGTGTGACGGGGACAATGTGCGGATTTTTCACGGGCGGGAGAATGCCGGATCCCGGGTGTCGGCCTGGTGATGATTCGTCAGAACAGGATTCGGGCCTGCACAAGAAACCGGCCTGGGGGACAGGCCGGTTGTGCGTGTGTGCCTCCGCGTGCGGTGCGTGGAGTTCAAGGGTTCTGGCCGGTTGCATGCAAGCCCGATGCCGGAAACTCTCCGGGACCAAGGCCGCAGGGATCTGAAAGACCGGCAATCCCTTCCCTCTAACCCAGGCGCCTGTCTGGCGGGTCGGCCCGGACGGAATGCCAGCCCTGGCCGGTTCCCGTGCCAGATCTGACAACAGCGGGCTTACCCCGCGGGACGCAGGGCGTTGGTCATGGCGAAGCCGTCGGCCATCGCCACTTCGGCGCGCAGCCATGCTCGGCCGGACCAGGGATCGGCAAAGGCCTGCTCCCACTCGCCGGCGGCCCCCTCCCACTCGGCAAGTAGTTGTTCGCCCTGCCCGTTGCCCGCCCAGGCCCGCACCTGGGCGCGCGGCCCGCAGGCCGCGGGCAGGACGGCCCGCAGCCGCAGGGCACCCGTGCGCTCCATCAGGCCGCCCAGCCGTGGAGTTCCTGCAGCATCCTCGAACCAGAGCAGCGGACCGTTTCCCAGCAGCGTGCGCCCTGCCCGCAGTTCCGCCAGCAGCAGGCCCGCCCGCGGATCGCCGGCGGTGTCCCCGGGCGGCTTGAGCGCGCCCCCCGGGAGCAGCACGCTGCTGCGAAGGCCGCCGAACTGCCGTTCGCGATCCCAGCCGACGCGCCACAGGGGCGCCGTCAATTGGCGGCCCAGACTGAAGGAACCGTGGCTGTCCGAGCCGGCCAGCACGGCGCTGGGCTGTCCCGTCCGCAGCAGCTCCAACCACCGGGCCCGGCCCCGGCGGAAGTCCGCGCCGGTCCCGCCGGAGAGGATCTGCTGGGCCGGCACCAGGGCCATTTCGCGGGGAGACCAGGCCCGGCGGCGCAGCAGCCAGCGCTCGGCGCGCCCCGGCTGCTCGGCCGTGTGGGCCGAGACGGGCAGGCAGGGCTGGCCGGCCAGCTCCTCCAGCAGCTCGGGCAGGCGCCACTCCGGCCGCCGGGGCCGCCAGGATTCGCCGCCGTCGGCGGAGCCGTGGAAGAAGCGCGGCGGCTCCAGGAGCAGCAGGTGCAGCACGCCGCCGCCCAGTCCGCCCACGGAGCACTCCTCGCCGCTGACCACAAAGGGCCCGGGCGTGGCGTTGGCCTGCCGGATCCACTCCTGCTGCGCGTGCCAGACCGGCAGGGCGGGATCCTGGCGCGCCCAGTCGTCCGGCGCGTCGTCCAGGTCGTAGCTGTGGTCGGTGAGGGCGAACCAGTCCAGCTCCAGCGCGACGGCGGCGGCGCGCAGCAGCTCGGGGGGCGGGCCGAACTCCACCATGTCGCGGGTGGCCGAACTGTGCACGTGCGGATCACCCTGGACCATCCCGGGCAGGCGGGGCAGCGCCTGCTCGTCCACCCGCACGCGCAGCGGTTCCTCGGGCAGGCCGGGCGCGAGGTGGTTGCGGAAGCGCAGGCGCTGGCCCGTCGCTCCCGTCGGGCCGGGCAGGCGTTCCAGACTCACGTCGCCCCAGATCTCCCAATAGCCCGGCTCCTCCAGCTCCAGCTGGGCGAGAATGGCTCCGCCCACCGGGCTCACCACGCGCAGATCCAGCTCCACGTGCTGCCGCCGGAGCTGCCCCGTGGGGCTGCAGAGCAGCAGGTCCAGCTCGCGCAAGCGCACGGGGAAGCGCTGGCCGTCCGCCCAGGCCAGCAGGAGGGGCAGGGGGGTGCCCCGGGTCACCCGCCAGGGCAGGTCGAGGTAGAGTTCGGGCCAGGGCTGCCAGACCCGCGAGAGTCGCCGACCCAGCGGGGCGTAGTGCAGCTCGGCGTAGGCCGGCACGGGCCGGGGCCAGCGGGACAGACTCATGCGCGGGATCCCCGCCGGGCGCCGCCGCTTGCGAATGCCCAAGCGGCCAGCAGCCCCAAGGCGGGCAGCAGCAGCAGGTACTCGGCGCTCTCCCCCGGTCCCGCCCCCTCTTCCTCCAGGCAGGCTGCCAGCCCGCTGAGCAGGGCCCCCAGGGCCTGGCCCGCCATCAGCAGGAGCAAGAGGCCCAACAGCGGTTTCAGCAGCAGGACCAGCAGCAGGGCGCCCAGCCAGAGCGGGACGGCCAGGGCCAGCAGACGGGGGCCGGGGGAGAGGCGACCCAGTCCGGCGGCCCAGCGGGCCAGCTGGCGCGCGCTGCCCGCCCAGTCCACGGGGTGCGTGCGCACGCGCAAGGCCCGGGGCCAGAGGCGCAGGGCGACGGGCTGGCCGGCCTGCGCCAGTCGGCGGGTCAGTTCCAGATCCTCGTTGCGGTTGCCCGTGGAGCAGGCCGCGTAGCCGCCCAGGGCCTCCACGGCCCGCCGCCTCACGGCCAGGTTGCCGCCCCAGAGCGAGGGCGTCGTGGGCCGCTGGCTGCCGGCGTTGCGCGCGGAGAGCGCGGCCCCCACTCCCGAAAGCAGGATCCAGTGCAGGCGCTGCCAGCGGGCCGCCCGGTCGCCGGAGGTCACGGGCAGCAGCAGGACGGGTCCGCCCGCCGCCTCCAGACCTTCCCGGTTCAACAGCTCCTCCAGCGCCAGGCTCCAGTGCCGGGACAGGCGGCAGTCGGCGTCACTGAACAGCAGCAGGTCCCCCTGGCCCAGCGGCACCGCGCGGCGCAGCCAGGCGGCCTTGCCGCGGATGTCGGCGCGCTCGAGAAGCCGGGCGCGGGGCTGTGTGTCACAGAAGTCCTGCAGCAGGCGGCGCGTGTCATCGCTGGACTGGTCGTCCGCCAGCAGGATCTCCAAGCCGCCGTCCTGGTCCAGCAGCCCCTCCAGGTCCTGCAGCAGGCCGGGCAGCCGCGGCGCCTCGTTGCGGGCCACGATGAACAGGCTGCGCCGGATGCCGCCCGCCGGGTCCCCGTCAGCCAGGCCGCCGGAGTCCTGCGTCCGGATCCGGCAGTCCTCCAGATCGGCCAGCCAGCGGCGCCGCGCCCAGAGCAGGGCCAGGATTCCCGCACCCACCACGGGAACCAGCAGACGTTGCCAACCTTCGGGCAGCAGCAGCAGGTCAGTCATGGCCGGTCTCCAGCAGACAGAGGGGATCCAGGGTCGCCAGGCCGCGGTCCCGCAGCCGGGCCAGCAGCTCGGGCAGCGCCGCGCGGGTCATCTCCTGGCCCGCGCCCGTGCAGTGCAGCAGCAGGATGTCGCCGCCCCGCACGCCCTCGCCGGCCAGCCGGGCCAGCTCGCGCGGATCCCGGGGCCGGTAGTCGTAAGGATTGAAGCTCCAAAAGACCAGCTGCAGGTCCAGGCGCCGGGGCACGTGGCGCAGCCAGGGTCCCCAGGAGCCGTAGGGCGGCCGCATCTGCCGCGGGGCGAATCCGCAGGCGGCCTGGATGCGTTCGGCGGCCCGGGAGAAGTCCCGGGTCACGGCCGTGGCCGGACGCCAGGCCTGGCGCCGGTGGACCAGCCCGTGGACGGCGGGCAGATGGCCGGCCCGCAGCAGCTCGCGCGTGATCCGCCCGGCCTCGGCCTGTTGCGGAGTGGCGGGCTGTGGATCCCCGGGCAGCCGCTCGCCCAGCAGGAAGAACAGGGCCCGCGCCTCCTGGGCCTGCAGGACCTCGGCGATGCGCGCCGTGGACGGAGCGGGTCCGTCGTCGAAACTGAGCAGCACGCGCCCGCAGCCGCCTAGCCGGTCCAGCCCGGCGGGCAGGCGCCACAGGCCGCCGTGCCAGGGCGGTCGCCAGGGGGGCGTCCGGTGCAGCCAATCCATCACGCCGACTCCTTCCAGCGCACGCGGCCCAGCGTGCCGAACCAGGGCGCCAGCAGGCCGTAGGCCAACTGGCCCGGCCAGACTACGGCGAAATCCCCCCAGCGCCACTCCACGCCCAGCCGCCGGGCGGCCCGCCGCACCAGCCGGAGGTCGGGCAGCAGCTTGAGGGCCAGCAGCAGCCCGGCCAATCCGCCGCCGATCCACCCGCAGCCGGCGGCCAGGGGCGCCAGCGCGCAGGTCAGGAACACCAGGTAGAGACCCGCGGCGGCGGCCAGCGCGCCCTTGTCGGGGAAGTGGCGCTCCGTGGAGGTCCAGCGCACGCGCTGCCGCCAGAAGGCCCGCAGGGTGGCGGGCGCCCGGCTGCTCACCCGCGCCCGGGGATCCAGCAGGGCGGCGAGCCGCCAGGTCGTGTACCGACTCAGGCGCTGGATGAGCAGGGTGTCGTCGGCGCTGGCGATCTCTTCCAGCCCGCGGTAGCCGCCCGCCTCCTCGAAGGCCGCGCGCCGCCAGCACAGGTTGGCCCCGCTGGCGTAGAGCGGGCGGCCCAGCGCGAAACTGGCCAGGCCTGCGCCCAGCACGCCGGCGTATTCCAGCCGCACCCGGCGCGCGAAGCGGCCTTGTCCTTCGAAGACCACGGGGCCGGCCAGCAGGCCCAGGTCGGGGCGCAGCTGCTCCACCAGACAGGCCAGCCAGCCGGCGGCCGGGCGCGAATCCGCGTCCAGCACGGCGACCCAGTCGTGACACGCCGCCCGCTGGGCCAGATCCAGCGCGCGCTTCTTGCCCCCCGGTGGCGGCGCGCTCAGCAGGCGTCCACGAATGCCCGCCGCCGCCAAGTCGGCCAGGGCCCCTTCTGCTACGCGCGCCGTGCCGTCCCGGCTGCCGTCGTCCACCACCAGAATCTCCCAGCGCGCGGGCGCCAGGGTCTGGTCCCGCAGCGCGCGCAGGGTGGCCCCCAACCAGGCCTCCTCGTTCCGCGCCGCGATCAGCACGCTGATGCCGGCAGGGGAGTTGGACGGGGCGGAGTCGGCGCCCGGCGACCGGGCTGTGACGGGACCCTCCAACCGTTCCCGCGGGTCGGCCAGAGCGCTGCCCAGCCGCCAGACGAAGGCCGCATAGGCCGCCGGCAGGGGCAGCAGGAGCAGGCCGAGCGGGTTCACGCGGACCCCCGCGGAGGGCGGACCCGGGGCGCGGGGGCGAACCAGCCGCCGAGCAGCGAGGGCAGGCCCATGTTGATCAGGAAGAGCAGGAAGGCCGCGCCCACCGCGCGCTCCGGCGCTCCGCCCAGGCTCTCGAAGAGGTTGGCGGCGAAGAGCTCGCGCACGCCCAGATCGCCCAGGCTGACGGGAAACAGGCTCTTCAGGAACATGGTGCCGGCGGCCGCTGCCGGAACCAGCGGCGAGGCAAGTCCCAAGCCGCGCGCCAGCAGGCTGAACTGCAGGATGAAGGTGGCGTAAAAGGCCAGGGCCGCGGCCAGCACGGCGGCGCGGCGGGGCCGGCTCACGGCGGCCATGGCGGCGTGCACGCGCTGGAAGCGCAGGTTCTTCGCCAGCCAGCGCCAGCGGGCCAGCAGGCCGGTGACCCGCGCCGGGGCCAGCAGCAGGGCCAGTCCGGTCAGGGTCCAGAGCAGCACGGCCGCGGCGTAGGCGCCCAGCACGGCCAGCACCAGGGGCGCGGCCCGCCCGAACAGGCTGAGGTCCCAGCGCGGCAGCGCCAGCAGGCCCAGGGCGCCGAACAGGCTGGTCACGGCGGCGGAGCTGAACTTGTCCAGCAGCGAGAGGGCGGTCAGCTCGGTGGTGTTGCCGGCGAAACAGGCGGCCCGGGCGTGCTCGCCCACCCGGCCCGGCGTGACCGTGCCCAGCGCCAGTCCACCCAGGAAGGAGCGGAAGATCAGGCCCGCGCCCGCGTCCGGCCGCTGGGTGCGCACCAGCAGGCCCCACTTGAGCGCCTGAAAACCCAGGTTGGCGGGCAGCAGGGCCAGGGCGGCCCAGAGGTGGGGCCGTGACACGTGCAGCAGGGTCTCGCGCAGGCGTTCCAGGTCCAGGCGCCCCAGTAGCCAGCCGCACAGCGCGACCGCGGCCAGCGCCTTCAGCAACAGCAGGAGCGTGCGCCGCGAGCTCATGCCGGATCCCGTTCCTGGAGGTCCTCGATGGGCCGCGGGCCCTGGCCCAGGGACATGCCCGCCACGCCGCTGCGACCTTCGCGCCGGCTCTCCTTGTCGCCCGCCTCGCGCGGGCGGCTGGCCCGGGCGGCCTGCAGGCGGCGTTCGATCTCCTCTGGCGAGGGCAGCGTCCAGCCGCGCCGGCCCAGGCTGTCGGCCAGCGGGCGGCGCAGGTCCACGCTCAGGTCGCGCTGCTGGATGGTGAGCTTCACGCCCTCGCCGCAGTTGCGGCACATCTCGAACTGGCTGCGCTTCTTGAACACGGCCCGCCGGAAGGCCATGTAGGGCCGGCTGGTCCAGATGGAGCGGAAGTCCGTCTCCGACAGGCGTCCCATGGCGAAGTCGCTGTCCTTGTCGAAACAGCAGACCGCGATCTCCGAGCCGGCGTTGAGCACGGGCTGATTCCAGAGCCGCTTGCAGCGGTCGGGATAGCCGTGCTTCATGGCGAAGTGGCGGCCTTCGCCGCCCTCCACCACCTGGTAGCGGCGCACGGCCGGGTCGTCGGGCAGCCAGACGTCGATGTCGCCGTCGTCGTAAATCTGCACGGTCTTCAGCGTCAGGCGGTCCACGCCGCAGGCCCGGGCCAGCCGGTCGATCTCGGGGATCTCGTGCTCGTTGTGCTTCATCACGATGAACTGCAGATGCACCACGGGCGTGGCGCTGCCCAGCCGGTGCTTGGTCTCCATCAGGCGCGTCAGTCCTTCCACCACCAGCTCGAAGTTGCCGCTGCGCCGGTAGGCCTCGTAGGTGGCGGCGCTGGCGCCGTCCACGGAGACCAGCAGCGTTCCCAGCCCGCTCCGCACCAGGGCCTCGGGATCCTCCAGGTAGTGGCCGTTGGTGGAGCCGTAGGTCCAGAGCCCCTGAGACGAGGCGTGCCGGACCATCTCCAGGAAGTCCGGGTGCAGGAAGCTCTCCCCCTGGTTCCAGAGCAGGACCATGAAGGAATCCCGCGCCAGCTCGTCCACCAGCTTCTTGTAGACGGCCAGCTCCAGGAAGCGCGTGGGCCGCTTGAGCGTGCCCGCGCCCGTGGGGCAAAGCGGGCACTTGAGGTTGCAGGCGTTGGTGGGCTCCACCATGAAGACCGGCGGCAGGCCCCAGACCACGGGCCGCCGCAGCAGCACGGAGAGGCCGTAGCTGCCGTAGCTCTTGAGCACGTTCCAGCAGCGGCGCAGGGTCAGCGTGTGCCGCAAGAACAAAAGGGACTCGTTCATGCCTTCCTTTCCCGTTCCCCGTCCGGTGGGAACGCCGCCGGGGCGGGTTTCCACTCGTAGCCGCGCAGGAGGCCCAGGCCCGTGTGACACAGGGCGTGCAGGGCCAGACCCAGGGCGGAGGCCAGCGGCCGCGCGGCCAGTTCAGGCTCGCCCAGCAGCTGTAGGCCGCGGACCAGCAGCGCGCGGGCGGCCAGCGTCAGCAGACCCAGCAGGCCCAGCGGCAGCGCCAGGCGGGGCCGCGGATCGGGCAGCCAGAGCGCCAGCAGCGCCAGTTGCACGGCCAGCGCGCCGAACAGCCCCAGCTGGCGGGCGCGCTCGCCCAGGGCCAGGTCGCGCAGCTTGCCGTAGCGCCGGCGGGCCTGGCGCCGCAGGTCGAGCGGCCGGACGCTCTCCGTCGTCTCGACCTCCGCCTGGGGGTCCAGCAGGAACTGCGCGCGCGCGCCGCAGCGCAGCAGCCGACGCACCAGATGGACGTCGTCGCCGCTGCCCAGGTGTTCCAGGCCGTCCAGGGCGCCGGCCTGCCGCAGGAGTTCCGCGCGCGTGGACCAGTTGCCGCCCCGCGCGTAGCCCGGGTTGCCCAGCGCGCAGCCCAGCGCGCACTGCAGGCTGCTGACGGTGTTCTCGAAGCGCCGCGCGCGGCTCAATCCGGCCGCGCCCTCCGGCAGGATGCGCACGTGCCCGCAGACCAGTCCGGCGCCGCGCACGTGGGCGGCCCGGTGGGCGGCCAGCCAGCCCGCGGCGGGCCGGCAGTCGGCGTCGGTGAAGCAGACGCGATCCGCGGGGCTGGCCTGGGCCAAGATCTGCGCGAGCCCGCCCTGCAGCGCGGCCAGCTTGCCGGTCGCCGGTTGGCGGAGGATCCGCGCGCCGGGCCAGTGGGCGAACAAGCGCTCGGCCAGCTCGGCCGTGCCGTCCCGGGAGCCGTCGTCCACCAGCACCAGCCGGAGGGGCGCCGTCTGCCGCTCCAGCGCCCGGGCCAGCGCCGGCAGCCGCTCGGCCTCGTCCCGCGCCGCCACCAGCACCCAGTCGACGCCCTCAGGTGGAGAGATCGCCCCGCCCGCCGACGGACCCCCCGGGCCCGGGCCGGCCTGAAGGCGGCGCAGCCCGCGCCACCAGCGGGCCGCCTGCCAGAGCAGCAACAGGGCCGACGACAGCCAGAGCATCCAGGTGATCAGCATGGGCGAAGATCCTTCACGCCTGCAACCTAACAACGGAGGCCGCCCCTTCCCAGCCACGGCGGCCCTGGGGGGACGGACCTGGGTCGGCCGGCCGTTTGGCGCGAATCACCCCCACTGGACGCCACCGGCCACTGCCCGCACCGGTCCAGCCTTGATTTCCTTCCCGCCAGTGGCTAAACTGTTGCGCTTCCGATGGAGGAATAGACCTAACTGGTAAGGCAGCGGTCTTGAAAACCGCCGGGCTTCGGCCCTTGGGGGTTCGAGTCCCCCTTCCTCCGGTTCCTCCATTGGGCGCGCACATCCATGGAGAGGTGGCAGAGTGGTCGAATGCGCTCGCCTGCTAAGTGAGTAACGGTTAACCCCGTTCGAGGGTTCGAATCCCTCCCTCTCCGTCCCACGAAAAAGGCCCGCACCAGCGGGCCTTTTTCGTGGGACGGAGAGGAATCCGTCAGGCCCGCGCTTAGCGGGCCCTTCCTTAGGGATTCACGTCGGCGTGCCGGGAATCCAGTTCTGTGCGGGGGTGATGGGCCGCGCCGGCGTCGTCTCGCACTGTTTCATGCGCATGAACATGTGCATGAAACGGAATCCATCAGGCCTGCGAGTAGCAGGCCTTTCCATTGAGACCTGCGGCTTCGCTGTGACACCATGGGACAAGGAATGACTTGTCGGCGCGAAGGCGCTATCCCTCCCCTGGCACGCGGATGTACCTGCTGACTGATTGGCGGGTCACTTCAGGCGCCTAGGCGCGGATCGTCTTCCGTTTCGCTTGGCCGGCTTCCGCGTCGCGCCATTCCTGCCAGGCCTCCCGCACCAACGCGTCCGCCAGTCCCATCCGCGGCGCCAGGATGATCCGGGCGCCGGCGGCTTCCATGCACTGCAGGTAGATGCGCAGGGCGTGGGGGAAGACGTCCGCGCGATCCGGCCGCAAGCCCAGTTTCAGCACGCGCTGCTCGACGGACATGGGCTCGACTTTCTCCAACATGCCGCGCACCTGCTCGGCCTTGATGGGTTCCGTCTCCGCGCGCCGCAGCAGGCTGGCCAGCTTGTTGATGTTGCCGCCGCTGCCTACGCAGACCGGGGTCAGGCCCTTGCAGCAGCCGGCCAGCCAGTTGGACATCTGCACCCAGGCCCGGGGATCCACTTCGCCCAGCAGGAGGCGCACGGTGCCCAGGGGCCAGGACTGGCTGGCGACCACCTTTCCGCCGCGCAGCAAGGTCAGTTCCGTGGAGCCGCCGCCCACGTCCACGTAGAGGTAGGCTTCCGTCTCCGGGTGCCAATCCAGCGGCTGGTTGCGCAGGAGCAGCTCGGCCTCCCGCTGGCCGCTGATGATCTCCAGCTCGACGCCGGCCTCCTGCTCGATGCGCCGCAGGACCTCCGGTCCGTTCTCGATGCTGCGCAGGGAGGCCGTGGCGCAGCCCCGCCAGCTGACCGGCTCCCAGGCCTGGATGAGCTGGCGGAATCCGCTCAGGGCCAACACCAATCGATCCACGGTGGCCGGCTGCAGGCGGTGCGTGGAGAAGGCCTCCAGCCCCAGGCGCAGCGGCATGCGAATCAGCGAGACTTTACGGAAGACCGTCGCGCGCTTCTGCAGCAGCACCTGCATGAAGAGCAGGCGCAGGGCGTTCGAGCCCACGTCGATGGCGGCCACGCGCCAGCCGGGCTCCTGCGCTTCCTGGTTGGTCATGAGGATGTCTCCTGCCTGCTGTGCAGCACCTGATTGAGTCGGGCGATCTCCACCTGTACGCGCGGTCCGTCGCCGGTCGGGTGCCGTCGCACGTTGGACTGCTGGTCGTCGTACTCCCGCGCGGATCCCCGATCCTCCCAGTACAGGTCCATCACCTGGCCCAGGTAGGCGCAGATGCCGGGATCGTAGACCGGTGCGAACACCTCCACCCGGCGATCCAGATTGCGCGGCAGCATGTCGCCGCTGCCCAGATAGACCACGGGCTTCTTGGGATGGTCGATGCGGATCACGCGGCTGTGTTCCAGATAGCGATCGATGATCGCCATGGCCTGGATGCAGCCATCCTGCTGCGTTCCATCGGGCTTCAGGGCGAACATGCCCCGCACGTTGAGGCGCACAGCCACTCCCGCCGCGGCGGCGCCGTAGAGCCGGTCAATCAGGCGGTGGTCGGCCAGGTTGTTCATCTTGATGTCGATGCGCGCCGGCTGCCCGGCAGAGGCCCGCGCACTCTCCTGCTTGATGAGCTTCTCCAGGCGCTCCCGGGCTGTCCAGGGACTGACGAGCAGGTGGCTGAACTGCACTTGCAGGTAGGTCTTGTGGAAATAGGCGAAGAGCTGCGCCACCTCGCGCGTGATGCGCGGGTCGGCTGTCAGCAGGAGCATGTCCTCGAAGACCGCCGCCGTGTCCTCGTTGAAGTTTCCAGTTCCCACGCCGGCATACAAGCGCCGCTCCTTTCCCTCGCTGCGTTCGATCAGCAGGAGCTTGCTGTGCACCTTGAGGCCGGGCACGCCAAAGACCACGTCCACTCCCTCGTCGCGCAGTTTCTCGGCCCAGCGCAGGTTGTCCTGCTCATTGAATCGGGCCTGGAGCTCCACCACGGCCGTCACCTGCTTGCCGTTGCGCCGCGCCGAGACCAGCGCGCGGACCACGTCGGAGGAGCGGGCGACGCGGTAGAGGGTCATGCGGATGGCCGTCACCTTGGGATCCAGGGCCGCCTCGCGCAGCAGGTCGACGAACTGGCTGAAAGGGTTGTAGGGCACGTGCAGGAGCACGTCGCGGCGGCGGATGGCGGCCAGCAGGGAGCCGTCGGCGGGCAGATCCCGATGGTGGGTGACCAGGGACGGCGGATAGTGCAGGCGGCGGCCGCCCATCTGGGGAAAGCCCAGAAAGTCGCTGCGCTTGTGGATACGGCCACCCGGCAGAAGCGCGTCCCGCCGGCTGATGCCCAACTTGATCACCAGCAAGTCGAGCAGGCCCCTGGGCATGGCGCCGTCATAAAGGAAACGGACGGTGGCGCCGTGGGCGCGCTTCTTGAGGCTGGCCGCCAGCTTGGCGCTGTAGCTCAGGGCCAGGTCGTCCTCCACGTCCAGTTCCGCGTCGCGCGTGATCTTGAAGGCCCAGGCCTCGGCACGCTCGGGCTGGAACAGGGCGAAGACCTCCGGCAGCATCAAGCGGACGATGTCGTCCAGCAGGATCACCTGGCGCGTGCGCCCGCTGCCCGGCAGGACCAGGAAGCGCGGCAGGTGCGCCGGCAGGTCGATGAGGCCGTGTCTCACGCGGCCCCGCGGGCCTTCCAGCACCCGCACCGCCAGGTAGACCTTGCGTTCGTCCAGCTCCACCAGCCGTCCGCGCCGTCCCAGCAGCATGGGGCTCAGCTCGGAGCGGACCTGGCGCCGGAAATGCTCGCGCACGAAGTCGGCCTGGGCGGAATCGAGGTCTTCGTGGCCCACCAGCCGGATGCCGGCCCGGCCCAGCTCCTCCAGCACGCCCTGGAAGACCTCGTCGTACTCCTGGTTCAGCTCGAGCACGCGCTGGCGCACCAGCTCCAGCACCGCTCCCGGGTCGTGGCCCACCAGCTTGACGGCCTTCGTGCCCAGGCGCGTCAGGCGTTTCAGAGCCGCCACCTTCACGCGGAAGAACTCGTCCATGTTGCTCGAAGCGATGCCCAGGAAGCGCAGGCGCTCCACCAGCGGAACCCGTGGATTGCGCGCTTCCTGCAACACCCGCTGGTTGAAGGCCAGCCAGCTCAGTTCCTTGGGAATGTACCGGCCGTCGTCTTGCTGCTTCTTCATGGCTTCTCCGCTCGGTTGCCCGCAAGAAGCCTCCCTTGTGTTAGAGTCGCGTTGAATTGGCAACCGTCCGCGCACGTCCCCGATGGGCGGAAGGCTGGGCGGCAGCCACTATCTTCAGCGCCATGAATCCGGCATTCCCTGGCACAGCGGCCGACCCCCCCAGCACCCGATCCACTGGCCCGTCCGGGGGGCGGATCGTGGCGCGGCAGTTGGCCGTGCGCTTCCCCGACGGCACCTGCGCGCTGGAGGGCCTGGACCTGGAGCTGCAGGCCGGTGAGTTCGTCTCGCTGGTCGGCCCCTCGGGCTGCGGCAAGTCGACGCTCCTGCGCGTGGCCGCCGGGCTGCAGGCCGCCAGCTCCGGAAGCCTTGAAGTGCCGGACGCGGGGCTGGCCTTCGTGTTCCAGTTTCCCACGCTGCTGCCCTGGTGCACCATCGCCGAGAACGTGGCCCTGCCCCGGCGGCTGGGGCACGGCGGGCCACGACCCGCGGAGGACCTGTTGCGTCTGGTGGGCCTGGCGGGCTTCGCCGACCACTACCCGCGCCAGCTCTCCGGCGGCATGCAGATGCGGGCCTCGCTGGCCCGCGCCCTGGCCACGCAGCCCCGCCTGCTTCTGCAGGACGAACCCTTCGCCGCCCTCGATGAGATCACGCGCCAGCGCCTGAACGAGGACCTGCTGGTCCTCTGGGAGCGCGAACGTTGGACCAGCCTGTTCGTCACCCACAACGTGCTCGAGGCGGTCTTCCTCAGCCAGCGCGTCCACGTCCTGAGCGCCCGCCCGGGCCGCGTGGCCGCCACCTTCGAGATCCCCTTCCCCTATCCGCGCGCGGCCGGACTGCGGGCCCAGCCGGAGTTCGCGCGGCTGGGCGGCGCCATCAGCCAGGCGCTGCGCGAGGCCTCCGCGTGAAGCGGCGCTGGCTGCCTCCGCTCCTCGTGCTCGCGGGAGGCCTGCTCCTCTGGGAGGGCCTGGTGGCGAGCTTCCAACCGCCCGCGTATCTGCTGCCCGCCCCGCACCAGGTGGCGCTGGCGGCCTTCCGGCACGCGCCCGCACTGCTCGGCGCCACGGCCTGGACCGCGCTGGCGGCGGCGGGCGGCTTCCTGCTCAGCATGTCCCTGGGCCTGCTCATCGCCCTGCTCTTCTCCCAGTCGGAGACCCTGCGCCGCGGCTGCTATCCCTACGCCATCTTCCTGCAGACCGTCCCCATCGTCGCCGTCGCGCCACTGATCATCATCTGGTTCGGCACCGGCATGGGCAGCGTCGTGCTGGTCTCCTTCATCATCAGCCTGTTTCCGGTGATCACCAACGGCACGGCGGGCCTATTGCGCGTGGACCCCGCGCTGCTCGACCTGTTCCGCCTCTACCGGGCCTCGCGCCTGCAGGTGCTTTTGCGCCTGCGCCTGCCGCACGCCGTGCCCTATCTGGTCGCGGCGGCGCGGATCTCCAGCGGCCTGTCGGTGATCGGCGCCATCGTCGGCGAGTTCTTCGCGGGCTACGGTTCGGGCCGCCAGGGGCTGGGCTACCTGATCACCCTGACCTCCGGACAACTCAAGACCGAGTACCTCTTCGCCTGCGTGCTGGCTTCCGCCGGCCTGGGCCTGGTGATCTTCTGGTCGGTGGGCCGGGTGGGCGACACCGTGTTGCGCAAATGGCAGGAGGAACGATGACTCACACCCTGAGACGCTGGACGGGCGCGCTGGCGGCCTGCGCCCTGATCGGCCTGGCGGGCTGCGGCCAGCCACAGCCGGCGGGCGGGCGCGACCACGTCCGCATCGCGCTGAACTGGTTTCCGGAGCCCGAGCACGGCGGTTTCTACGCGGCCCTGGTGCACGGCTACTACCAGGAGGCGGGCCTGGACGTGGAGATCCTGCCCGGCGGACCGGACGTGCCGCTGCTCCAGCAGGTGGCCGCGGGCCAGGTGACCTTCGGCGTGGAGAACGCCGACCTGATCCTGATCGGCCGCGCGGCGGGCGTGCCCGTGCAGAGCGTGCTGGCACCCATCCAGGTGAGTCCGCGCTGCATCATGGTCCACGAGGAATCCGGCATCACGCGGCTGGAGGACCTGCGTGACCTGACCCTGGCCATGTCGCCCCAGAACCCCTTCTACCACTACCTGCTGCGCCGCGTGCCGCTGACGGGTGTGACCGTGGTGCCCTACCCGGGCAGCGTGGCGCGTTTCCTGGTGGACAAGAACTACGGCCAGCAGGGCTACGTGTTCAGCGAGCCCCTGCTGGCGCGGCGCGAGGGCGCCCGGCCGCGCAGCCTGCTGCTCTCGGAGATCGGCTTCAACCCCTACACCAGCACGCTGTTCTGCACCGACGAGCTGGCGCGCACGCGGCCCGACCTCGTGCGCCGGGTGGTGGCGGCCTCCATCCGCGGCTGGCAGCAGTATCTGCGGGATCCCGCCGCGACCCAGCGCCGCCTGCAGGAACTCAATCCCGAGATGACCCCCGACGTGCTGGCGGGCGGACTGGAAGCCCTGCGTCCGCTGGTGCTGCCGGCAGGTTCAAGGCCGGAGAGCATCGGCCGCATGAGTGCCGCGCGCTGGGACGAGCTGCTCGCCCAACTGGAGGAGTGCGGCGTGGTCCCCGGCGGCAAGACGACGGCCGCCGCGGCCTACAGCCTGGACTTCCTGCCCGTGCCGGCCGGCGAGTAGCCAGCCGGAGAGCCGCTTCCACCACCCGCTGCCGGCCTGGAGCTGCAGCGCCCATTGGACCCCATGGATCAGGAGGGATGAATCATGGCAGCCAAACGCGATCCGGGGTTCAGCTTGCTCAGGCGGGTTGCGAGCGTCGCGCTGGCGGGACTCGTCCTGCTGCTGGTTCGGGGTGCGGGAGCTGCTGGCGGAGTTTCCCTCCCGGGGCCCGCTGCCACAGAGTTGGTGGCGGAGCTGATGGCCGCGCCGGTGGGCCGCTTCCTCCTGCCCGAGGCGCTGCCGGACTGGCGCGAGCTGGCCGCCGCCGCCCGGGCCTGGCACCCGGGTCAGGCGCCGGAACGGAGCGTGTGGATTCGTGACACGCTGGTCTGCCAGGACGGCGTGAGCCGGCACTTCTTCTATCGCCTGCCGGCGGACTACGATCCCAACCATCCAGCGCCCCTGCTGCTGGACCTGCACGGCGGCGTGTCACGGGAGAAGCTGCTGGATCTGGGCGACGGAGACTTCCCGGAAGGCTACCTGAGCCGGTGGGCCACGGAGCGGGGCCTGATCCTGGTCGTGCCCACGGGCCAGCGGGGCGCCACCTGGTGGGACGAGATCGGGGCGCGGCACCTGCTGCGCATCCTGCGCACGCTCAAGAGCCGGCTGGCCGTGGACCACGAGCGTGTCTACGTCACCGGCTTCTCCGACGGCGGCAGCGGCTCGTACTTCCTGGCGCAGTTCCACCCCACGGATTTCGCCGCCTTCCTGCCCCAGTGCGGCCACCCGGGTTGCGACAACTGGGGCGAGCCCCGGCGTCAGGCCTATTTCGTCAACCTGCGCAACCGGCCCGTCTACGCCATCAACAACGGCCAGGACGGGCTCTACCCCGCGGCGCGCATCCACGGCTATCTGCTGCCCGCCTGGGAGGCCGACGCCGACCTGCGCTTCCACAGCTACCCGGACTACGGTCATCGCCCGGACTATTGGGAGGCCGAGCAGGAGCGCATGGGCGCCTTCCTGGACGGCGCCTGCCGCGATCCCCTGCGCCCGCGGCTCACGCTGGAAGGCGCCGACCCCGTGCGCTGCGACTGGCTGGAGATCCTGGCAGTGGATACGACTGGGCGCTTTCCGGGCGAGTGGACGGACTGGAATTCGCGCACGGTGAGCGACCGAGTGGTGGTGGGCTTCCAGCCGGACGAATCCTTCCAGGGGAAAGGCTACCGGGTGGCGACCGTGATGGCGGATTCCACGCTGCCCGCGGCGCGCCTCGGGCTGCGGGCCGGGGACACGATCACGGCGCTGGGCGCGCACAAGGTGGTGAGCGAGGCGACCTTCCGGGAGGCCGTGCGCCGCTTCCAGGCCGGCGACTCCTTCACCTTGGAGATCCTGCGGGAGGGCCGGCGCCTGCGCCTCTCCGACCGCTTCAACCCGCCGCAGTTCGGCTGGCTGCACGACCGCACGCGTCCCTCATTGCGCGTGGAGGCCAGTCTGGCGGACAACCGCTTCGATCTGCGCGCCTCCGGCCCGGGCCGCGTGGCGCTCTGGCTGGATCCCCGCGTCATTGACTTCGGCCGCGAGGTGACGGTCTATCTGGAAGGGCGCGAGATCCTGCGCCGCCAGCTGGAGCCGGATGCGCGCCTTCTGCTGGAGGAGCTGGACCGCCAGCGCGATCCCACTCGCTTGGTGGCGGGCCGGCTGGAGATCGACCTGGAGGCGGCGCGGACCTGGTAGCTGCAAGACGCAGCGCGGGCCGCTGGTCGGGGTTGGCGCCGGGAGCGGCGGCTAGGGTCGGGGCCCCCGGTCCGCCTTTCCGAATTCAATTTGAGCGCAATGCAGATTTCAAACACATAAAAATGACTTGGTCTTTCTAGGGCACAGCCGCACCTTGTCCCTGCGCTCCTTCCTCCCGCCCTGTCGAACCCCAATGCTCCCCAGGACCGAAGGCGTGGACCGCCCAGGGGCCGCCCGGAACGTCCGTCTCGGACGTGGCGTCGGCTAAAGGGGACTCCACCGTGCAGTGTCTGTTCATCAACCCCGAATTCCCCGACACCTTCTGGAGCTTTCGGCACGCCCTGAGTTTCACCAAGCGCAAGGCCGCCCTGCCGCCGCTGGGCCTGCTCACCGTGGCGGCCCTGTTGCCCGCGGCTTGGCCCAAGCGCCTGGTGGACTTGAATGTGCGCGGCCTGAGCGCGGAGGATCTGGCCTGGGCCGAGACCGTCTTCATCGGCGGGATGAGCGTCCAGGGGCCCTCCGCCAAACTGGCCATCCGCCACTGCCGGGAGGCCGGCCTGCGCGTGGTGGCCGGCGGCCCGCTCTTCACCATGGAGCCCGAGCGCTGGCCGGAGGTGGACCACCTGGTGCTGGGCGAGGCCGAGCTCAGCCTGCCGCCTTTCCTGGCCGACCTGGCCGCCGGCCGGGCGCGCCACCTCTACGAGGCCGTGGGCCGCGCCGAACTGGCGCAGTCGCCCGTGCCGCTCTGGGAGCTGGCCCGGCTCGAGGACTACATGACCGCCAGCCTCCAGGTCACCCGCGGCTGTCCCTACGACTGCGACTTCTGCAACGTCACCGGCCTGCTGGGACGCCATCCGCGCCGCAAAACCACGGCCCAGGTGCTCCAGGAGCTGAACCTGCTCTGGGAGATGGGCTGGCGCAAGGGCGTGTTCTTCGTGGACGACAACTTCATCGGACAGCGGCCCCTCGTGCAGCGGGAGCTGATTCCCGCGCTGCTGGACTGGCGCCGCGCCGGGCCCGGCGGCCGGCCGCGCCGGGGCATGCCCTTCAACACCCAGGTGAGCATCGACCTGGCCGACGACCCGGAGCTGTTGCGCGGGATGGTCCAGGCCGGCTTCGACGCGGTGTTCATCGGGCTGGAGACCACGGAGGAGGAGAGCCTGGCGGAGTGTCACAAGCGCCAGAACCTGGGCCGCGACCTGGGCGCCGACGTGCGCCGCATCCAGCGCGCCGGGCTCCAGGTCCAGGGCGGCTTCATTGTCGGCTTCGACCACGACGGGGCGGGGATCTTCAAGCGCCAGCTCGACTTCATCCAGCGCAGCGGCATCGTGACGGCCATGGTGGGCCTGCTGCAGGCGCCGCCCGGCACGCGCCTGCACGAGCGCCTGAGCGCCGAGGGCCGGCTGACCGAGCGCGACTGGGGCGACAACGCCGACGGCGGCACCAACATCGTGCCGCGGATGGATCTCTCCCTGCTGCGCGCGGGCTACTTCAGCCTGATGCGCCGACTCTACACGCCCTCGGTCTACTACGCGCGGATCCGCGGTTTCCTGCGCGAATACCGCCCGGCCGGCGTGCGCGCGCCGCTGGACCGCGACCGGCTCACGGCCTTCCTGCGCAGCCTTTGGCGGCTGGGCGTGCTGGGCCGGGAGCGCTTCCACTACTGGCGCCTGCTGCAGTGGACCCTGCTCCATCGACCGCGCTCGCTGCAGATGGCCGTGACCCTGGCCATCTACGGCCGGCACTTCCGCCGGGTCTGCGAACTGCACTTGAAGGGGTGAACGGCTCCTCCGCCGTGTGACAAGGCCTGGACTCAGGGCAGGTAGAGGGCGCGCCGGGCCTCGACGCCCGTCTCCCGGCGCAGCACGACCAGGTACAACCCTCCGGCCAGCCCGGCGGGCGACCAGACGATCTCCCGGATTCCGGCCGGCAGCCCGCCTTCGTGCAGGCAGGCCACCTCGCGCCCCAGTAGGTCGTGGATGGAGAGGCGCGCCGCCCCCGGCCGCGCCAGCTCGAGGGGAATCCGCAGCGCGGGATTGAATGGATTGGGGTAGGGGGCGAGCAGTTCCGGCCGCCCGGGCCGCGTGTTCGCCCCGCCCAGCGCGCTGGACTCCAGCGTGTAGTCGGCCAGCACGGCGAAGTGGTCCGAGGGGAAGTGCGTGCCGTCGTAGGGCGTGGTCAGCTCGCGCCGGCAGCTGTCGGGCAGCCAAGGCTGGCCCTCCCGTCGGGAGAAGAGGTAATCGATGCGCGCCGTGGGCGCCTCGGCGGGCATGGTCCAGCCGTTCTCGCCAGGATGCAGGCTGGCCCAGGCGTCGGCGAACAGGCTGTCCGGATCGCCCTGGGTGAAGAGCCGGATGGGCGCGCTCTCCGGGGTGGCGTTGAAATCGCCGCCCAGCACGGCCGCGCTGCCCGGGTGGGCGGCCAGCGTCTCCAGCACGTAGTCCTGCACCTGGCCGGCCTGCACCCGCCGTACGGCGTCGGAAAGGTGGTCCAGGTGCGTGGAGAAGACCTGCAGCTCGCCGTCCTCCGCCTGCAGGCGGTGCCAGACCACTTTGCGGGGAAAGGTGCCCGGAGTCAGGGACTGGTACCCGCTCTCCAGCACGGGCAGGCGGCTCACCAACCCCACCCCCTCGTTGAACAACTCCCAACCCACGTGCGTCGGTTGGAAACTCCACGTGTAGTCGCCGCCGTGCGCGGCCTGCAGCGCTTGCGCGATGCTGCGGGCCTGGTTGTCCGCGCCGCCGCCGTCCAGGGTCTCGCAGACCTCCTGCAGGCAAATCACGTCGGGGTCCAGCTCCACCAGCCGCTGCACGATGAAGAACAGGCGCACCTGCCAGTTGCTGTCGGGCCGCATGCCCTGCAGGTTGAGGGTCACCACCCGCAGGGGCTCGGCCCCGGCTCCGGTGGTCAAGAACAGCAGCAGGCCCAGGGCCAGCCGACGGGCGGTCATGAGGCGGCGCGTGTGCATGGGAACCTCCAGTGACGGCCCGCAACTTCCCGATCGCCGGGCAGCGGGACAAGCGCGCCGGGACCGCGGCCGGGGGCGGCATTGCGGGAGCGGCTTGTTAGGTTGTGACAGGCCCTGACACACGGGAGATCGCATGGCGGCCAGTCTGCGCACCCACCCGACCCCCATCCTGTCCCGCGGGGACATTCCGGCATTTCAGCCTGATCTGATGGACGTGAGCAGCGTCTTCAACCCGGGCGCGCTGCGCCACGGGGACGAGGACGTCCTGCTGCTGCGCGTGCAGGACCGCGGCCGGCGCACGCACCTGCTGCCCGCCCGCACCCGGGACGGCCACGTCATCCGCGTGGAGCCCCGGGACCTGACACCTCCCGCCGACTTGCTGCCCGGCCGCGTGCTGCACCATGTCTACGATCCGCGCCTGAGCTGGCTGGACGGCTGTTGCCACCTGCTGGCCGCCGTGGATCTGGAGGAGGGCTGCCGCCTGCTGCTGGGCCGCTGGCCGGAGTTCGGCGAGCTGCAGTGGCTGGGCCTGACTGGCGCGGACGACCAGCGCAACGGCGTGCTCTTCCCGCGTCGGCTGGCCGGTGAGGCCCTGCGTCTCACGCGGCCCAACCGCCCGGGACGGCCCGGCGATCCCCCCAGCGGCAGCGAGATCTGGCTCGAGCGCTCCCGCGACCTGCTGGATTGGACGCCCGTGGCCTGCGTGGCCCGCGGTCGTTTCCACTACTGGGATGAACTCATCGGCCCGGGCCCGCCGCCGGTGGAGACGGAGGCCGGCTGGCTCTGCGTCTACCACGGCGTGGCCACCCATTTCGCCGCCGCCAACATCTACCAGGCGGGCGTCCTGCTCCTGGACCGTGAAGATCCGGCGCGCGTGCTGGGGCGCAGCCGGCTGAACATCCTGGAGCCGCGCCGCCCGTGGGAGTGCGTGGGCCAGGTGGGCAACGTGGTCTTTCCCAGCGGCCTGACTGTCGACGTGGATGCCGCGGGGCGGGCTTCCCTGGCGGCCCCCTTCCGCTTGTATTACGGCGCGGCGGACACCTGCGTGGGGCTGGCCGAGGGCCGCCTCCAGGATCTGCTGGACGCCTGCGAGCCTGTGTAGGAGAAGGCACTCATGAACGAATCCCCCGGCCTGGTGCTGGGCATCGACATCGGCGGCACCAACACGCCCTTCGGACTGGTGGATGGGCAGGGCGGCCTGCAGCTGGAGGAACGGCTGGAGACCCGGGCCGAGCAGCCGCTGCCCCAGTTGCTGGACCGGCTTTTCCAGTGTTTGGAGGAGGGACTCCGGCACCGGCCGGAACTGGGCCCTCCGCGGGCCATCGGCGTGGGCGCGCCCAACGCCAACGCGCTCACCGGCTGGGTGGAGTCGCCGCCCAACATCTGCTGGGGCACCGTCGATCTGGTGGGCGAGCTGCGCCGGCGCAGCGGCCTGCCGGTCTTTCTGACCAACGACGCCAACGCCGCCGCGCTGGGCGAATGGACCTACGGGGCCGGCCGGGGCGCCTCCGACGTGCTGGTGATCACGCTGGGCACGGGCCTGGGCAGCGGCCTGATCGTCGGCGGCGAGCTGGTGCACGGGGCCAGCGGCCACGCCGGCGAGCTGGGACACATCTGCATCGAGCCCGGCGGGCGGGCCTGCAATTGCGGCCTGGAGGGCTGTCTGGAGACCTACGTCTCCGCCGGCGGCCTGCTGCGCACGGCCGTGGAGTTGGGTCTGGCCCTCGAGCCTTGGTGCCGCTCCGGCGAGGCGCCCAGCCCGCGGGCCCTGCACCAGGCCGCCGAAGCCGGCGATCCGCGGGCGGCCCAGGTCTTCGAACTCAGCGGCGCGCGGTTGGCCCGGGGCCTGGCCACGGCCATCCACATCCTCAGCCCGGGCCGGATCGTGGTCTGCGGCGGCATCACGCGGGCCGGCGAGTGGCTGCTGGAACCCGTCCGCCGTCAGTTGCCCCCGCTGCTGCTGGAGCCGTTCCGGGACAGCTACACGCTGCTGCGTGGCGAACTGGATCCCGACCGCGCCGGCGTGTTGGGCGCCGCCGCCTGGGCGCGGCGCGGGCTGGCCGGAACGACCCATGTCTGAGCCCGCCGCCCCCCGCCGCCGGCGCGTCCGCCGCCTCCTGCTGGTCCACCACACGCACACGGATGTGGGCTACACGGCGGCACCGGGACAGGTGGCCGCCTGGCAGGGGGACTGGCTGCGCCGGGCCATTTGCTTGGCCCGGGAGAATCCGGCCTTTCGCTGGACCTGCGAGGGCTTCTGGGGCGTGGAGCGCTTCTGGGAAACGGCCAGCGCGGACGAGCGCGCGGCGCTGCTGGAGCAGATCCGGGCAGGCCGCATCGGGCTCTCCGCCTCCTGGCTCAACTTGAGCGAGCTGCCGGACCAGGAACTGCTGGACGAGCTGCACAGCCGGGCGGCCCGCTGGGCGGCCCCGCACGGCCTGACGGTCCCCTGCGCCATGACCGCGGACATCAACGGACACTCCTGGGGCCTGGCCCAGTCCTTGCTCGACAGCGGCGTGCGCTTCCTGTTCAGCTGCGTGCACGGCCACCACGGCCTGCCGCCGCTCTTCCGTCGCCACCAGCCCTTCTGGTGGGAGGCCCCGGCGGGCGGGCGCCTGCTGGTCTACAACGGCGAACACTACCACCTGGGCAACGAGCTGGGCCTGGCTCCCGCCGCCACCTCGTCTTACCTGATCAAGGACGACTGCACGGCGGCGGAGATCTTCGGCGACGCCTGGACGGTGGCCCGGCGCCGCATTCCCCGCTACCTGGCCGCCCTGGAGGCCGCCGGCCATCCGCTGGACTTCGCGCCGCTGATGATCAGCGGCCTGCGCACGGACAACGGTCCGCCCTCCGGCGCTCTCCTGGGCCAGCTGACGCGCTGGGAGCGCGAGGGCGAGCCGGAGATCGAGATCCGGCTGGCCACGCTGGACGACGTGCGACATGAGCTGGAGACGGCCGGCGGCGAGTGGCCCGTCCACCGCGGGGACTGGCCGGATTGGTGGTCCGACGGCGCGGCCTCCGTTCCCGCCGCCGTGAGCCGCTTCCGGCAGGCCCTGCGCGAGCGACGCCTCTGCCGGCTGGCAGCCCGCTGCCTGGGCCCACAAGCGGCCGACCCCGCCTGGGAGCAGGAACTGGAGACCCGGCTGGGCCTCTTCGCCGAGCACACCTTCAGCCACGCCGCCAGCGTGTCCCAGCCCTGGCACCCGGCCGTGCAGCGCATCGCCGCGGCCAAGGAGGCCCAGTCCGCCCTGGCCCTGGACCTCTGCGCCCGGCGCCTGGCCGAGCTGACTCGCGCGCTGGGCGACGCCCTGCCCCGGCCCGGCCTGCCGCCTGGCTGGCGCGTCCTGAATCCCCGTGATACAGCCTGGGCCGGGCCCGTCCTGCTGCCCGTGGCCTGGCACGAACTGCACGAGCTGGGCCTGGATCAGCCCCAGTTGCTGGTTGACGAAGACGGCCGCGAGTTGCCCTGCCAGCGCAGGCCCGCGGGCTTCCTGGTTTGGCTGGAACTGCCCGCCGGAGGTGAGTCGCGGCTGGAACTCCGCCCGGCTCCGCCCCGGCCGCTCGCCAGTCTGGCACCGGACTCCGCCCTGCCCGCCGACCGGGTGGCGGACCTGGCCGCCCATGCCGCGGCGCCGCACTGGCCCGCCCCGGCGTCCGCGCTTGTCACGGCGCATGGGCGGCTGGAGTGGGATCCCGGGCAGGGAATCGTCGCGCTCCGGGATTCCCACGGCCACGCGCTGCATGAGCTCGGCGCTGCGCGTTCGCTGTTCACTCTGGTGCACGAACTCACGCCCTGCCGGTTGCCCGAGGAGGCCTGTTCCAGCCGGGCGGTGCTGGGCCGCAACCGCAAAGGCGCGGGCGTTCAGCGGCGGGAATCCAGCTGGAAGCGCGTCTTGAGGCGCGAATCCGGCCCCGTGCTCGAGGAGCTGGAGGTGGAGTTGGACGCGCCGGGCTGCTCCTGGGCCGTGCTGGTGCTGGGCCTGCATCACGCCGCCCCGCGTCTGGACGTGGAGCTGCGCCTGCACAAGGAGAGCCGCTGGGAGGCGGAGAATCTCTACTTCAGCCTGCCCCGCCCCGCGGGCGAACTCTGGGTGGACAAGGCCGGCGGGCCGCTGCGGCCGGGCATCGACCAGTTGCCGGGCACATTGTTGGACTACACCAGCGTCCAGGCGGGCTATGCGCTGTGTGACAGCGCGAGCGGCCTGGCGGTAGGCATGCCCGACCAACACCTGCTGCAACTGGGACCGCTGGAACACGGACCGCGGCGACTGGCTGAACCGCCTTGCGCGCCCATGGGTCCGCTCTACGCCTGGCTGATGACCAACTACTGGGAGACGAATTTCGCCGCCGAACTAGGCGGCTTCCACTCCTTCCGCTTCAGCCTGCACTGGGACGCCGCCTGCGCCCGACCGGCGGACGCCCTGGCGCGGGCGCGGGAGGCCTGGGAGGAGGCGCTGGTGCTGCGGCACGACCAAGGGGAGGACGGGGCATGAGCAGCGGCTGGAACCCAGCGCGCGGACTCCTGCTGCTGGCCTTGGGCGCAAGCCCGGGCTGGGCGGAGTTTCCCGTGCCGGAGGCGCCCTTCGCGCCCCGGAGCTACGAGTGCCGCTGGACGGACACGGCGCCCCGCGTGGACGGCCGGCCGGATGAGCCCTGCTGGGCGGCCGCGCCCTGGACAGAGGACTTCGTGGACATCCGCGGCGGCGATTGGCCGGCGCCGCCGCTGCGCGCGCGGGCGCGCCTGCTCTGGGATGCCACTCATCTTTTCGTGGCCGCCGAGCTGCAGGAACCGGATCTCTGGGCGACCTACGATCGGCACGACATGGTGGTCTACCACGAGCACGATTTCGAGCTCTTCCTCGATCCCGACGGCGACAATCACCACTACTACGAACTGGAGATCAACGCGCTGGGCACGGTCTGGGACCTGCTGCTCACGGCTCCCTACCGCGACGACGGCTGCGCCGTGGACAGCTGGGAGATTCCCGGCCTGCAGTCCGCCGTCTCCCTGGACGGCACCCTGAACAACCCGTCCGACCGCGACCAGGGCTGGACCGTGGAACTGGCCCTGCCCTGGGCCGTGCTCGAGGAGACGGCCCGCCGCCCGGCCCCGCCCCGTCCGGGGGATGCCTGGCGTCTGAACTTCTCGCGCGTGGAATGGCACTTGGACGTGGTGGACGGGGCGTATCACAAGCGGGTGGATCCTGTCACGAGCACGCCTCTGCCCGAAGAGAATTGGGTCTGGTCGCCCCAGGGGCTGGTGGCCATGCACTACCCGGAGCGCTGGGGCCTGCTTCGCTTCCAGGGCCCGGCCGCTGCTGACGCGGGGGAGTCGCCGGAGTGGACGCTGGACGAGCTGACCGCCGGCGAGGCACTGATGCAAGTGTATTACGCCCAACGCCGCGAGCTGGAGGAGCACGGCATTTGTTCGGATGCGCCGGTGGGCCGTGGGCTCACTCCGGCGCCGGGCTGGACTCCCGTGGTGCTGAGGTCCGCAGGTGTCCGTTTCACGGCACATACACAACGGGCAGATGGTCTGCTCCTGGAAGTGGATGAACGGGGCCGCCTGAGCCGCCGCAAGCTGGAGACCCGCCCATGAATCTGGCCTGGTACGACTGGAGCATCGTGCTCTTCATCTTCCTGGTGATCTTGGTCAGCGTGCTGCTGAGCCGAGGCCACATGAAGAGCGTGGCCGACTTCCTCGCCGCCGGGCGCACGGGCGGCCGCTACCTGATCACCGTCAGTGCCGGGGCCGCCGGGCTGGGGGCGATCACCGTGGTCAACATGCTGGAGATGAACTACCAGGCGGGCTTCACCCAGACCTGGTGGGGCTTCACCATGGGGCTGGTGATCCTGGCCCTGACCGTCAGCGGCTGGGTCAACTACCGCTTCCGCCAGACCCGCGCCCTCACGCTGCCGCAATTCTTCGAAATGCGCTACAGCCGGCGCTTCCGCGTCTTCGCCGGGCTGGTGGCCTACATCTCGGGGCTGATCAACTTCGGCATCTTCCCCAGCGTGGGCGCCCGTTTCTTCATCCACTTCTGCGGCCTGCCCGAGCACTTCAGTTTCCTGGGCCTGCAGCTGGCCAGCTATCCGCTGGTGATGGGCCTGCTGCTGGGCTGCGCCGTGACCTTCGTCTTCCTGGGCGGCCAGGTCTCCGTGATGGTGAGCGACTTCTTCCAGGGCCTGTTCGTCAACATCGTCTTCGTGGTGCTGATCCTCTTCGTGATGACCCAGATCAACTGGACGCACATCCAGGAAGCCCTGGCCATGGCCCCGGTGGACGCCTCAAAGATCAACCCCTTCCACACCTCGCACCTGGAGGATTTCAACTTCTGGTACTTCCTGATCGGCGTGTTCGGCGTGATCTACGGCGCCATGTCCTGGCAGGGCACCGCGGCCTACAACTCCAGCGCCAAGAGCGCGCACGAGGCCAAGATGGGCGGCGTGCTGGGCACCTGGCGCGGGCACGGCATGTCCGTGGCGCTGCTGCTGCTGCCCATCGTGGCCTACACGGTGATGCACCACGAGGCCTACGCCGCGCTGCGCGGCACGGTGGAGAGCGCGCTGGCCGGGCTGGACACGGACACGGTGCGCAACCAGATGCGCGTGCCGCTGGTGCTGGCCAACCTGCTGCCCGCGGGGCTGCTGGGGGCCTTCGCCGCCTTGATGCTGGCGGCCCAGATCAGCACAGACGAGACCTACCTGCACTCCTGGGGCAGCATGCTCGTGCAGGACGTGATCCTACCCCTGCGCGGCCGGCCCTTCACGCCCAAGCAGCACTTCCTGGCCCTGCGCCTCTCGATCCTTTTCGTGGCCGTGTTCATCTTCGGCTTCAGCCTGTGGTTCCCGCCCACCTACGAGTACATCGCCATGTTCTTCGCCATCACCGGGGCGATCTTCGCCGGCGGATCCGGCGCGGTGATCATCGGCGGCCTCTACTGGAAACGCGGCACCACGGCCGGCGCCTGGAGCGCCATGCTGACGGGTTCGGGCATTGCCGTGGGCGGCATCATCATCCGCCAAATGAACCCCGACTTCCCCATCAACGGGCAGCAGTTCTGGGCCCTGGCCATGGTCTGCAGCAGCCTGCTCTATGTTGTGGTCTCGCTGCTGGGCCGGCGCCCGGCCGTGGAGCTGGACCGCCTGCTGCACCGGGGCCGCTGGGCCGACGCCGACGAGGCGGCCGCGGCCGCGGCGGTGCGCCAGCCCGGGCTCTGGTGGCGCGTGTTCGGCATGGGGCGGGAGTTCACCCGCCGGGACAAGATCCTCTACATCGCCACCTATGCCTGGACCTTCCTCTGGGGCGGCATCTTCGGCATCGGCTCGCTCTGGCACTGGTGGCACGGCACCACGGACACGGGCTGGATGCGCTTCTGGCGCGTCTACATCTGGTTGTACGCCGGCGTGGCCGTGGTCGTGCTGGTGGTGTTCACCATCGGCGGCTTCCGGGATCTGAGACGGATGTTCCACAGCCTCAAGCACCAGGAGCGGCGTGAGGATGACGACGGGTTCATCCGCGAGCCCTGAGGGGCGTCGGTCGCGAGCGGCTTCGGCGAATGAGGGGCTCGTGCGCGTCCAGTCGGAATCTGGAGCGGGGGAGTGTCTGCTGGCCGTGTCCCGGCGGGGACCGGGCGCATCCGGACACCGGAGGTGAGCCCTTGGCCTGACGCTCTCTCCCGAATGGCGCGGATTGGGCCCTTGTACGGGGATCAAAAAGCGCATTCCCGAGTGCCCCGGGTGGGTGGGGGGTCGGTGGGAGGGAAAACCCCCGAAAATCGGAAAAGTGAACCCACGCTCGGTCACACCGGCCGACTCAATCGGTGCCTGAGCAGGGCCAGAGCAAGGCCCAACAGGAAGGACGATCCCCATGAGCGAAGCGGCTCGACCCGAATCCAGCCCCCTGCAGGGCAGCGTGCACGTGGTCTCGCACACCCACTGGGACCGCGAGTGGTACCTGCCCTATCAGACCTTCCGCGTGCGGCTGGTAAACGTGGTGGACCAGGTGCTGGAACTGCTGGAGTCCGACTCCGGCTACCGCCACTTCATGCTGGACGGCCAGGCCGTGGCGCTGGAGGACTACCTGGAGATCCGGCCCGAGGCCGCCGGGCGCGTGCGGCGTCGGGTGGAAGAGGGGCGCCTGTCCATCGGCCCCTGGAGCGTGCTGCCCGACCAGTTTCTGGTCTCCGGCGAGGCCACCGTGCGCAACCTGCTGCTGGGCCACGCCAGCTGCGCGCCCCTGGGCGGCGTGTCCCGGGCGGGCTACATGCCGGACACCTTCGGCCACATCGCCCAACTGCCCCAGTTGCTGCGCCGCGCCGGGCTCGACTCCTTCATCTACTGGCGCGGCCACGGCGACGAGTGCGTCGCGCTGGGCAGCGAGTGGATCTGGGAGGCACCGGACGGCAGCCGCGTGCTGGCCGTGAACCAGGTGGGCGGCTACTGCAACGCCTCGGCGCTGGGCTACGAGGAGATCTGGGAGATCCTGGTGGGCCGCCAGCCGGATCTGGAGCGGGCGGCCCGGCAGTTCCTGGAGCGCCTGGAGCGCGTGGCCGCGGCCTCCCACGGCCGGGTCTGGCTGCTGAACAACGGCTGCGACCACCATCCCCCCCAGCCCGAGCTGCCCGCGATCCTCGAGCGCGTGCGCCAATTGGCGCCGGGCCTGCGCGTCCAGCACTCCACGCTGGAGGCCTTTCTGGAAGAGCTGCGCTCCCAAGGCGCCCAGCTGCCGGGCTGGCGCGGCGAGCTGCGGGCGGGCCGCCAGGCGCACCTGCTCAGCGGCGTGCTCTCCGCGCGGCTCTACTTGAAGCAGGAGAACGAACGCTGCCAGCGCCTGCTGGCCGAGGAGCTGGAGCCGCTGGAAGCCCTGCTGCACGCCGGCGGAGGGCGCGGACTGCCCGACGGCCTGCTACGCGAGGCCTGGCGCCTGCTGCTCCGCAACCATCCCCATGACAGCATCTGCGGCTGCTCCACCGACGAGGTGCACACGGAGATGGAATCGCGCTTCGCCCAGCTGCGCCAGCTGGGCGAGGAGGGCCTGCGCCAGCTGATGGGCCAGGCGACGGCCCTGTTCGCGCCCCAGGCCGCAGGCGACCTGGCCACTTGTCTCACGGCCTGGAACCCGCTGCCCTTCCCGCGCCGGGACGCCGTGCGCCGCTGGGTGATCCTGCTACCCGAGGACCGTCCCGTGGAGGAGCTGGAACTGGTGGACGAGGCCGGGCGGCCCCTGCCCTTCCGCGTGCTGGAGCGGCACTGGCTGGAGCGTTTCTGGGGCATCGACTACCGCTCCTGCGTGGACTGGCGCGAGCAGGACTGCCTGCTGCGCACCTACCTGGAGCGCTTCGGCTCCCGCATCGTGCGCGAAGCCGGGGCGCCGGGTCTCACCGACCAGTTCGTGCTGCTGGAGTTCCAGCCCGAATTGCCCGCCCTGGCCCTGCGGCACTTCCACCTGCGGCCGCGGATCCAGGCGGCGCCGGAGCCGCCCCTCCGGGACGCGGTGGCCGCCGCGCTGATCTCCGCCGAGGGGGCCTGGCTGGAGAACGCCGCGCTCAAGGTCTGGCTGAAGCCCGACGGGCGCTTCGATCTGCAGCACAAGGCCAGTGGCCGGCGCTGGAACGGCCTGGGCCTGCTGGAGGACCAGGAGGACGCGGGGGACGAATATGACTACTCGCCCGCCGCGGAGCCCGAGCTCCACAGCAGCGCGGGCCGGCGCGGCCTGCTTTACCTGGATGAGGACACGGGGCTGGGGGCCACCCTGCGCTGCGAATTCAGCTGGCCGCTGCCCGCCGGACTGACGCCGGACCGTCGCCGGCGCTCGGCGGAGCGGATCGACTGTCCCGTCGTGCTGCGCCTGCGGCTGCGCGCGGACTGTCCCCTGCTGGACCTGGAGGTGGAGGTGGACAACCGCGTGCGCGACCACCGCCTGCGCTTCGTCACGCCCAGCGGTCTGGTCGATTCCGCCTGGTACACGCACGGCCAGTTCGAGCTGCGCCGCCGGCCCTTGACCCTGCCCGACGGCGCGGACTGGGTCCAGCCGCCCCAGGGCACCGCTCCGGTGCAGGAGTTCAGCCTGCTGGAAGCGGAGGACGGCCTGGGTCTGGCCCTCTTCAACCTGGGGCTGCCGGAGGTGGAGGCCCGGGTGGAGGCGGACGGCACGGCCAGTCTGGTCCAGACCCTGCTGCGCGGCGTGGAGTGGCTCAGCCGGGACGATTTCTCCAGCCGGCGCCGACAGAACGCCGGACCCACGCTCTTCACGCCGGGGGCCCAGTGCCCCGGACGGCGCCGCGCGCGCCTGGCCCTGCTGCCCTACACGGGTGGCTGGCAGGCGGCCCGGGTGCGGGAGTGGAGCCGGCGCTGGCGCGTGGAGCCCCTCTTGCGCCAGGGCGTGGACGCGGGGCGGATGCCCGAAGCGGGGCCGCTGCTGGAGCAGGATTTGCCGCAAGTCGTAGAGATCGCCGCCCTGCGCCGCCAGCCCGCGCGCGGCAGCCTGATCGTGCGGCTCTGCAACCTGGCCGAGCACCCCGTGCGTGAGACGCTGCGCTGCGGACAGCCGCTGCGCGCGGCGTGGCGCTGCTCGCTGCTTGAAGAGCGCGAGGCGCCCCTGGCCACGGCGGGGATGGACTTGCAGCTGGAGTTGGGCCCCGCGGAGATTCTCACCGTGGAGCTGGAGCTGGCGTCGAACTGAGTCAGGCGGATTAGAAGCGGACCCGCTGCCAGAGGAATTCGGGCAGCAGGTTGAGCGCCCGGGAGATCCAGCCCCACCAGGCGGGCGCGTAGACCTGAGGCCGGCCCTGCTCCCAGGCGCGCAGCACGCGCGGCGCGATGCCCGCCGGCGTGGCCAGCAGGGGGGAGTCCGGCAGGTGCGCGGTCATGGGCGTGGCCACCGGTCCCGGTTTGACCAAGGTCCAGCGGAGCCGCGTCGCGCGCGGCCGCAGCCGCTCCAGGCCGCGCTCCAGCTCCTGCTTGCTCAGGCTGTAGTCCCACATGCTGCGGCGGGGACGATCCCCGGCCACGCTGCCCAGCACGGCCACGTGCGAAGCGCGGCCGGCCGCGTCCAGCCAGTCCGCCAGAGCCTCCAGCCAGCGCAGCGTGCCCGCCCCGTTGATCTCGCGCATCTCCTGCAGCTCGGCCGCTGAACCCTGGCCGCCGGGCACCAGCCGACCCCAGGCCACCAGCACGCGCTCCGGCCGCCAGCCTTCCGGCAGGGCTTCCAGCCAGGGCCGGGGATCCTGCCGGGCCTCCGCCGCCCGCCAGAGCAGCTCGCGCCCCGGACCCGCGGCGGCCGCCAACCCGGGCAGCGCTTGCCCGGTGCGCGTGGTCAGCACCCAGCGTCCGCGACCACCGGGATCCGCTGCCCAGGCCTCCAGCAGCAGGGCCTGCGCGATGCCCGACGAGGCTCCCAGCACCAGTCCGTCCATCACAGCTCCAGCCGGCGCGCGAGGTCGCTTTGCCAGCGCCGTTGTGGATCCAGCGTGTCACGGAGCTCCTGCCAGCCTGCCAGTCCGGGCGTCATGGCGCGGTACTCCGCGGCGCTGAGCAGGGCGTCCTTGGCCAGGTAGATGCGCCCGCCCCAGTCCAGCACCAGCCGGTTGGCCTGCCGCACCGCCTTGCGGGTTTCCGCGCTGGCGGGCAGGTCCAGGGCCAGGGTGGCGCCGGGGCCGGGAAAGGCCAGCGGTGACACGTCGCGGCCGGCCTCGCCCATGGTCTTCATCACGGCCAGCGTGCCGCCGCCCACTGTGGCGAACAGCTCCAGCAGCTGATGCAGGGGACCCGCACCGCGCTCGTCCAGCAGGGCCACGGGTAGCAGGCACTGGAACTGCAGGAAGCCCGCGTGTCCGTAGAGATGGTTCCAGCCGTCCACGGCGTCCAGGGGCCAGAAGAAGGAGTCCAGGGCCTGCAGGTCGGCCACGCCGTGGCGACGCTGGCCGCCGCGCCAGACCAGCTGGTTGAAGGCCCGCGAGGCCGCGGGTCGCACCAGGTTGAAGAAGGACAGGGGCGGCAGCTTCAGACGGGCGGGACGGGGCAGCTCGCGGTGCGGGCCGGCCACGGGATCGCCCAGGTAGACCAGGCAGCGGCCCAGCTTCGCGCCGGGGGAGGCGGCGTCCACCCAGGCCACGGTGTGACTCTGGGTCGCCTCGCGCAGCCGCAGCAGGGCCTGCTCCAGATTCTCGCAGGCCAGGGTCAGGCGCTGGAAGGTGACGGTGTCGCGCCGCACGAGCTGCAGGCGGACCTCGAGGATCAGGCCCGCCAGACCCATCCCGCCGCAGCAGGCGCTGAATTGGCCGGGGTTCTCCTCGCGCGAGCACCAGCCGGCCGTGCCGTCCGGGGCCGCCACCCGCAGGGCCTGCACCCAGCGACAGAAGGAGCCGTCCACGTGGTGATTCTTGCCGTGCACGTCGGCGGAGACCGCGCCGCCTAGCGTCACGTGGCGCGTGCCGGGGAGAACGGCCGGCGCCCAGCCCTGCGGCAAGGTCTGGTTGAGAATCTCACCCAGGCTGTGGCCGGCCCCGGCGCTGAGCACGCCGCTGGCGCTGTCCAGCCTGAGCGGGGCGTTGAGGCAGCGCGTCAGCAGCAGGCGGTCTCCCGTGCAGGCGTCGCCGTAGCTGCGCCCCAGGCCGCGGGCGATCAGCGGCACGGGATCGGTGGCCAGCCGCTCGAGCAGCTCGGCCTCGCTGGCCGGGTCCAGGATGAAGGAGCGGGGGCGGGGCAGCCGACCCCAGCTGCCCAGGTGGCGGTGGTGGGTCTTCATGCGAGCAGCAGCCAGCAGGTGAGGGCCCAGCCGGCCACGGTGGCGGCCAGGGGCAGGTCCAGCAGCAGGCTGCGCCCGCTGCCCTTCAGGTCCTGCACGCGGCGCAGGTAGTGCAGCACGCCGAAGAGCACGAAGGGCAGGGTGAGCAGGAAGTTGGGCCGTCCGGCCTGCTGCTGGTTCAGCTCGCTGCAGTAGAGCCCATAAAACAGCACGGTCCAGCCCGCGCTCATGGTCAGCAGTTGCTCCAGCAGGGCCGGCTGATAGCCGCGAAAGGTGGGATCCTCCAGCCGGCCCCCGTCGGGCGCGTCCAGCCGGCGCTTGGCCACGGCCAGGAAAAAGGCCAGGGCGCCGGAGCAGAGCAGGATCCACGACGAGGTGGGCACGGCCACGGCGTGGGTGCCCGCCAGCACGCGCAGCACGAAGCCCGCCGTGATCAGCAACAGGTCCAGCACGGGCACGTGCTTGAGGCCCAGCGAGTAGCCCAGATTGAGCAGCAGGTAGAGCGAGACGTGCAGGGCGGCCGCCGGCCGGCCCAGGGTGATCCAGAGGGCCAGCAGCAGCAGGCCCGCGCCCAGGGCGGCCCGGGCGGCGGAGAGCGGGATCAGGCCGGCGGGCAGGGGGCGCAGGCGCTTGAGCGGATGGCGGCGATCCGCCTCCAGGTCGCGCAGGTCGTTCCAGAGGTAGACGAGGCTGGAAGCCAGGCAGAACAGGGCCAGCGTCTCCAGGGCGGAGTCCCAGGCCGCGGCGTCCGTCCAGCGGGCGCCGAAGAGCAGGCCCGCCAGCACGAAGAGGTTCTTGGGCCACTGATGGATGCGGAGCAGCGTGATCCATGCCATGGCTCAAGGTATGAACCGGGTGGCAAGGACACGCGCATCGGCCAAGCGGTGGAACAGCAGGGGATTTCCGGCTCCCCGGGCGGCTCCGGCGCCACATGCCCAGTGCGGGAACCCTACCTTGCAGGCACATTCGGAGCGGCCCCGCCGGAGCCATCCCGGAGTCGCGCCGAGCCTGCAGGAGTCGGCATGCGCAGAACCAAGATCGTCTGCACCATCGGACCGGCCTCGGAATCGGAAGAAATCCTCGACCGCCTGATCCGGGCGGGCATGGACGTGGCCCGGCTCAATTTCTCCCACGGCAGCCACGAGTCCCACGCCGAGAAGTTTCGGCAGATCCGCGCCCTGGCCGCCGCGGCCGGCCGGCCCGTGGCCATCCTGCAGGATCTGGCCGGGCCCAAGATCCGCATCGGCGGACTGGCCGCAGGACCCATCACCCTGCGGCCCGGGGACGAATTCACGCTCACCGCGCGTGAGGTGCCCGGCGACGCGACCGAGGTCTCCATCAGCTACAAGGAGCTGCCCGAGGACGTGCGGCCGGGCGACACGCTGCTGCTGGCCGACGGCGCCCTGGACATGAGCGTCCTGCGCGTGGACGGCCCGGACATCCTCTGCCGCGTGGTGACCGGCGGCGTGCTCAGCTCCCACAAGGGGATCAACCTGCCCTCGCGCAGCATCCGCGCGCCCATTCTGACGGCCAAGGACCGGCTCGATTTGGCATTCGGGCTGGAGCTGGGCGTGGACTTCGTGGCCCTCTCCTTTGTGCGCAGCGCCCATGACATCAGCGTGGTGCACGCCTTCATGGACGAGCTGGGCCGTTCGGCGCCGCTGATCGCCAAGATCGAGAAGCACGAGGCCCTGGCGGAGATCGACGCCATTCTCGAGGCCGTGGACGGCCTGATGGTGGCCCGGGGCGACCTGGGCGTGGACATCCCCCTGGAGCGTGTGCCTCGCGTGCAGAAGCTGCTGATCGAGAAGGCCAACCGCGCGGGCAAACCCGTGATCACCGCCACGCAGATGCTCAAGAGCATGGTGGACGCGCCCCGCCCCACCCGGGCCGAGGTCACGGACGTGGCCAACGCCATCCTGGACGGCACGGACGCTGTCATGCTCTCCGAGGAGAGCGCCGCCGGCCACTATCCGGTGGAGTCCCTCCTGACCCTTGACCGCATCGCGCGGGAGACCGAGCGCGACTTCCCCCACCGGCTCTGGATGCGCCGCTTCCATCCGGAGGGGGTCTGCAACCCGCCCCAGGCCGTGGCCCATGCCGCCTGCGAGCTGGCCATGCGCATCGACGCGGCCGCCATCCTGACCTGCACGCGCTCCGGCGGCACCACGCGCCTGGTGGCGCGCACGCGGCCCGCCCAGAATGTGCTGGCCGCCACTCCGGACGAGACGGTCTGGCGGCGGCTGGCTCTGACCTGGGGCGCCGTGCCCCTGCTCACCAGCCTGACGGAGAGCCTGGAGGTGATGATCGCCGAGGCCCTGGGCGCGGCCCGGGCCGCCGGCCTGACCCAGCCGGGCGACCCCGTCGTGGTCACCGCCGGCACCCACCTGACCACGCCCGGCTCGACCAACCTGATCCGCGTGGAGACCACGCCCCTGGAGGACTGACATGAAGCTGCACTTCCTGGGCGCCGCCCGCACCGTGACGGGCTCGCACCATCTGATCGAAGCCAACGGCTGCCGCGTCCTGCTGGACTGCGGCCTGCTCCAGGGCAAGCGCAAGGAGGCCTTCGAGGAGAACCGCCGTCCGCTGCCCGGCGGGCCGCCGGATGTGGTGGTGCTCAGCCACGCCCACATCGACCACTCGGGCAACCTGCCCAGCCTGGTGCGGCGCGGGTACGCGGGCCCCATCTGGGCCACGCCCGCCACCCGCGACCTGTGCTCGCTGATGCTCCAGGACAGCGCCCAGATCCAGGTCCACGACGTGAACTTCGTCAACAAGCTGCGCAAGCGGCAGGGCCGGGCGCCTTTCGAGCCCCTCTACCGGCCGCAGGACGCGCTGGCGGCCCTGGAGCTCTTCCAGGGCCTGGCCTACGGCCGCTGGCGCGAGATCGGCCCGGGCATTCGCTTGCGCTTCACCGACGCCGGACACATGCTGGGCAGCGCCCACGTCTGGCTGGAGATCACCGAGCCCGGCCGGGCGCCGCGGCGCCTGCTCTTCTCGGGCGACATCGGCCGCAAGGGGATCCCCATCCTGCGTGATCCCGAGCTCCCGGAGGAGGGGGCGGACATCCTGCTGCTGGAGAGCACCTACGCCGGGCGCAGCCATCCGCCCTATGCCGAGAGCGAGGCCGAACTCTCGCGCATCGTGCAGGAGGCCCATGCCGCCCGCCGCGTGGTGCTGATCCCGGCCTTCGCCGTGGGCCGCACCCAGCAGCTGGTGGTGGCCCTGCACCGCCTGCACGACCAGGGACGCATCCCGGGCATGCCCGTCTACGTGGACAGCCCGCTGGCCACGGACGTCACCAGCGTGTTCCGCCTGCACCCGGAGACCTACGACGCCGAGACCCTGGAGTCCCTGCACCAGCCGGGCAACCCCTTCAGCTTCCGCGCCCTGCGCTACACGCGCTCCGTGGAGGACTCCCAGCGCCTGAACGATCTGCATGGCCCGGCGATCATCATCGCCTCCAGCGGCATGCTCGAGCACGGCCGCATCCTGCACCACCTGCGCAACCGCATCATGAAGGACGACACGCTGCTGCTGATCACGGGCTGGCAGGCGCCGCACACCCTGGGCCGCCTGCTTGCCGAGGGTGCCACGGAAGTGTTCATCCACGGCGAGCCTTTTCCCGTCAACTGTGAAGTGCGCGAATTGACCGGTTTCAGCGGCCACGCCGACCAGGCCGAGCTGGACGAGTGGGTGGGCAGCATGCGGCTCAAACCCTCCCACACCTTCGTCGTGCACGGCGAGGAAGACGGCGCGCTGGGCTTGGCCAAGCACCTGGGCGAGCGCTTCCGGCTGCCCGATGTGCGCGTGCCGCGGCAGGGCGAGAGTTTCGAGTTGTAGCCGACGCCGCGAGAATCCCCGGGCGCGGCCTCCGACGGGCATGCCGCTGGAGACCGCGTGACCGGGGGAATCCCGTCAGTCGAGGGACGGGAGGGGCGAGCCGGACGTGGCGGACTCCATGTCAACACGGGAGAGTCTACGGGACGCAGTCCCGTCGGTCACGCTGACCCGGAAAAATCCGCGCGACCCTTCAACCGGCCGCAGGCTGCTCAGCCCGTCCGTGCTCTCCGTCTCGCTCCACGGACCCGTCGCCGCGGGCGCTTGCCAGATGTGATACAAGGGGTCGGCCAGTGGGCAGCCGGACAGGTCGTGGGTCACCGCGCTCCAGCCCAGCCGCAGCTGCGCGCCCTCCAGGGTGATGGCCAGCCCGGGGGCCGAAATTCCGCCGCCGCACTCGCACTCGTCGGGCACGTGGTTGCCGTTCGCGTCCTGGCTGAAGCCGGAGGCGAGGTCGTCGCAGTCGCGCAACCCGTTGCCGTTGCAATCCGTGGCGCAGCAGGCCGGGAGGAACTGCAGGCCGTCCAGCCACCAGCTGAAGGCCCAGTCCCAGGTGTCGGCGAAGAACTCGATGCGGTTCACCAGCGTCAGGTCCGGGCTGCCGGACTCCGTGCGCGTCCAACCGTCTCCGCCGGCCAGGGGCAGGGAGATGCGTGTCCACGCTCCGCCGGCAGGGGTGAGCAGATCCTGGTCCGGCAGGAACTCGACGTAGGCTTCGCTTGCGCAATAGAGGCGGATCTGCGGCGCATTCAGCTGGAAGGGCCAGTCGTTGTCCACCCGGGACCAGAAGACCAGGCTGTCGCAGCCGGAGAGATCGTAGCGGCCCTGGCGATGGCCCGGGTAGATCAGGGTCAGGAAGTCGCCCTGGGTGTCCGCCTTGAGCGAGGTCGCGCCCAGCACGCGTTCCGTGCCGTCGTCGCTGAGCGCGTGGTCGCCGTTGCTGACGACGGCCCACTGGTCGGCGTTGCTTTCGCAGTTGTCCGCCGCCAGATAGTACTCGGGCTCGCCCCCCAGCTGCAGCTGCCGTTCGAAGACCGCCTCCTCCTGCTGGCCGTCGTAGAAGGCCACGTTGGCCTCGCTGATGTCCAGCCAGGCGTAGTCCACGCTCTCCTGCGCCGTGACGCGGAAGTGCAGCACGCCGTTGCTGGCCACCACGGCCACGTAGCCGAAGGGGTTGTCCGTCAGACGGTCGCCCAGGCAGGTCCCCGGCACCAGCCCCTCGTCGATGTCCACATTGGGCAGCGTGAAGAATCCGTCCCCGTCCGTGCTGCCGCTGAACTTCAGCTGATCGGTGATGACTTTGCCCATTCCCGGCCGCTCGCAGTACTGGAAGACTTCCACCTGCGCCCCCGCCAGCGGAGCGCCCGTGTAATCCAGGAAGCGCATGCGCAGGATCGCCGGCAAGCCGTAGAGGTACTGGCCGTAGTAGCCGTGCCCCTGCCGATCCCAGTGCCGCATGGCGGCGGCGCTGTGCTGGTTGAGCAGCGGGCTGCAGCCGTGCATCAGATCCTCGTGGGCCGTGTAGGCCAGGCCGCTCACCAGATTGGCCTCCGCCGGCACGTCCAGCTGGTAGACGTCGATCAGGCCCAGCTGGTGGGCCAGCTCGTGGAGCAGACCGTAGTCGATGTCCTCGTCCGGGTTGTAGTAGCCGCTCAGGCGCGGATCGCCCTCGCCGGCGCGGTAGCGGAAGGGGAAGATGCCGAAGTGGGAGTCCGGCGGCAGCGCGGGATCGTCAGCCGTGTCGTCCAGCACCTGGAGCAGGTCATAGTGGACGCGCTTGGCGACGCCGGCCTCCTCGAAGAGCTGGTTGAAGCGCGCCATGTGGCGCTGCAGCCAGTCGATGTGGTCGCGGGTCCAGGGGCTGGGCCAGGTGCCGGACAGCTCGCGGAACTGCTCCAGCTGGGTGACGTCCAGGTAGGTCTTGAAGGGCACGGACCAGGCCTCCTGGTCCAGCTCGTTGTTGGAGCTGTTGTCGTCCCACGAATAGAGGGAGAACTGCAGCCGGTGACCGTCCCCGTCCCAGACGCGGGTGTGGCTGAACAGCGCCGTGTCCCCGGGTGCCAGGTTGAGGAAGCGCTGGCCCTCCGCCTGCAGATTCTCATCCACCCACCAGGCCCAGGGCAGCTCGCCTTCCCAGCTGGTGGTTCCCGCGTTGCGCACCACGGCGGTCCAAGTCACGGGATCGCCCAGGTTCGGTTGATGCGGGTCCGCACAGCTCTGGCCCGCTTCCAGGCCACTGGCGGCGCTGAACAGGTAGGGACCGAAGCCGTCCGGCTCGCTGATTTCCAGGCCCGTGTACATGGGCAGGTAGCGCTGGAACTGGGGACTGCGCCGGATGCAGGCCACCTGCAGATCGCTGCGCCAGTGGGGCGTGCGCGGCCCCGTCGCCGTGACAGCGGGATCGAAACTCCCGTCGAGGTTGACGCCCACCACGGCGTACCAGAGGGGCTGATCGTTGCCCAGCCCCTCGTCCAGGAAGGTGTCCGAGTCGACGCCCTCCACCTCCGCCACGTGTTCCAGCCCGCTGATCGAGTCGAAGGGGCCGGGCTCGCGGTAGATGCGGTACCGGTCGAAGCACTCCGTCGGCACGTTAACGGGCGTCCAGTTCAGGCGGACGCTCTCGTTCAAGGCCACGGCCGTCACCTGCTGGGGGTTGGCGGCCACGCAGGCCGGCGTCACGGTCCAGGGGGAGGCGCCCAGGTCCACGGCGGCCAGCAGGTCGTGGATCTCATGGTCGGGCATCACCAGGGCGTTGGGCGCGCTCCACTCCCTGCGCGTGCTCAGGTAGAGCAGGCCGTCCTCGCCCAGCGCCGGCGAACTGGTGGCCGCGTCGCTGTCGCAGAGCCACTCGTCCAGCACGCTGCAGCCCGCGCCGTCGTCGCGCAGGGCCAGCCAGCGGTCCGTGTTGTTGCCCAAGATCAGGATGCCGTTGGGCGTGACCAGCGGACAGGAACTGGCGCGCTCCCAGCCGGCGCTGCCCGTGGGCAGGCTCCACTTCAGGCTGCCGTCGCCGGTGTTCACGGCGTAGAGCGCGCCGGAGCCGTCCTCGGCCACCGACTGGAAGTAGAAGGTGGCGCCGTCGTGGCTCAAGGCGCCGCCGGCCTGGGCGCGCTGCGGGGAGTTGGCGCCGTCCACCCAGGTGAAGAGCTGGCGGTAGGCCGCGCTCCACGCCGGCGTGCCGTCGGGATTCAAGCCCACCACGCCCACATGGTTGGTTCCGGCGGGGAGATAGATCCGGCCGCTGGCCGGATCGACGGTGGCGGTGGCGATGAGCGGCATTCCCGTCTCACGCGACCAGAGGGGCGAGTCGCCGCTGGTGGACCAGCACTCCACCGAGCCGGCCTCGTTGCCGGTCACGGCGCGCAGGTCCCCCTGCCACCAGCCCAAGGCCACGCCGTTGTGGTAGTGGCCGCCGATGCTCCAGGGCGTCCAGGTCATCTCGAGGCTGCCGCCGGTGTCCGTCAGGGACGCGGGACCCAGTCCCCAGCCGTGGGCGTAGACGTGGCCGTCGTCGCCCAGCGTGAGCGCCGGTCGGGAGACCAGCCCCGGGTCGGCGGCGCCGCCGCTGTGGGCGCGCACGTTCCCGTACAGCAGGTCCAGGGCCATGACGGGCGTGCCGCCCGGCCACTCGGGGCTCTCCGTCGCGTCGTTGGTGACGTAGATCCAGCCGTTGTCGGCCGAGAGGGCGCCGCTGAATTCGCCGATGGTCTCGCCGCCGCCGGGATTCAGGGCCCAGTCGACGACGCCCGTGGCGCGATTCATCACCTGCACGCCCTTGGGCCAGTGGTAGCCCACCGCCACCCGGCCGACGGTCTCGCCGTCGGTGGGGGTGAAGAGGGGCGAAGAGCCACCCACGCCGCCAGGCAGCGGAGTCTGCCAGCGGCAGGTTTCGAAGAGCTGGTCGTTCTGGCGGCTGGCGGGGATCTCGAACCAGGCGCGCCCGGTGTGTTCCTGGTCCCGCTGCTGCATGGCCCAGCGGTCGGCCGGCAGGCCCAGCTCGTTGGGTCCCGTGCACTCCACCAGCGGATCCTGGGTCCCGTCGGCGTGGACCACGGCCACGGCATAGTGCCAGACGCCCTGGCCGGGCGCGTCCAGGTACTCCGGCGACAGGCGCTCGCCGGCTTCTCCGACGGGCGTCAGGCCCCCCGCAGCGAAGAAGTGTTCGCTGGAGCGGTAGATCGCATAATGGCCGAAACAGCCGTCCGGGTCCTCCGTCACTGGCCAGCTGAGCCGCAGATCCTCGCCGCTCAGTTCGACCTGCGGGGCGGCGGGGTTCACCAGGTGGCAGTCCCCCTCGCCCAGGTCGCGCGAGCTCAGCAGGTGGCGCACGCTGTGGTCCGGATAGGGATTGCTCGGGTTGCCCGTGCGCCAGACGGCGTACTCGGTCAGGTAGAGGCGGCCGTCATTCGCCAGGGAGGGCGTGGAGCGCGCGTAGTTCGCCGCGGAACCCGCCAGTTCGTCGATGACCAGCGCCCGCTCGCCCAGGTCGCGGATCGCGTACCAGCGTCCGCCGTGGTTGTTGCCGACGATCAGCACGCCGTTGGGCGTCACGATGGGAGCGGCGCAGACCTCTTCCCAGCCCTGGCTGCCGGTTTCGATCTGCCAGTTGAGCGAGCCGTCCGCCGTGTTGACGGCGTAGAGCGCGCCGCTGCCATCCTCGGCCACGGTCTGGAAGTAGTAGACCGAGCCGTCGTGGGCCAGACAGCCGGCGCTCTGGGCGCGCTGGGGCTGGTTGAGGCCGGACACGTGCGTAAAGACGGGCTGCGCGACGCTGCCCCAGAGCGGGTCGCCGTCGGCGCTCAACCCCACTACCGCCACGCTTGAGGAGGAGATGGCCACGTAGATCGAGCCGCTGAGCGGATCCACCGTGGGGCTGGCGTCGGTGCCGTACTCCACCGCACGACTCCAGAGCTCCGCGCCGCTGCCGCCGTCAAAACAGCGGATCCAGCCGTCCCGCCCGCAGGTGACGACCCGCAGCGCGCCCTCGACTTCGAACAGGGCCGGATCGCTGAAGAAGCAGTTGGCCGGGCTGGCCGCGGACCAGGCCAGCGACAGCGTCGTTCCGTTGTCCTGCGCCGCGCCGGCAACTCCGCCCCACTGGTGCAGGAAGATGCGCCCGTCGGGGGCCAGCGTGGGCGAGCACATGCTGGTGGCGGCGGGCAGGGCCATTCCGCCGTTGTGCGCCTGGATCGTCCAGCCGCTCAGCGAATTCAGGGCCATCAGCGGATGGCCGTTGGGCGGCAGGTTGGGCTCCGTGGCGTCGTTGACCACGTAGAGGCGCTCACCGTCGGCGGAGAAGGCCGGCGTATAATCGCCGATGCGCTCGCCGCCCGCCGGGTTGCCCGCCCAGCGGCTCTGGCCGGTGAGCCGGTCCATCAGTTCGATGCCCTTGGGCCAGTGGTAGCCCACGGCCACCAGGTTCTGGCCGGACACGTCGTCGTGGAACACCGGCGAGCTGGCGCCCGCCGCGCCCGGCAGCGGATTCTGCCACTGGACGGCGTCGAAGAACGAGCTGTTGAGTCGGCTCAGGGGCACGCTGAAGTCGGCCCGGCCGGTGTGTTGCATGTCCCGCTGGTACATGGGCCAGTGGTCCGCCCGGGCCGCGACGGCCGTCAGAACCAGCAGGAGAAGTGGCGTCGTCACGCGCATGAGAGCCTCGATGCTAAAGAGGATGGGCTGTGTGGCGTCGGCCCCGCTCGACGGGTGCGTCCGTCGGGTGAACTGAATCAAGAGTCAACGCAGCGGAGACGTACCAATTAAAATCTTGACAGCAAAGCTCAGACTGGCTGATTCAGCTTTGCGCGAGCCGGGTCGGAGGACCGGCGCGGCGGTTTGTTTGCCGAGGCGCTGGCGGCGCGGGAGCCCCGGCGGATCCTTCTGCCCGGCTGCGCGACGGGCAATGGCCTGGAACAGCTGCACGGGCGCGACCTGGAGCGCGTCAGCGCCGTGGACCTCCAGCCCGACTACCTCGAGCTGGCCCGCCAATTCTCTGTCCCGCGTCCTTCCGGTTACTCGGCTGGCGGCGTCCGCTCTGAGCCCGCGCGGCGGCGCGGCGGCCGCACCAGCGGCTCCAAGGCTTCCACGAACACGCGCGTGCGCGCCGCCTCGCAGATGGCCGCCACGGCGGGGTGCTGGATGCGCCGCTCCACGCTGACGGCGTAGAGCCGCTCGCGCAGGGGCACGCGCCCCACCCGGCGCACCTGTTGCGCGCGCTCCACCTCCGCGGCCAGCACCGTGGGCGCCGGAAAGGCCCCCAGCCCACGGGCCCCGAACACCGCCAGCAGGGCGCTGTCCTCGAAATCCCCCACCACCCGGGGCCGGACGCCCGTCGCGGCGAACCACTGTTCCAGCCCGCGCCGCAGCTCGGAGGTCTCCGCCGGCAGCAGGACGGGCGCGCCGTCCAGGGAACGCGGCCAGTCCTTGCGCAGCCGCCGGGCCAGCTCGGGCGCGGCGAAGAAGCTGATGTCCGACTCGCCCAGCAGGTGGTTGTAGACGCGCACGTGGGCCCCGGGCGGCGCGGGGGCGTCCGTCAGCACGAGGTCCAGTTCGTGGGCGGCCAGGTCGCGCAGCAGGCGCACGGGCCGATCCTCCCGGCACACCAGCCGTACGGGCTCCTCCAGTCGCAGGGCCTGCTCCAGCACGCGCTGGGCCACCAGCTTGTGCACCACGTCCGCGACGCCCACGGTCACGCGCAGCGGCCGCCCCACGGGACGGTCCCGCAAGGTGTCCAGCAACTCCTGTCCCAGGTTGAAGATCTCCTCGGCGTAGCGCTGGGCCACGCGGCCGGACTCCGTCAGTTCCAGGCGCCGGCCGCGCTTCTCAAACAGCTTGTGGCCCAGCAGGTCCTCCAGCTGGTGGATCTGCTTGCTGACGGTGCTGGGCGCCAGGCGCAGTTCTTCGCAGGCCTTCTGCAGGCTGCCCTCCCGCGCGGTGAGCCAGAAGTAGAGCAGGTGGTGGTAGTTGAGCCATTCCATGGGGACAAGATGCTTCGATAATCAGCAACGAAACAAGCCAAATTTTCCTTTTGTCGAATTGAAGCGCGCACGCTACTCTGTCCCCCGTCAACCGGAAAGGACGATGGCCATGAAGATTCAGATCAGTGCCCGGGACCTGGAATTGAACCCGGAGTTGCACGGCCACATCGAGCGGCGCATCCAGTTCGGACTGGGACGTTTCGCCCCGCGCGTGCGCCAGGTGAAGGTCCGCCTCACGGACGAGAACGGGCCCAAAGGCGGCGAAGACCTCAGCTGCCGGCTGGAGCTGGTGCTGACGGCGGGCGGCAGCCTGATCGTGTCCGAGCGCGACAGCCAGCCGCGACCGGCCGCGGACCGGGCCGTGGAGCGGATGGCCCGCCAACTGGCCCGCCACCTGGAGCGCGAACGCGACACCCGCAAGGACCTGATCGAGGAAGGAGGAGCCCGATGAACTGTCCCCGCTGTCCCGACACGGAACTGCTCGAGCGCGAGCGCGACGGCATCACGCTGGACGGCTGTCCCGTCTGCCGCGGCATCTGGCTGGATCGCGGCGAGCTGGAGCGCTTGATCCAGGCGACGCGCAAGGACGAGGAGGAGCGCCCGCGCGACAGTGGCCGCGACCACGATGATCGGCACGATCACGACGACCGCTACGAACGCCACGATCGGCACGACCACCACGACCACGACCGGAAGTACGGGCCCGACAAGAAGCGGCTCAAGGCCCGCACCTGGCTGGAAGGCCTGGGCAATCTGTTCGACTGAGACTCCCAAGACATGAAAGGAACCCGCATGAGCTCCCCTTCCTCACAGCCCGGCGCCCCGCTGCGCGGGACCGGAGGATTCTCCAACCAGCTGCGCACGGTGCTGCTGCTGGGTGCCCTCTCCGCCGTCCTGGTGGGCGTCGGCGGCCTGCTTGGCCCGGGCATGCTCTGGCTGTTCGGCGCCCTGGCCATTGCGTTGAACATCGGCGCCTACTTCTACTCGGACAAGCTGGTGCTGCGGATGCACAAGGCCCGGGAGATCTCCCCGGACGAGCTGCCCGCCCTGCACCGCATGACCGCGGAGATCGCCGCCACGGCCGGGCTGCCCATGCCCCGGCTCTACCTGTTGCCCGGTGAGCAACCCAACGCCTTCGCCACGGGCCGCAACCCGGAGCACGGGGTGGTGGCCGTCACCCAGGGCCTGCTGCGGCTGATGAACGAGCGCGAGCTGCGCGGCGTGATCGCCCACGAGTTGTCCCACATTCGCAACCGCGACATTCTGGTGGCCAGCGTGGCGGCCTGCATCGCCGCGGCCGTCTCCATGCTGGCCCAGGCCGGCCAGCTGGCCCTGCTGTTCGGCAGCGGGCGCGACGACGAGGAGGGCGGCAGCCCGCTGGCCGGGCTGCTGATGATCTTCCTGGCGCCCGTGGCCGCCACGCTGATCCAGCTGGGCATCTCGCGCTCCCGCGAGTACCTGGCCGACGCCTCCGCGGCCCGCTTCACGGGGGATCCCCACGGGCTGGCCGACGCCCTGGAGAAGCTGCGGCGCGGCACCGAGGCCCATCCCTCCGCCGAGGCGCCGGCCACGGCCAGTCTGTTCATCATGAATCCGCTGGGCGGCGGGGCGCGCCGGCTGGCGAATCTGTTTTCCACCCATCCGGCCGTGGAGGAGCGCGTGGCCCGGCTGCGCGCCATGGCCTGACGAACCGACATGCGGGGCGGGTCTGCGGACCCGCCCCCTAGAACGAGGATCCACATGCGGCTGCATCGTCCCGCCGCCGAGCGCGGCCACGCCGACCACGGCTGGTTGCGCACCTGGCACAGTTTCAGCTTCGCCGACTATCACGATCCGGCCTGGCAGGGCTTCCACAACCTGCGTGTGCTCAACGAGGACGTGGTGGCGCCGGGCACGGGTTTCGGCATGCACCCCCACCGCGACATGGAGATCGTCACCTGGATCCTGGCCGGCGCCCTGCGCCACCGGGATTCCCTGGGCCACGAGGCCGTGATCCGGCCCGGGGAGGCCCAGCGCATGAGCGCGGGCTCGGGCATCCTGCACAGCGAGACCAATCCCTCGGCGACGGAGCCCGTCCACCTGTTGCAGATCTGGCTGCTGCCCAGCCGGCGTGGCGGGACGCCCGGCTACGAACAGCGCCCTCTGCCCGCCGCCGCGGACGGCTGGCGCCTCCTGGCCGCCCCGCCGGCGGGCGGCGGCGCCGTGACCATCCAGTCCGAAGCGCGGATCTGGGTGGTGGAACCAGCGCAGGGCGCGCTGCCCGCGCGGCCCTGGAGCGGACGCCCGACCTGGGTGCACGTCTCCGCGGGCGCCGTGCAGGTGAACGGCGAGATCCTGCAGGCCGGGGACGGTCTCGGTCTGGCCGGAGAGGACTCGCTGCTGCTCACGGGTGAAACGCGTAAGAACCAGCTGCTGGTCTTCGAACTGGCCTGACCTGATACCGGAGCGGACCGCCCCGCGCCACCCGCCGGACTCCGCGACGTCCGGCGGGCGCCGCCGGGGCGGATCCTGGACTGACCCTTCATTCAGGCGTGAATCCCATCCTTTATTTGCCGATACTCCTTCCGCGTCCACTCCAGCAGTCCACCAGGTACAGCCAGCGCTCCAGGATCGGGCCGAGGATCGGGAGGATCGTCCATGCGCTACCATTCCGCCACCACCGTCAATCCGGATCCCTATCGGGCCGGCATGCAGATCGGCGACGACCTGCGCGAGCTGCGGCCCGAGGTGATCCTGATCTTCGCCTCCATCACCTACGATCCCGATTTCTCCGAATTCTTCACCGGACTGCAGGACGCCCTGGAGGGGCAGACGCCACTGATTGTCGGCGGCACCGGGGACGGCATCTACGGCACCGGCCTGGCGGCGGATTACGGCGTCAGCGCCCTAGGCCTGCAGTCGGACGGCGCGGTGGAGTGGTCCGCCGCCTGTTGCACGGGCGTGGGCGCCGATTCCCTGGCCACCAGCCGGGCGGCCGCCCGGGCCGCCGCCCGGGAACTGGACGGCGACCCCGATTTCTGCTTCGTGCTGGCGGATGGCGCGCGCGCCGACGGCACGGCCGTGGTGGAGGGCCTGTTCGGCGCCCTGGGCATCCCGGTCTTCGGCGGCCTGAGCGGCGACGATCGGCAGTTCACGCGCAGCCGCATCTTTCACCAGGGCCGCGAGTGCGAGGATGCCGTGGTCGTGCTGCTGGGGCGCGGCCCCCTGCCCTTCCTGCTCAATGCGGGCAGCGGCTGGACGCCGCGCGGGGAGTCCGGCGTGGTGGAGGAGGCGGAGGCCCGCACCCTGCGGCGCATCTCCGGCCAGAGCACGGCGGAGTTCATGACCCGCCAGGTGGGCAAGACGGTGGGCCAATCGGACATCGGCGTGATGCCGCTGGCCTTCTTCTCCGCCGAGCAGGCCGGGCACTTCTTTCTGCGCTCCGCCTCCCACCTGAACGAGGAGGAGGGCTCCACGATCATGTTCGGCAGCCTGCCGCCCGGGGCCCGCGTGCAGGTCTGCGCCGCCACGCGCGAGGAGGTGCTGGCCGGCGTGCGCGAGACGGTGGAGGGCCTGCTGCCCCTGCCGCCGGGTTTCGAGGTCGGGGCCGCCGTGTTGATCAGCTGCGCCGGGCGCAAATGGTTCCTGGAGGACAAGGGCGCCCTTGAGCTGGAGGTGTTCCAAGCCGCCCTGGGCCGCAGCGTGCCGCTGGTGGGCATCCCGTCCTTCGGCGAGATCGGCCCCTTCCGCGAGGGAGGCGCCTACACCCCGCCCTGCTTCCACAACGTCACCTTCGTGGTTTGTCTGTTGGGGCGCTGAGCATGGACGCCCCGCTGTTCAGCCTCGTGGAGCCGGTGCCGCCGGGATTCACGCCCTGTTACACCTTCAGCCAGCGCGATTTCCGCGCCCGGCCCTTCGCCCTGTTTGCGGCCAGCCTGTCCCAGGGCGAAGCCTTTCTGGGCGACCTGCTCCCCAAACTCTGCGGCATTCTGGTCACGGCGGGCGAGGGGGAGCCGCTCTGGGAGCACGGCCATCCGCTCCTCTACCACCTGCGAGTGCCCGCCGGGCTGCTGCCGCAGCTCGCCCAGACGGTCCGGCCAACCCTGCATCTGCTGGGTCAACTGCGCGACCGCGCGGACGCCCAGACTCTGCTCCAGCTGGAACTGAACCGGGCCCTGGAAAGCCGCAACCGGATGGCCGCCGAGTTCGACGGCATCCGCAGCGGACTGGTGCGGGAGATCGACGAGCGTCGCCGGGCCCTGCGGCGGCTGGAGGAATCCGAGCAGCGCCTGCAGTCCATCTACGACGCTTCGCCGGACGGGATCCTGGTGGCCGACGTGGAGAGCCTGCGCTTCGTGACGGCCAATGCGCGCATGTGCCAGATGCTGGACCGCAGCCCGGAGGAGGTCGCCGCATTGGCCGTGCCGGACATCCATCCCCCCGACGTGCTCACGCACATGCTCCACACCTTCACCCGGCAAGCCGAGGGAGTGGACATGACGGCCACGGACGTGCCCCTGCTGCGCAGGGACGGCACGCAGCTGTTCACCGACGTGAACGCGCAGCCCGTGACGCTGGGTGACAAGGTCCACCTGGTCGGGCTGTTCCGTGACGCCACGGAGCGGCGGCGGCTGGAGCAGGAGCACAACCAGTTGCAGGAACGCCTCCTGCAGTCGCAAAAGATGGAATCCATCGGCCGGCTGGCGGGCGGTGTGGCCCACGACTTCAACAACATGCTGGGCGTCATCGTGGGCTACACGGACCTGCTCCTGCGCAGCGTGCCGGCCGGCGCGCCCCACCACCTGGAGCTGCAAGAGATCCACAACGCCGCCCAGCGCTCGGCGGACCTGACCCGGCAGCTGCTGGCCTTCGCCCGCAAGCAGCCCATCCTGCCCCGCGTGCTGGATCTGGCCGAGACCGTGGGCGGACTGCTGGGCATCCTGCAGCGCCTGATCGGCGAGCACATCCAGCTGGAGTGGCGGGCGGACAGCCAGCTCTGGCCCGTGCGGATGGATTCCAGCCAGGTGGACCAGATCCTGACCAACCTCTGCGTGAACGCGCGCGACGCCATCGCCGGCGGCGGCCGCATCGAGCTGGACGCGGTCAACCTGAGCCTGACGGCCGCCCAGTGCGCGGGCTGGGCCGACGCGCAACCCGGCGAGTTTGTCCGGCTCTGCGTGCGGGACACGGGCCAGGGCATGCCGGCCGAGGTGCTGGAGCACGTCTTCGAGCCCTTCTTCACCACCAAAGGGCTGGGCCAGGGCACGGGGCTGGGGCTGGCCACGGTCTACGGCATCGTGCGCCAGAACCATGGTTTCGTCCGCGTGGAGAGCGCCCCGGGCCAGGGCACTTGCGTGGCCGTCTACCTGCCGCGGCACGTGGGCGAGGCCGACCGGACGACGGCGGCGCCGGCGGCCCCGCCCGAACCCCGCCGTGAGGAAATCGTGCTGCTGGTGGAAGACGAACCGCGCCTGCTGGCGCTCTGCCAGCGGCTGCTCAGCGGCATGGGCTACCACGTGCTGGCCGCCGATTGTCCGGCCACGGCCCTGCAACTGGCCGCGGATTTGAACGGGCGGCTGGGTCTGCTGGTCACTGACGTGATCATGCCGGGCATGAACGGGCGCGATCTGGCCGCGCAGCTGCGCGAGCGGCACCCCGGCTTGCGCTGCCTGTTCATGTCGGGCTACACGGCGGACATCCTCGACGGCCCGGACGGTCCCCCGCCCGGCCACTTCCTTCAGAAACCCTTCAGCCTGAAGGATCTGGCCGGCGCCGTGCGCCAAGTCCTCACCGAAGCGATCCCGGCCTGAGCGCGCCCCGTCCGGACCGCCCCGCCCGTCCGCCGGCAGCGGTGGTACATTGAACCCGTCACCAAGGTTGGTCCGGTCGCGGAGTTCGTTGCCGCGGTCGTCGCAATAGAAAGGCAAGCAGCAGCATGAAAACGAAGGCCGGCGGGTTCAACACCACCCTGGTTCATGGCGGCAAGGTCGACGACCAGTATGGCAGCGCCATCACGCCCATCTACCAGACCTCGACCTTTTCCTTCCAGAGCGCCCAGCAGGGCGCCGACCTCTTCGCCCGGAAGGAAGAAGGCTACATCTACACGCGCATCGGCAATCCCACCATCGCGGCGCTGGAACACTGCGTGGCGGAACTCGAGGGTGGCTGCGGGGCCGTGGCCACCAGCTCGGGCATGGGGGCTGTGGCCCTGACCTGCCTGGCGCTGCTGAACCAGGGCGAACACGTGCTCAGCACGGCCTCCGTCTACGGACCCTCGCGCATCCTCATGGAAAAGCACCTCGTGCGCTTCGGCGTGGAATCCAGCTTCGTGGACTGCTCCGATCTGGCGGCCGTCCGCCGGGCCCTGCGGCCCACCACGCGCCTGATCTACGTGGAGACGCCCTCCAACCCCATGATGCAGGTCACGGATCTGGTCGCCATGGCCGAGCTGGCGCACGCCCACGGCGCGCGGCTGGCCGTGGACAGCACCTTCGCCTCGCCCTATCTGCAGCAGCCGCTGCGGCTGGGCGCCGACGTAGTGCTGCACTCCGTCACCAAATTCATCAACGGCCACGCCGACGTGGTGGGCGGCATCGTCAGCGCCGGCACGCCGGAACTGGAGCGGCGCCTGCGCGACATGATGACCCTGCTCGGCTGCAACATGGATCCGCACCAGGCCTACCTCGTGCACCGCGGGCTCAAGACCCTCGCCCTGCGGATGTCCCGCGCCCAGCTCGGGGCGGCGCGCATCGCGGCCTGGCTGGAGGCGCGGCCGGAGATCGCCTGGGTGCGCTACATCGGCCTGCCCTCGCACCCCCAGCACGAGCTGGCCAAGCGCCAAATGAGCGGCTTCGGTGCCATGATCAGTTTCGAGATGAAAGGCGGACTGGAAGCCGGCCGCCGCTTGATGGACCACGTGGAGCTGATGCTGCTTGCCGTCTCCCTGGGCGGCGTGGAGACGCTGATCGAGCACCCGGCTTCCATGACCCACGCCGGCGTGTCACGCGAAGAGCGTGCGGCGGCCGGGATCACCGAGGGGCTGGTGCGACTCTCCGTGGGCATCGAGGAGCCCGAGGATCTACTGGCAGACCTGGAGCAGGCCCTGCAGCACGTGTAACCGCTCGCTACCTCATCACAGAGGCACAGAGACGCAGAGCCGTTGATGGATGAGGAATCGGCGCGCGGGCCAGCGAGCCAAGTCCGTCGCTGTGTCTCTGAGTCTCTGTGGCGAGTTTCCAAGAGAAGCCGGCGCCCTTCCGCTTCCCCCGCGGAGGGGCGTCTTCGTTTGGTGAGAAAACAGGGAGTAGTCGGGGCAAAAAGAAAGGGTTCCGTTGTGGCGGAACCCTTTGCTGCTCAAACTCCTGAGGAGGGACTTGAACCCCCAACCTAGTGGTTAACAGCCACCCGCTCTACCGATTGAGCTACTCAGGAATTGGACCCCAAGAGTAACAGCCGTCGATTGGAAAGTCAAGCCGTGCCACGGAGGGGAGGCGGCCGCGGGCGCATTTTTCCCGGGACTCCTGCGGGGGTGGGCGACGGCGGTCCCGTTCGGGTGGCCGGCCCACCGGCGCTGACCGGCCCGCGCGGGCCTTGGGCTTCGTACCTTGGGGCGTCAACCGGAGGCCCCATGGAGCGCGGCATTCTCATCACCCACGGCACGGACACGCTGGCCTGGACCCTGCCTTTCCTGCGCTACGCCCTGAAGGAACTGGACTGCAACGTCTGTCTGACCGGCAGCCAGGTGCCCATGGAGCACGCCTTCGCCCACTCCGACGGCTTCCAGAACATCCACGGGGCCGTGCGCTTCCTGTCCATGCTGGAGCCGCCCACCCTCTTCGCCGTCTTCAACAACGGCACCCAGGCCTTCGCCGACAGCCTGGCCAAGGTGGAGCGCTGGCGCGGCAGCGCGTTCATCGGCAACCCCATCGCGACCATGGAGTGGGACGAGATCCAGCACCGGGCCGGCGACGCGCGCCTGCGCGAACCCGTGCTGCTGGACGAGCTGCACCTGATCACCACGGGCGGCACCATCGACAGCGAACCCGCCGACGAGACCGGCCTGGCGCCGCGGGTCGGGCGCAGCGTGGTGGAGGACTTCCTGCGCATGGCCATGCCCGACGCCTTCCGCGAGGTCCACGTGCACCGGGTCTGCCGGGTGGACTCGGCGGAGATGACCCGGCCCCTGATGGAGGCCATCGCGCGCCAGGTCTGGCGCTGCGCCACGGGCCGCCCGGACGTGGACCCCGGCCCGGCGGAGGGGCTGGACCTGAGTTTCTCGGCGGGCGTGCGCCTGCTCTACTGCGATCCGTTCCGCAGCGCGCGCGAATACTGCGAAGCCGTCGAGGCCAGCCGCGCCGTGATCCTGGCGGGCTACGGCGGCGGCAACGCCTGCGCGGATCCGCTGCTGCCCGAGAACGCGCTGGAGGCCCTTCGCCTGGCCCGCGAACAGGGCAAGCCCTTCATCCTCTCCAGCCAGGTGCCCATCGGACCGGCGGACTTCGTCTACGAGACCGGCGCGCGCTTCATCCGCGAGGGGGCGATCTCGGGCGTGGACCACAGCCTGCCCGAGTGCCAGGTGCGCGTGATGTACCTGCTGGGGCACGAGCTGGAGCTGATGCGGATGGCCGGCCAGCTGGGCTGTCGCACGGACACGCTCTTCGAGATGCTCTTCCTCTCGGGCATGAAGTTCCGCAACCAGGCCTCGCGCCTCAATTACCAGCGCGTGACCGCCGGCCGCGTGCCGCTGCTCAAACCGGATCTGCTGGTGGGTCACGCCTTCCAGGCCATCGAGGAGCAGGTGCGGCGCCTGCTGGGGGACGACGCCCGCCGCCTGGGGCGGGAACTCGATCCCCGGCGGGGCTGATCTCTCGCTTGGGAGACTTCACCACAGAGACACAGAGACACAGAGACAGAGACTGGAGAGGGTGGATCCGGAACCTGGATTGTTCTTGACCCTACCCAATTCTCAAATCAATCCGTGCCTCTGTGTCTCTGTGCCTCTGTGGTGAGATGCGAGTCGTGATACAAGCGGCCGTCAGTTGAGCGCGCTCACCCGGTAGAGCCGCTGATCCGCGCCGGCGGGCGCGGCCAGCAGCCACTCCAGTCCGCCCGTGTTGCCCACCAGGGTCCAGGCGGCTCCCAGCGCGCCGCGCTGCTCCACGCGGTAGGAAGCGGCGCCGGGCACGGCCGCCCAGCTCAGGCGCAGCGTGCCGTCTCCCTGGCGTTCGATGCCCAGGTCGGGCGTTTCCAGGTTCGCCGGCGGGAGCCGGAAATCCCCCCAGACCGCGAAGTGGTCGCTGGCCGTCCAGGCGTCACCGGCCTGCAGGCCCCAAGCGCCCAGCTGTTCGCCACTCAAGAAAGGCGTGGCCACGACGCCCGCGCGCAGATTCTCGAGCACACTGTCCGTGTAGAACAGCTGGTCCAGCCGGCCCGGGGAGTAGGTGGAGCCGTTGTCCCACCAGGTGGCGGACTCGGGCAGGCCGGGGAAGAGCGGCGTCAGGTCGGCCAATGCGCTGCCGTCCCAGTCCGGCGGGCTGTCCGGGCCGTAGGTGGCGTTGTCCACGATGTCCCCCGTGGTCAGGGTGACGTACTGCTGGCGCTCGCCCACCAGGTTGAAGTCGCCCGCCAGCACCATGGGCGTGCCGGCGCGCAGCGTGATGGCCCCGCCCGGGTTGCGCGCGTTGTGCAGGAACTGGATCAGCCCGTCGGCCTCATCCTGGCGCTGGGCGTCCGCCGAGCAGCAGCGCAGGTGGTTGGCGATGAACAGCAGGCTGTCCCCCAGCACGGCGCTCACGTCGATCAGGGCGGCCGTCTCGCGATAGCCGCTCTGCACCAGCCAGGATTGGCGGATGGGATAACGCGCGGCGATGATGTTGCCCGAATCGAGCTTGATCGCCGTCCAGGGCCCCAACTCGGGCACCAGTTGCCCCAGCCGGGTCTGCAGCTGGGCCGCGCTCTGGTCCCAGATCTCCTCAAAGGAGATGACATCCGGTGCCAGGGCCGTCAGGATGCGGTCGTAGGCGGCCGTGGTGGCCGCGGCCGTGTTGAAGATGTTGCCGAAGAGCACGTTCCAGGCGGCGATGCGCAGGCTGCCGTCGCCGGGCCGCAGGGGAGAGATCACGGGCAGGGCCGGCAGGCTGCCCGCCCCCAGCCGCACGGTGGCGGAACCCGTGCCGGGCAGGCGATCGCCGCCCGGCGTGTAGAAGACCACGCGCAGGGAGTCCGTGGGGAAGAGCAGGTGGCTGCCGTCCGGCCGGGCGTCCAGATCCAGGCGGATCTCGAAGTCGCTCTGGCTCCAGGCCGGCAGGGCGCGCAGGGCCAGGTCGTCGTGATGCACCGTGGTGGAGGTGGCCCCGCTGCGGAAGACGCCGCTCTTGCTGTTGAAGGTCCAGACCAGCTCGGCCCCCAGGCCCTCGGTGGGCGTGCCCGTGGCCGGATTGCAGTCTGTGTCCAGCACCATCTTCAGCGCGTAGTCTTCCTGCAGCAGAAACTCTGTCCCGCAGAGCAGGCGGAGGCTGATGGAGCTCTCGTCGCGCGCGGCCTGCAGGCCCAGCAGGTCCGGCGTGCCGTCCCCGGCGGGGTCCGCGCAGAGCTCGGGCCAGCCGGTCCATTCGCTCGTGAACCCGTCGTGGATGGTGCGCAGCCAGTCGGCGCGGGCCGCGCGGAGCGGCAGGAGCAGGGCTCCCGCCATAAGGAGAAGGGTGGGTGTGTTCATGCGGGAGTGTGGCACTTCCAAAGCTGAAAACCCGCCAGGCAAAGCTGAAATTCGTCGATGCACGGGGGTCGGCGGCTGACGGCCGGCGGCTGCTGGAGCCTCGCCTGCGCATGTCATACGTTGATCGCAAAGGAGGAATCGCCGTGGGGTCGCAATCCGAGGTGGTGCTGGACGTGCGCGGACTGGGCAAGAGCTACGGTCGGCGCCGGGTGCTGGACGCGCTGGACTTCCGCCTGCACGCCGGCGAAGTGCTGGGCTTCCTGGGGCCCAACGGCGCCGGCAAGAGCACGACCCTGCGGATCCTCACCAGCCTGGTGCGGCCGGACGAGGGCGGGTTCCAGCTGCTGGGCGAGCGCTTCCCCGGCGGCCGGCGCCGCGCCTTCCTCGAGGTGGGCGCCCTGATCGAGCGCGCCGATCTCTATCCCCAGCTCAGCGCCCGGCGCAACCTGCGCATGCTGGGCCGCCTGCAGGGCATGGACGATCCGGCCCGGGTGGAGGAGGTCCTCCAGCTGGTGGGGCTGGCCCGCCGGGCCGACGAACCCGTCCGCGTGTTTTCCCAGGGCATGAAGCAGCGGCTGGGGCTGGCCCAGGCCATCCTGCACCGGCCGCGCGTGCTGCTGCTGGACGAGCCCATGACGGGGCTGGATCCCGGCGGCATGCGCCGGATGCGCGACTGGATCCGCCACCTGGCCCACGACCAGGGCATGGCCGTGCTGTTCTCCAGCCACCTGCTGCCCGAGGTGGAGCAGCTGGCGGACCGGCTGCTGGTGCTGCACCGCGGTCGCAAAGTGGCCGAGGGCGCCCCGGGCGACCTGTTCGAGCAGGCCGGCGGCCGGCGCTGGGAATTGGTCTGCGACCAGCCGGCGCGGGCGGCCGAGCTGTTGCGGCCCTGGCTGGAGGAGGGCCGGGTGGTGGAAGAGCACGGCGCGCGGCTGAGTTTCCGGGCGGCGGGCCTGCCGGCGGAGCGCGTGCTGGCGGAGCTGGCGCGGGCGGACATCGGCTTGCGCGAATTCCGCTCGCTGGACTCCCTCGAGGACCTGCTGCTGGCCGTGGCCGGCGAGGAGGAGCTGTGTTGACGCTGATCAGCGCCGAACTGGGCAAGACCCTGCGCCTCTGGCGGACGGGGATCGGCTACGCGGCCCTCGTGGTGGTGATTCCCCTGGTGCTCTGGGGGCTGGCCGCCGGCGGCCAGCAGCTCAGCCGGGAGTTCACCCGCGGCCTGGAGGAGCAGTTCTTCGTGGTGGGCGAGGTGATCAACGGCCACACGGCGGCGGTCATGGTGATGAACTTCCTCTGGGTGCACGTTCCCTTCCTGATCACCCTGGTGGCCGGCGACATTCTCTCCGGCGAGGCCGTGCGCGGCACCTGGCGCGTCTGGCTCACGCGTCGGCCGGGCCGCCTGCGCGTGGTGGTCGCCAAATACGTGGTGGCCCAGCTCTACGCCCTGAGCCTGGTGCTGCTCCTGGCCCTGCTCTCGGTGGGGCTGGGCCGCTGGTGGCTGGGGAGTGGCGACGTGCTGCTGGTGGGCGCCGACGGCATCACGCTGCTGGGGGAGGAACTGGCCCTGCCACGGCTGGCCCTGGCCTACGCCTGCGCCGGCGCGGCCATGGTTTCGGTGGCGGCCCTGGCCTTCTGGGTGGGCACGCTGGTGGAACATCCCATCGGGCCCATCGTGGGCAGCATGGCCATTCTCATCGTCCTGCTGGCCGTCTCCAACATCCCGCTGGACCTGTTCGACGACCTGCGGCCCTGGCTCTTCACCTCGCACTTCGACATCTGGAGCCTGGCGCTGGAGGACCCCCTGCCCTGGGCGGCCATTCGCCGGAGCCTGGCCGTGCTGGGCACCTGGACCGGCCTGTTCAGCGGGGCCGCGCTCTGGACTTTCCTGCGAAAGGACATCCTCTCGTGAATCGACTTCTCCGCCGCGGACGCGCGTCCTGGTTCTTCGCACTGCTGCTTTTCCTGTTGCTGGGCGCCCAGCTGGCCCAGTCCGCCGCCCGGCCCGATCCCGTCGCCCGGCTCATCGCCCGGATGAAGCGCCAGCAGGCCGCGGCGCCCTCCTGGACGGCCCGGATCACGGTGGACATCGAACTGCCGGGGTTGCGCGTCAAGGGCAAGAAGGTGGACCTGCGCTTCACGGCGCCGGACAGTTTCGCCTTCGAGTCGCGGGGCTTCGCCCTGCTGCCGCGGCGGGCTTTCATGTGGACGGCGGACAGCCTGTTCGCCGGCCTCTCCGAACCGCGGCTGGCCCCCGCCCGGCGGGGCGATCCCACCGGCAGCGTGCGCGTCGAGGGCGTCTTCCGCGAGGAGGGGCTGCTGGCGCGGATGGAGTACCGGCTGGACACCCTGCGCTGGGTGGTGACGCGGGTCTCCACTTGGCACGATACCTTGGAGGCCGTGCGGCTGGACACCGACTGGCTGCAGGCCGCCCGCGGGGTCTGGCTGCCGGCGGCCGTCCACGTGCGCATGGCTTTTTCGCCCGAGGCCCAGCGCTTCTACGAACGCATGCGCGGCACCCTGCGCCGGCGGGAGACGCCGCGCGAGGGCCAGGGCACCATCACCCTCACCTTTGACCAACACAAACTGGGCGGGAGGCCCTGAGATGCAACCCTTCATGTTCCACAATCCCACCCGGATCGAGTTCGGCGCCGGGGCCGCGGACAAGGTCGGCCCGGCCTGCGCCGGTCTGGGACGCACGGCCCTGTTGCTGGCCGGCCAGGGCAGCGCGCGACGCAGTGGACTGCTGGAGCGGGTGCGAAGCTCGCTGGAGGCCGCCGGCCTGCGCGTCGTGCTGCACGAGGGCGTGCGCCCCAACCCCGTGCTCAGCCACGTGCGGGCGGGCATTGAATTGGCCCGTGCCGAGGGCGTCGAGCTGGTGGTGGCCGTGGGCGGCGGCAGCGTGCTGGACAGCGCCAAGGCTGTGGCGGCAGGTGCCTGCGCCGGGCACGACGTCTGGGACTTCTTCTGCGGCCAGGCCCAGGTGCAGGCCGCCCTGCCCCTGGTGGCCGTGCTGACCCTGGCCGCCACGGGCAGCGAGATGAACGGCGGCGGCGTGGTCACCCGCGAGGAAACCCGGGAGAAGCTGCCCTTCTCGTCGCCGCACTGCTTCCCGCGGGTCAGCCTGCTGGACCCCGCCCTGACCCTCGACGTGCCCGCCGACCAGACGGCCAACGGCCTGGCCGACGCCTTCGCCCACCTGCTGGAACCCTACCTGAGCGGCACGGATCCACGTCCCGTGGTCCAGCTGGAGCTGAAGGAGGCGCTGTTCCGCTGCCTGCTGGACAGCGGCGCGCGCCTGCGCGCGGATCTGCGCGACCTCGAGGCCCGGGCGGACATGATGTGGACGGCCACCCTGGCCCTGAACGGCGTCACCAGCGTGGGAATCGGCGCCACCCTCTGGCCCCTGCACCTGATCGAGCACAGCGTTTCCGCGCTGACGGACATCGCCCACGGCGCGGGGCTATCCGCGCTGACCCCCGGCTGGCTGCGCTGGCGCCTGGAGCAGGTGGACGCCGAGACGATCCAGTCCCGGGTCACCCGGCTGGGCGAGCGCGTGTTCGGCCTGACGGGGGGCGGACCCGCCGCGACCATCGGCGCCCTGGAGTCCTGGTACCGCTCCGTGGGCGCCCCGGCCAGCCTGACGGAGGCCGGCGTGGATCCGGCGCTCCACCCCGCCATCGCAGCCAACGCCGCGCGCACGGCCCGCGCCTGGGGCATGGCCCTGTACTCGGAGCCGGCGCTGGTCGAGATCCTGCGGCGCGCCGCCGGAGCCTGAGGAGCGGGCGGCGGCAACCGCCGACCAGGCCCTGACCCCAACCGGATGACAACTGGGAGAAAGGACAATCTGTGGCAACTGAGACGACTGGCGAAGCCCGCCGCCCGGTGATCCTCTCGGGCATCCAGCCCAGCGGAAAACTGATGTTCGGCAATTACCTGGGCGCCATGCGCAACTGGGTGCGCATGCAGGAGGACCACGACTGCTTCTACATGCTGGTGGACCTGCACGCCATCACGGTCTGGCAGAAACCCGCGGACCTGCGGCGCAACACGCTGGAGTCGCTGGCCCTCTATCTGGCGGCGGGCATCGACCCGGAGCGCCACACGGTCTTCATCCAGAGCCACGTGCCCGAGCACTCGGAGCTGGCCTGGATCCTCAACTGCATCGCCCCGCTGGGCCAGCTGCAGCGCATGACCCAGTTCAAGGACAAGTCCCTCAAACACGAGAAGAACTTGAACGCGGGCTTGCTCAACTATCCCGTGCTGATGGCCGCGGACATCCTGCTCTACAACGCCGACAAGGTGCCCGTGGGCGAAGATCAGAAGCAGCACCTGGAGCTGGCCCGCGACCTGGCCGGGCGCTTCAACCATCTCTACAGCGAGACCTTCACGCTGCCCGAGCCCTGGATCCCGCCGCGCTCCGAGGGCGCGCGGGTCATGAGCCTGCAGGAGCCCACGGCCAAGATGTCCAAGTCGGACACCGACCCCAACGGCGTGCTCTTCCTGCTGGATCCGCCGGCGGAGATCAGGGCCAAGATCCGTCGCGCGGTGACGGATTCCGGCGACAGCATCAGCTATGATCCCGAGGGCCGCCCGGGCGTGAGCAATCTGATGACGCTGTTCAAGGCGGTCACGGGGGAGGAGTTTGCCAGCCTGGAGCAGCGCTTCGCGGGCAAGGGCTACGGCGCCTTCAAAGAGGAGTTGGGCGAGGCTCTGGTGGCCTACCTGAGTCCCATCCAGCAGCGCACGCGCGAACTGCTGGGCGACAAGGCGCAGCTCGAGGCGCTGCTCAAACAGGGCGCGGAAAAGGCCCGCTGGCGGGCCCGCCGCATGTTGGACAAGGTCCAGCGCAAGGTGGGTTTCCTCCCGCGCTGAGCGCGCCTGCCGCGCTGAGGGCCCTTGTCGCGCCGGGCGCACACTCCACAAACTGGCAAGTCAACAGGGGCCGTAAGGCCCCTTTCTCATGTGTGTGGGATCTGAGCGGCGGGTCCCGGACGGGTCTCAGCCCGCCGTGGTCAGCGAGCGCAGCAGGAGCAGGATCTGGCTGTGGGCAGCGTCCCGGGAGAACGGGCACTTGGGGTCGGCCCACTGGTGGATGAGCTGGCGCACGGCGCCGAAGACCAGGTAGCGCTGAATGCGCGGGTCCATCCCGGGCTTGAGGCCGGCGTCGTGCAGGGTTTGCTCCAGCAGATCCATGAAGCGCTGGAACAGGTCCGACAGGTCGCCTTCCCACTTGTGCATCCAGAAGCTTTGTTCGTTGACGAACACGCGGGCCAGGTTGCTGTCCGCGCTGAAGCGGTCGAAGACCGCGTCCACCATGCGCTCCAGCCGCTCAGCGGAAGGGATCTCCTCCTGGGCGGCCAGTTCGTTCAGGGCCGCCAGGATGCGGCTCCACATGTCGCGAAAGATGGAGTGGAGCAGGTCCTCCTTGCTCTCGAAGTAATTGTACACGCTGCCCGTGGCCACGCCAGCCACCCGGGCGATCCGCGCCACCTTGGCCTCGGCGAAACCCTGGTCCGCGAAGACCTGTACCGCCGCCTGCAGGATGGCGCTGTGCTTGTCTCCGGTCTTCTGTCGCATGGGATCTCCCTCACCGCTCGGCGCAATGTTTTGATTCAGCGCGGATGGATCAAGTTCGCGGCTCCTAAGATTGCGTTCCAGAGCTTGACAGGGAAGCCCAATTCGGAAAGAAATCCCATTGCTTGAAGGGTCGCCGGAACGGAAAATTCTGTCTACCCGCACATCCATGCGCATACGGGGATCTATTTGGTTTCCCCCGAGTGCCCCGGGTGGGTGGGGGGTGGCGGGAGGGAAAACTCGGCAGAATCACGAAACGGAACAGCCTGTGTCCAGCCACCAGGACACCCGCGCCCCACCGCTGCTTGAGTCCGACCCGCTGTCCAGTTCCGCCGACCCCACCCCGAACGGCGCCAATCTGCGCCCTCCACCCGCGCGCGTCGGCCCGGTCGCTTCCCGGCGGCGCGACGGCGTGCTACCTTCAGTCGGCAAGCCAAGCAGGTGGGCGGACATGGACTTCGATATCATCGTCATCGGTGCCGGCGCCGTGGGCCTGGCCCTGGCCGCGGAGCTGGCCCCGACGGGCGAGCTGCTGCTTCTCGAGCGCGAGGACCACTGGGGCCGGGGCATTTCCAGCCGCAACTCCGAGGTCGTGCACGGTGGCATCTACTACGCGCCGGGCAGCCTGAAGGCTCGCCTGTGCGTGGCGGGCCGGCGGCGCATCGAGGCCTGGGCGGCGGAGGGCCGCTTCGCCTACCGCCCCGTGGGCAAGTTCATCGTGGCCACGACGGATGACGAGCGGCCTGAGCTGACGGCCTTGCTGGAGACGGGTCGGGCCAACGGCGTGGAGGGTCTGCGCGCCGTGTCGCTGGACGAGCTACGGGAGGCGGAGCCCGCGGTCCAGGCGGTGGCCGCGCTCTGGAGTCCCTCGACGGGCATCCTGGACAGCCACGGCTTCCTGCGCTTCCTCTGGGAGCGGGCCCAGGCCGGCGGCGCCCAGCTGGCGCTGCGTTCGCGTGTGGTGGGACTGGCCCCCGTCCCCGGCGGTTGGGAAGTGGAGGTGGAGGAGGGTCCGCCGCCCGACGGCTGGGAGGACCCGCCCGGCCCGCTGCCCCGCCGGACGCCCGCCGCCGGACCGCGCCAGACCGTCAGCGCCCGGCTGGTGCTGAACGCCGCCGGCCTGCAGGCCGACCAGATCGCCGCCCTGGCCGGCGTGGACGTGGAAGGCCAGGGCCTGCGCCAACATTGGAGTCGCGGCGAGTACTTTGCGCCTCGGCCGGGTGCCGGCCCGCCGCTGCGGCACCTGGTCTACCCCGTCCCGCCCCGCGCGGGCGAGGGGCATCTGGGGATCCACGTCACCGTCGATCTGGCCGGCGCCGTGCGCTTCGGCCCTTCCGCCGCCTGGCCGGATCCCCCGGAGAGCCGGCGCGAGGACTACCGGCAGGATCTGAGCCTGCGTGACGAGTTCGCCCGCGGCCTGGCCCGGTACCTGCCGGGGGTGAGGGCCGCGGACCTGGAGCCGGCCGGGGTGGGCCTGCGTCCGCGCCTGCGCCCGGCCCGCGACTTCGTCATCCGCGCGGAAAGCGGGCCGGGACTGGAGGGCCTTGTTACCTTGTTGGGGCTGGAGTCGCCGGGGCTGACCAGCGCGCCGGCCATCGCCACCCACGTGGCGGGCCTGCTCCGGGAGCGCCTGGGGGCCTGAAGACGAGCACGGGATGGAGGAAGCGTGACCTATTTGCTCGTCAGCGTCTTCGCGCTGAGCCTGATGATCCTGCTCATGCCCCTGCTGCAACGGCTGGCCCTGCACATCGGCGCCGTCGACCTGCCCGGCGCCCGCAAGGTCCACACCGTCCCCGTGCCGCGCATCGGCGGCGTGCTCATCGTCTTCACCTTTCTGCTGACCTCGCTGATCTTCATCCCCCTGACCCGGGAAGTCCGCTCCATCCTGGCCGGGTCCATGGTCATCGCGGCCATGGGGCTGACCGACGACCTGCTGGGGCTGGGGGCCTGGACCAAGTTCATCCTGCAGTGGCTCACCGCCGGGCTCTTTTTGGCCATCGCCCAACCCGAGATCAGCCTGCCCCTGCTCGGCCAGAACCCCTGGCTCGGCTGGCCCGCGGCCGCCTTCATGATGGTCCTCCTGATCAACGCTATCAACTTGCAGGATGGACTGGACGGTCTGGCCGGCGGCCTGGTGGTCATCGGCGGCCTCTCCATGGGCATGTACCTGATCCACGGCGGGGAGTGGATGACCGTGGCCGTGCTCACCGCCCTGATCGCCAGCGTGGTGGGCTTCCTGCGTGTCAACACCTGGCCGGCCACCATTTTCATGGGAGACACAGGCTCCTACCTGCTGGGCTTCGTGCTGGCCGCCGTGTTCCTGCTCAATCTCAAAGGCGGACGGCTGCCGCTCTGGACGGGTCTCTGTTTCTTCGCCATTCCCCTGCTGGACACGCTGCAGGTGCTGATCCGCCGCCTGCTGCGCGGCCAATCGCCCTTCCAGGCGGACCGTGGCCACCTGCACCACGCGCTGGTGGGCCTCGGGCTGCGCCACGACAGCACGGTCTACCTGGAGTACATGCTGGCCAGTTTCATGGGGCTCGTGCCCATGCTTGTGCTCAGTCCGCTCAAGCTGCGCTGGCTGGGCGTGGGCTTGATCCTCCAACTGCTGGGCATCTTCCTGATTCGCCGGCTGCTGGAGCGGCGCGGCAAGGCCATGCTGAGCGCCGCGGACCCCGGCTTCGCCCGCCCGCTGCCCCGTCGTCTGCTGACCGGGCTGGCCCTGACGGCCATCCTGGTCCTGTTCGGGCTGGAGCTCTGCCTGGTGAAGGGCGTGTCGCTCAAGTACGGCATCCTGCCCGCGGCCCTCAGCCTGGGCTACGCGCTCTGGTCCTGGCTGCGCCTGCGCTTCGCGCGCCAGTCGCGCATCTCCATCACCGTGACCCTGATCGTGGCCACGCACTTCTTCATCCTGCACCAGAACGGCTTCGGCATCTATTCGCTGGACCAGCCCCTGGCCCGGGCCTGGCTGGGCCTTGGTCTGGTCCTGACCTTGATCAGCGTCCTGCTGTTCCTGCTCTACTTCCGGCGAATCGTCTTGATCACCAATCCGATTGAGTATTTCCTGGTCTTCGGCGCCATCCTGCTCTTCTTCCTTCCCGTGGAGCTGAAGGCCACGTTCTCCACGGATCTGCTGGGCGTGGAGATGCTTTCCTTCTTCCTGTTCTACCAGGTGTTCTCCAGTCTGATTCCCCAGCAGGAGAACCACCTGCACGCCCTGGCGGTGGGCTCGCTCGTGTTGCTGCTGCTGGTGGGCGTGCTGCGATGAGGGGCGGCCGCCTGCTCCTCTGGACGACGGGGCTCCTGCTGGCCGGCCGCCTGCCGGCGATGGACCTGCTCCTGCCCGGCGATCCCTTTCGCGACACCGTGCGCCTGCGGCTGGCGGAGGCCGGGGTGGACGCGCTGACCCAGCCGGTCCCGGCGGACACGGCCGTGCTGGAACTGCGCGCCGGGTTGGCCGCGCCCGGGCTCTGGCTGGAGGGGGGCGGAGAGTGGAGACTGGCCCGGCAGCTCTGGGCCCGCCTCTGGGTCATGGGCGGCAGCGACGAGGACGGCGAGAGCCTGCTGGGGACGCACACGCGGCGCGGCGGCTGGACCGGGCGCGTGGCCCACGCCACCCTGAGCTGGGAGCAGGAGAACCTGCAACTCGAGTGGGGGCGCCGCAGCCTGGCCGCCGGGCAGGACCGCATCAGCGAGTTGGGCTGGCCCGTGCACGTGCCGCCGGTGGACATGTTCCGCCTGCGCCTGCACACGCGCGACGAACACCTGAGCCTGGAGCTGGACGGCGCCCAACTGGGCTCCACGGAGGATCGCGAGCTGCGCCGCTGGTATGCCCGGCACCGGGTGGTCTGGCGCCCGGCGGGCTCGCGCCGCCTGACCCTTACCTGCGGCGACCAGGTCATCTTCACGGGAATCCAGCGCGGCTTCGACTGGAGCTTCCTCAATCCGCTGGTGCCCTTCTTCCTGGAGAACTTCGAAGGCTACTCGGAGGTCGAGCACGAGCAGGACGCGGACCAGGACAACAGCTCGCTCTTCGCCACCTGGGACGGTTGGCTGCCGCTGGGCGAGCGCACGCGCCTGGGCAGCTACGGCGAGCTGCTGGTGGACGAGTTCCAGATCGATGGAGCGGATCGCCGGAACCTCGACGACGCGCTGGGCCTGACCCTGGGCTTCGACCTGCGCCGCCGGCTGACGGCGGACGGCGTGCTGCGCCTGCGCTGGGAGGGCAGCGCGCTCTCGCATTGGACCTACGTGCACCGCGGGCTGGAGACGAGCTTCCTGGAGAAGGGCCACGTGATCGGCAACGAAGAGGGCGGGGATCTCCACGAGCAGCACGTCCAGCTGCAGTGGATCAAGGCCGGCGGCCGGCAGGGCCTGCTCTCCCTCACCGTCGGCCGCCTGGTCAAAGGCGCCATCACACCCACAACCGAGTGGGCGGCGGAGGACACCAAGGACGCCGACTGGCCGCTGCCTGCCGTCACGCGCAGCTGGGTCTACTCGGCCTCGGGCCAGCTGCGCCTGGGACCGGCCCTGGCCCTGGCGCTGGCCGCCACGCGCCGCACCGCGGAGCCGGGCTGGACCGTGCAGGGCCGGCTGGGCTGGACGCTGCAACTCAACGGAGCGAAGTGATGGGCCGCGTGTTGTCGATCCTCCTGCTCGCGGGCGGGCTGCTGCTGGCCATGGCGCTGGGCCTGCCCCTGTTGATCCGCCTCTCCGAGTACCTGCTGACCGGGGAGGAGAAGGTCTACGCCCTGGTCCCCCTGCTGGGGGCCCTGGGCATGGCCGTCTACGTGCTGTTCCTGCTGGCCCGCAACCGGCACCGCACCCTGTTCTACGTCTTCATCGTCTCCCTGCCGTTGATCAGCACCCTGCACCGCCGCGTGGAACTGGACGTGCTGGGAATGGAATTCTACATCGAGACCCTGTTGGCGCTGCTGCTCTGTGTCTACCTGTGGCACGCGCGCCGGATCCGCGGCTACCGGGAGTCCACCCTCTTCACCCTCGTCCTGCTGAGTTTCCTGGGCGCGCTGATCTCGGCCCTGGTCAACCGGACCCTCAACCTGCCCGTGGCCTGGTCCCTGGTCCAGGAGATCCTGCTGCCCTTCAGCCTGCTGATCATGACCTGGAGCGTGATCCGCGACCGCCGCGACCTGGACGCGCTGCTCCACGCCCTGTTGTATTCGCTGCTCGCCTTCGCCGTGCTCTCCCTGGCCTGGGTCTTCGTGCTGGACCAGACCATCGGGCTGGACGTGGGCGAGGTCCTCTCGGCCCAGACCCGCCTGAGCGGCGGCGTGCGGCGCTTCCTGGTGGGGGCGGGCTTCGTCAATTCGGAGGTGGGGAACCGGATCTTCCTGCTGCTGATGCCCGTGGCCGTGGTGCTGATCCACGGCCGGGCCTTCCGGCGCGACAACCTGCTCTACTACTCGATCATCCTGCTCTCGACCTACTTCATCATCGCCACGGAGCACCGCGCGGCCCTGCTGGGGGCGGCCCTGGTCTTCCTGATCTTCCTGGTGTTCCGCCGCACGCGCAACGTGAAGCTCTGGATGAAGCTCGCCGTGCTGTTCATCGCCGTGTTCTTCCTGCACAACAACATCGTGGAGTACCTGAACCGGCGCATTCTGCTGGACGAATCGATCATGATCGACGGGTCGGCCCAGAAGCGCTTCGTCATGTGGAGCTTCGCCCTGGACCTGTTCAAGGAGCGGCCGCTGTTCGGCATCGGGCCGCTGCAGTACCTGCCCGCGGCCATGCACACGCGGGCCCAGGCCATCACGCCGCACAACTACTACGTCACTACCCTGGCCGAGCAGGGGCTGGTGGGGCTGGCGGCTTATCTGGGAATCGTGGGCACGATCTTCGCGCGCGGCCTGCGCAATGCCCGGCGCTTGCTGGATCCGGCCATGCGGCGGCTGAATTTCGGCCTGCTGGCGGGGGTCTTCTACTACCAGTTCGTGCTGTTCTTCGGCGGCGGGCGCCTGACGCACAACAACTCGATCTACATCCACAGCCTGTTCTGGGTGGTGGTGGCCGTGCTCTGGATCCTGCCGCGCCTGCAGGAAGTGGAGGCCCGGGACGCGGCCGCCCTCAGAGGGCCCGCAGCCGCTCCGCCAGCCGGCGAACGTGCGTGGAGCGCGCCACCCGCTCCAGGGCCTGGCGGCGGATCTCCCGCGGGTCCAGCGCCCGGACGGCCGGCCAGTCCACCCCTCGTCGCGGATCAGGGTCGATGAGCAGGCCCAGCCCATTTTCAGCCACCCAGGCGGAGTAATCCCCCACCCCCGGACTGATCAGCAGGGGCAGACCGCAGAGCAGGAACTCCGCCGCCTTGGTGGGGGAAGCCGCCTCGTTCAGCGGGTGGGCCGCACGCAGCAGCAGGCCCGCGTCCCCGGCGCAGAGCCAGGACTGCATGCTCCAGTGGTCCACGCTGCGATGGTGCGCGCGGCCCGCGGGCAGCTGCGCGACCAGGGCCTGCGCTTGTTCGGTGTCGGGGCTGAGCAGCAGGACGTGGAGCCCGGCCTGGGCCGGCAACTGGGCCTGCAGGAACTCGCGGATCCGCTCCGGCACGTCCCAGCCCTTGACCAGGCTGCCCGAATAGACCAGCAGCAGGTCCTCCTCCGCCAGTCCCAGTTCCGCCCGCCGCTGCCGGCGCAGCCCGGCGTCCGGCCGGAAGCGCTCCTCGTCGGCCGTGCAGGGCATCACGAACAGGCGCCCGGCCTCCAGGTCGTGCCGCTGGAGCATGCGCTCGGCCAGCACCTGGGAGACGCAGAGCACGAGATCGGCGCGCCGCAGGGCCCGCCCCATCGCCTCCTCGAAGCGCTCGAGCCCGGGGTGGGGGCCGGGACCCCGCTGGGATTCGGCTTCCGCCCGGAAGTCGCCGCGCACTTCATACACGAAGCGCAGCGCAGGCCGGGCCTGCCGCAGGTCGGCCATCAGGAAGGCCAGGTCGTGGGAGCGGGTCTGCAGCACCACGTGCTCCCCTCCCGCCCGGGCAATGGCCTGGCTGAGTTCGCGCCGTTTGAGAAAGCGGTCCAGGCCCGGCAGCCGGTCGATGGTCCGGTGGAAACGCGCGGGCAGCTGGCGACGCAGGGCGGCCTCCGCCTCCCGGTAGGCGGCGCGGTGCGCCAGGGCGTGGCCCAGCCCGCTCCAGCCCGCCAGGTCAACGGGGATGCCTTCGCGCTGCAGGGCCGCCAAGGTGCCCACCACCTGGGAGTGGATGACCTTGTTGGTGACCGGTCCCGAGAATCGATAGAGCAGGCGCACGCTCAGTCCTCCGCCTTGTCGGCCGGGCCCAGGCGCAGGGTGACCCGGCAGCTCGCCTGGGCCGGCAGCAGGATGCGCAGGCGGGGAGCCTCTTCGACCTCGGCGTAGCGCCGCGAGACCAGCCCGGGCTCGATTCGCAGCTCGGGCCGGGCGCCGTCCGCCAGCTCCACATCCAGCCGCAGTCCCGGGCCGGGCAGCCACCAGCCCCGCTCCGTCGGCTGAGCCTCGAGCCCCGGGGCCAGTTGGAAGGCCAGTCCGGCCGGGCGTCCCGCCGGACGCGTCACCCAATCCTCGATCCACAGCCCCGGGTCCTGGACGCGCACGCGGCGCCGGTGGGTCACGCCGCCGTAGCTCACGCTCAGGCCCGCGCCCGGCTCCGTCCCGGAAGCGGCGAGCTCGTCCCAGCGGCTGGCGGCCACGTTCCAGGCGCCGAAGCGCTGCCCACGGAACTCGCAGGAGCCGGCGCCCTCCACCCAAAGCGTGCTGTGCACGCGACTGCTGCGGAAGAGCTGGCGCCGGGCCGTCTCCAGCCCGTAGGCGTAGGTGCCGGGATCCACGAAAAGCGGCCGGCCCTGCCAGGACAATTCCAGCGCCAGGGCGTCCGCGTGCTGGTGACCCTGGGGAATCCAGCGACGCGGACGGACGGCGCCGCCCCGCAGCAGCAGCCAATGGGCATCGGATCCGGCGTGCTGGCGCCAGCACCAGCTGCCGCCCTCATGGAAGGTTCGGCCCCCTGCGGGCGGACTCCAGGCGGCCGCGGCCTCGGCCAGGCGCGGACCCAGCAACCAGTGCCACTCGGGCGCCGGCCGGCGGGGCAGCCAGGCGGCCTGGGGCTGTCCCGCCACGAGGGCGGGCAGCTGTCCGTAGCCCCGGCGGTCCGTCAGCTCCTCCTGCAGCAGCCAGCCGCGGCCGCTGTCCGAATCCCCCACCAGCGGCAGGCAGCCGTCGGGTCGGGTCAGCCAGGCCGCCGCGTCGCCCATCGCGGCCACGCGCTGCTCCAGCACCGTGCCGCGCCAGCGCTCGCGCCGGCAGGCCAGCACGGAGACCAGGTTGTCCAGCACGAAGCCCATGTAAGCCGTGGAGAGCTCGCCCGCCAGCCCGTCCGGCCAGATCTGCTTCTCCGCCTCGCGCAGCAGCAGGCGGCGCGACCAGGCGGCCAGACGGGCGGCGCCCCGCAGCTGGGGGAAGAACTCGCCCAGTAGGTGCAGGCCGCACAGTTCGGAGATCAGGTGGTTGTGCGTCCACTTGCCGAAAGCGCAGACCTCGCGCTCCAGGTAGCGGAAGTGCCAGGAGAGCGCGCGCAGCATGAGCTGGCGCAGCTCGGGCGTGAAGGCCGGCGCGTCGTGGAAGAGGTGCCAGGCCCAGCACCAGCTGATGGCGCGCAGCGCGACCTCCTGGGCCTGCAACCAGTGTGGTCCCCGCCCGGGCGGATTGCGGCGGATCCAGTCCTCCAGGTGCCGGGCGAAGCACTCGGCCCAGCGCGGATCGCGTTCCCGGCGCCAGCCCCGGCCCAGCACCAGGAAGTACTGGTGGCGGCTCAGCTCCCAGCAGCGCCGGATGTCCCCCGGGCGCGCCTCGCTCATGTAGTCCAGCTCGTGGGAGGGCCGATCGGGCCAGGCACCCGGCCGGTCCAGCAGGGCGTGCCAGTCGGGGACGGGGCCCAGGTCCGGCGTGTTGGCCAGCAGCCAGCGGAAGTCGCCCCGGGCGATCTCCTCGCAGCGCTGGTGGAGCGCTTGGTCCGCTGCTGGGGAGGCCGTGGCGCGGGCGGCCTCCTCCTGGTCGGCGGCGCTCAAGTAGAAGTGGGGCGAATACCAGTCCGGCGGAATTCCGGCGGGGGCCGCCCACTGCCAGCTGCGCTCCGACAGGTCCAGCGGCTGGGCCGCCTCGGCGGCCCGGCAGCGCGCCACCCAGCGCCGGCGCTGCCACGGTCGCCAGAGTTTGTGGACCAGCAGGGTCTGCGCGATCTCGGGCAGACTCTCGCGGCGCAGGGCGGCCAGCAGGCGGCTCATGCCCGGCCTCGCCAGCGGTGGTCGGCCATCGCCCGGCGGAACAGCTCCTCGTGCTGGAGCACGGGCTCCGGATCGCCCAGGCTGCGCAGCCCCAGCTCGCGTGCCCCGTGCGACCAGCTCTGCCAGGCGGGCTCGTCCAGCGCCAGGGCCTCCAGCAGCGCCGTCCGGAAGGCGGCGGGATCCTCCAGCGGCAGGTCCCAGCCGGCCTGGGCGGCGCTCAGGCCGCGCCAGGGCGTGCGGTCGCTGATCAGGGCCGGCAGGCCGTGGGCCAGGGCCTCCAGGATGGCGTGGCCGAAGTTCTCCCCCAGGCTGGGCTGGAAGAGCAGATCGGCGTTGCGCAGCAGGCCGGGCACGGCCGCCGGTTCCACGGCGCCCAGGAAGCGCACCTGCACGCTAGCCGGCAGGCGGGCGGCGACGGCGCGGCAGAGCTCCAAGTAGCCGGCGTCCTCCGCGGGACCGGCCACCTGCAGCTCCACCCGGCCGGGCAGGTCCGTCAGGCGCTCCAGCAGGAAGTCCAGGTTCTTCATCCGCGAAACCCGGCCCACGAAGAGCAGGCGCAGCTCGCCCGCCCGCTTGCCGCGCTCCCGGGCGGGGAGATCCGCCGGCGTCGTTCCCAGATTGCGGGCGATCTGCAGGCGCGCGCCAGGCCAGACCCGCTGGATGTCCTGCGCCTCGAAGGGGCTCGAGGCCTGCCAGAGAGGCTCGCGGTACCGTCCCGCCAGGCGGGCGGCGCCCAGTAGCAGGCGCTTCTTGAGGGCCTTCTGCGCCAGGGCGCCGGGGGCGAACTCCCCACGCGGGGCCAGCACCAGGCCGGCGGCTCCGAAGGCTCCGCGGCGCCAGAGCGCGTAGGGCAAAAGCGAGAAGCGCGGGTGGAAGAAGCTGTTCAGGTAGACCACGTCCGGGCGCAGCTCGCGGCCCAGCTCGCGCAGGTCCCGCGGACCCAGGTGGCGCGGATCGGCGTAGCGCACGCGGGTCTGACCCTGCCAGGGCAGCCAGCGGTTGGCCGGCAGGTCGTAGGGCCGCTGGTCGTGGAACTCGCGGTCGCTGGTCAGCAGGTGGAAGCGGTAGCGTCCGTCCAGCTGCGTCAGCAGGTTGGCGATGGTGCGCACGGGTCCGCCGTAGCGGCTGCCGGGCAGGAAGTGCGGCAGCAGGAGCAGGACCAGCGGGTTCACAGCCGCTCTTCCAGGATGGTCAACAGGGCTTCGCGGTGGTCCTGGCAGCGGATCAGGTTCTGCAGCAGCAGCCGGCGGGATTCGGGCAGCAGCAGATCCGCCAGCCCCAGGCCGACCAGCGCTTTCAGCAGCACCCGGTTGGCCACGCTGAGCTGGGCCTTGTAGGTCCGGGCGCGGGCGCTGCAGAAGGCCAGCCAGTGCTCGTGCACGCGCTGGGGATCGGCCAGCTCGGCGCTGCGCTGACGGAACTCGGCCAGGAACTGCGCCTCGCGGGCGGGCTCCAGCCGCGCCAGGTCGCCCTGCTCCGGGCGCTGCCGGAAGGCGTGCACGCGGACCTCGTGGCCCGGGCCGGACTCCGGCAGGTTGATCTCCAACAGGAGGCCCTCGCGGTAGTAGTCGGGGGTGGGGATCGGCAGGTCCATCAGGAAATTGCCCTGGCCGTAGAGGATGGTCCCCTCCCCGTGGGACTCCAGGCAGCCTGTCCGGTGCGAATGCTGGCAGACCACCACGCGCGCGCCCGTGTCCACCAACAGGCGGCAGTAGGCCTGCAGCCAGGGATTGGGGTAGGCGTGGCCCTCGTTGCCAGCGTGGACCAGCACGATGGGGAACTCGCACTGCCGCACCAGACCCTGCAGCGCGGGCAGCGCGTGGACGGGATCCAGCGGGCACATCCCGGGCCGGTCGGGGCGCGCCACGCCGAACTCCTGGGCCCCCACCGCCAACAGGCCGACGCGCCGTCCGCCGGCCTCCAGCAGCAGCGGACGGCTGGCCTCCGCCAGAGTCGCACCGGCGCCGCAGTGGCGGATCCCCGCCTGGTCCAGGGCGGCCCGGGTCCGCTCCAAGCCGGCCGGGCCGTGATCCATGCTGTGGTTGTTGGCCAGGCCCAGGGCCTGGATCCGCAGCTCGCGCAGGCCTGCCGTCACCTCCGCGGGCAGCTGCAGGACGGGCCCGCTCTTGCGGCTGCCGCTCCCGGGCGGGCTGAGGGGGGCTTCCAGGTTGGCCAGCACTAGGTCGGCGGAGCGGAACAGCTCCGCGTGCCCGGGCGCCAGCCGCTCCAGCGGTGCGTGGCAGAGGGCGTCCACGGTGGCAGGCGGGGGCGCGATGTCCCCGCAGATCAGGATCCGCGCGCTCATGGGCCCGCCTGGACGCCGGGTCTCACGGCTGGGCCCGCCGGACAAGGGGCCGGCCGGGATTGCCCACGATGATCTGGCCCGGTTCGGGCGAGCGCGTCACCAGGGCCCCGGCGCCGATCACGCAGCCGTCGGGAATCTCGCTCACGCTCTGAAGGATCACGGCTCCCGAGCCGATCCAGACCCCGCGCCCGATCCGCACCTCGCAGGTCACCGGGTGGCTGCGCGGCTCCAGCCCGTGGGAGTGGCTGTAGATCACCACTCCGGGGGAGAGCGTGCTGCCGGCCCCGATGCTCACGTGGCCGCTGAAATCGATCCGGCAGTGGGTGCCGATCCAGACGCTGTCCTCGAGCTCCAGCCGTCCGGTGGCGGTCTCGCTGCCCAGGACCACGCCCGGGGCCAGCACCACGCCGGCACCCAGCCGGATGTTGCCGGGATGCCGGATGACCGGCCGCCAGAGGATTTTGCAGCCCGGGCCGCAGGCCGCGAAGTTCGAGCGCCAGACCCAGGTGCAGAGGCGGCTGCCCAGGTTGGTCAGGGCCGCCGTGGCCAGTTCCAGCAGCGCGGCGGGCAGGCCGGCCGGTCGGCCGTTCCAGAAGCGGGCAAGGCTCTTCATGGGGTGGACATCTCCCTGTGGACCAGCCGGGCGTGGGATTCGCCGCTGCGCTCGTGAAAGGCCCGGATCGTGGCCCGGGCGCCCGCGGACAGGCGCTCGCGCAGCTCCGGATCCGCCAGCAGGCGCCGCAGTCCGTCGGCCAGGCTGGCGGTGTCGCGGGGCTCGCAGCGCAGGCAGTTTTCTTCGGCGCGCATCAAACTAGGAATTCCCCCGACGAAGGTGGTCAGGCTGGGCAGTCCGTAGGTCATGGCCTCGTAGAGCACGCGCGGGAAGCCCTCGTCGTGGGTGGGCAGCACCAGCAGATCGGCGGCCAGATAGCGCGCGGCCAGCTCCTGCTTGTCGCTGATGAAGCCGGCGAACGTGGTGCGCGCCCGCAGCGCCGGCGGCAGCTGGGACGGACTCCCCAGCGGTCCCAGACCCACCAGCTCCAGTTGGAACTCCGCGCCTTCCCGGGCCAGCTGGTCCAGGGCCTGGTAGAGTTCCCGCACGCCCTTGGGGGCCTCGATCCGCCCCACGAAGAGCACGCGCGGCGGGCTGCTCCGGCGGCCGTTTCGCTCCCCGACCACGTCGGCGGGACCCACGGCCATCATGGGCGGGGCGACCAGCGGTCGCCGGCAGTAGGGGGCCAGCTCCGCGGCGGTGTGGGAGTTGTTGCTGACCACCAGCCGGGCGTGGGCCAGCACCTGCTGGGTGCGGCGGCTGGCGACCTGGAGCTGTCCGCGCACGTAGACCCCGTAGGGTACGCCCAGCAGGCGGCACACGCCGGCCGCGTACATGGGCAGGGTGCCGGGCAGGAAGCAATAGGTCCAGGCCGTCCCGCGCAAGAGCCAGGGCAGCTGCAGATAGAGGCGCAGCCGATCGACGGCCTTGAGGAGCGGGTTCGCGGCGTGGTAGACCAGGCCTTCCGGTCGCAGGCCGGGCTGCCCGCTGATGTCGTAGTCCAGCAGCCCGCCGAAGTCCTGCCGGTCCGTTTTGCGCAGCAGGTACTGGAACACGCGCAGCGGACCCGTCAGGCCGGACAGCTCCTCCAGGAAGCGCCCGGTGTGCTGATTGACCAGGACCCGCGGGCCGTCGACGACCAGCGGCCCGTTGCTGATGCAGACCGGCGCTTTCCTCATGCGTCAATCCCCGTGTCTGTGAGACAACTCGCTGATGATGAAGCGGGTCTTGCCGCGGTCGTGCCCGATGTGCTCCACCAGCTCCAGCCGCAGGTGGGTGGAATCGCCGATCCGGGCCTGCAGGGCGGCCGTGGCCAGCTCGATCTGCCGCAGTGCCCGGGCGTCGTCGCCGGGCACGCAGCGCAGGGTGAGGCTGCCGTCGGCGGCCTGGTGCACCTGGAAGGCCTGGACGGCCTCGGGGTGGTCGTCGAAGATGGTGGTCAGGAACTCGCCGCTCAGCGTCAGGCCGCCGGGCAGGCGCAGGGCGTCGCTGATGCGCCCCTTGACGCTGTCCATCAAGGGCAGGCTGCGGCCGCAGGGGCAGGCCCCCGCCAGCAGGCGGCCGCGGTCGCCGTTGCGGTAGCGGATGATCGGGAAGACGCGATTCTCGTGGTCCGTGATCAGCAGGTCGCCCCATTCCCCCGCGGGCTGGGGACGATCCTGCCCATCCACGGCCTCGATGGTCCGGCGGGAGGCGAAGACGTGCAGGCCCGCCTGTTCGCGGCACTCGCAGGCCAGCCAGAAGACCTCTCCGCAGCCGTACTGGTCGTAGACAGGGCAGCCGAAGGCCCGCTCCATCTTGTGACGCAGAGAGGCCGGCAGGGGCGTGGAGGTGGACCAGACGGCGCGCAGAAAGTCCGGTCGCACGCCGCGGGTCTCCAACTCCCCGGCCAGGTCGGCCAGCGCGCCCATGTAGCCCTGCAGGAGGGGCGGACGCAGTCGCTCCAATTGGTGGAGGAAGTACCCGACCCGGGCCGGGGTCATGGCCGCGGCATCCAGGAAGAGCCGGCGCGTGGGCCACCAGAGCGCCTGGTTGACCGCCTGGGCCGCGCCCCGGCGCGTCCGGCGGTAGACGAAGCCCACGTGGTCCGAGGCGTGCAGGCCCCACCAGTCCAGCACGCGCCAGGCGAAGGCTTCCAGCGCCACGCGGCGATCGAACAGCACGCGCACCGGTACGCCCGTGCTCCCGCCGGTGGTGGAGAGGCGGCGCTGGCCGGGCCGGCTGTCGTGGGCGATCAGCTCCTCGAAGGAGACGCGTAGCTCGTCCTTGGAGAGCACGGGCACCTGCGCGAAGTCCGCCGGATCCTGCAGGTCGTTGGGATGAAAGCCCGCCCGCTGGTACTTGCGCTGGTAGAAGGGAACCTGATCGTAGGCGTGGAAGACGATCGCCCGGCGGCGCTTCCAGGCCAGCCGCTCCAGTTCGTCGCGACTGAGCCGCTCTTCGGCGGCCAGTTGCCCGTGCAACTCCAGGGCGGAGCGGTTTCCCAGTCGCTGCTTGAGATCGAACAGGGTGCGACGGATCACGGCTGGCCTCCAGTGGGGCGCCGGACCTGGCCGCCGACGCAGGAGCGAAGATAAGGTGTGGCACAGGAACCGGCACGGGGCGCCGCCGCCCGGCGCCTGGGGCGGGGCCTTCCGGCTTGACATGCGGTGGTCCGTGACCTACACTGAAGCGGCGTGCCGCACGGACCTGCGCCGCCTGAGGGTCGACATCAATTCCCGGGTTGCACAATTTTGATGCCCATGGCCTCCACCCGATCCCTGCGAATCCTCATCGTCAGCGAGCGCTTCCACCCGGAGGAGTTCCGCATCAACGATCTGGCCCGGGACTGGGTGGCGCGCGGCCATCGGGTGGAGGTGCTGACCCAGGTCCCCAGCTACCCGCGTGGCGAGCTTCCGCCCGGCTGGGTGAACCGCCCCGTGGCCGCCGAGGCCTGGGAGGGCCTGCGCATCCGCCGGGTGCGCACGGTGACGGGCTACGCCGCCAGCCTGCGCCGCAAACTCTGGAACTACCTCTCCTTCGCCCTGCGCGGCAGCCTGGCCGCGCTGGCGCACGGCGGCCGGCCCGACGTGGTCTTCTCCTACAACACCGGGCCGCTGACCAGCGTCCTGCCCGCGGTGGTGCTGGCCCGCTGGCGCCGCGTGCCGCTGGTGATCTGGACCCAGGATCTCTGGCCGGACAGCGTCTGGGCCTACGGCTTCCGCCGCACGCCCCTGCGCGAGGCCCTGCTGAACGGTTTCGTGCGTGGCTGCTACCGGCCCGCCCGCCGCGTGCTGGTCTCCTGCGCGGGCTTTCGCGCCGCCCTGGCTCCGCACCTGCCTGCCGGGCTGCCGGTGGACTTCGTGCCCAACTGGGCGGAGACCCTGGCCGAGGCGGAGCCGGATCCACGCTTAGCCGAGCCCGGCTGCCTGCAGCTCACCTTCGCCGGCAACCTGGGCAAGGTCCAGAACCTGGACCGTGTGCTGAGCGCCTTCGCGGCGTTGCCAGCGCCCGTCCGCGCGACCCTGCGGTTGAACTTCGTCGGGGACGGCTCCCACGCCGCCGCCCTGCGGAAGCGCGTGGAAGTGGAGGCCATCCCGGGCGTGCGCTTCTGGGGCCGCGTGCCCGCCGCCGCCATGCCGGCACTCTACGCGGCCAGCGACGGCCTGTTGGTGCCCCTGGACGACCAGCCGATCTTCCACCTGACCGTGCCAGCCAAATTCCAGACCTGTCTGGCGGCGGGCCGACCCATCCTGGCGATCGCGGGCGGCGAACTCCAGCGCCTGGTGGAGCAGGAAGGCCTCGGTCTCACGGCGCCCCCCGGCGACGTGGAGGGCATCCGCCGGACCCTCGAGGCCTTCACGCGCCTGGACCCCGCCGAGCGCCGGGCCATGGGCGGGCGCGGCCGGGCCCTGCTGCGGCGCGACTACGATCGACAAGACCTGCTGGACCGGCTGAACCTCGTGTTACAACAAGCGGCGGGGCGGGCATGAGACTCCTCGCCGCCCTGCGCTGGCGCGGCCTGGGATTGGCGCGCCGCTTCTACGAGCGCCAGGAGTGGCTGCGGATCCGGCACGAGCCGCGCGCCGATCCGCCTCCGGCGCCGCCCCTGCCCGCGGGCTGCCGCGTGCTGCAGGGGGAAGAGTTACGGCTGGGCTACCGGCGGCATGCGGCCCGCAACCGGCGCATCGAACAGCGCCTGGCGGATGCGCGCCAGCTCGGCCTGGGAGTCGCCGACGCGGACGGCCTGCTCTACGACACCTGGCTCTGGCGCGGGAGCTACGATGAACCCAACACGGGCCTGCACCTGGACCCGGGTCCCGGGGGCGGCGTGCTGCTCGACTCGTGGACGGATCCCGAGCGGCGCGGACTGGGCCTGCACGGGGCCATGCTGGCCCGGCGGTTGGCGGCGGCGGCGGGGTTGGGCCTGGCTCCGCTGGACGGCCTGGTCCACGCGCGCAACCGCCCGGCCCTGCGGGCCCAGCGGGCCGCGGGCGCCCGCTTGCTAGAGCGTTTGGTGATCCGGCGCGTGCTGGGATGGCGCTGGACGCGCAGTTTCAAGGTGGAGTGGCATGAGCTGGACCTGGACTGAGCTTCCCCTGCCTCTGGGGGAGGAAGCGGCCCGCGCCTGGGAGCGGCTGACGGAGCAGGCGCCGCATCCGCACATCCAGTCCACGGCCTGGTGGATGGAAGCCTGGGTCCGGCAGTTCGCCCCCCAGCAGAGCCGCCTGCTGGCCTTTCAGCAGGGCGGGGAGTGGCGCGCTCTGCTGCCCGTGGTGCGCCGACGCGAGCGCGATCCGCACTGCCCGCTGGCCCATCGCGTGCTCTGCAACGGCGGCGACGGGTTCTCGGACAGCCTGCCCCTGGCCGTCGCTCCCGGCGATCAGGCGGCGCTGGAACAGGTGGCCGCCTGGCTGGAGCGGGCCGGCCGCCATGTCCACGAGGCGCGGCTGGCGCCGTTGATCGAGGGCACGCCCGCCTTTCCGTTGGCCGAACTTCTGGAAGCGCGCGGCTGGGAGTGCGGGCGCGTGGAGGGCAACCCGCTGCTGGACCTGCGGGCAGGCTGGGAAGCGCTGGAAGCCCGCGTGGGCAAGAATCTGCGCCACGACGTGGCCAAGAAGAAGCGCCGGCTGGCGGAGGCGGGCCTCGAGCCCGAGCTGCAACTCGAACAGACTTGCACGCCCGCCCTGCTGGAGGAGCTGCGCGAGCTGGCCCGGCGCCGCTGGCAATCCGAGGGCCACAAGAGTTCCTTCCTGGACCCCGCCCGCTGCGCCTTCATCGGGACCGTGGGCACACTGGCCACGGAACGCGGCGAATTCGCCTGTTTCTGCGCCCGGCGTTCCGGCCGCCTGGTGGCCTACCGCCTGGGCTTCCTGCACGGCGGCGCTTTCTTCGATTGGATCACCAGCTACGACCCGGAGCTCTTTCCCTACAGCATCGGCAAGCTCGTGCTCTGGGACAGCATCCGGCAGCTCGGCGCGCTGGGCGTGGAGCGGCTGGATTTCATGGCGGGCGAAGAGGACTACAAGCTCAAGTGGGATCCCGTGGTTCGACCCATGCTGCGCTGCCGCCGGCTGCGGCCCGGGCCAGTCAATCTGCTGCGCGCCGGCGTGCGCGCCGCCAGCCGTTGGAAGTCCACATGGCGGACCTGACCTGTCTGCGCGTGGCCGCCTGGCCGGGGGGCGCGGCCGCGCCGCTCAACCTGATGATCGACGACCTGGCCGACGTGTTCGTCCCGGCCCGGGGTTGCCGCGGTCGCGAGTGCGACTGGGGCCACTTGGGTCGGGGAGCGGACTCCGCCTGGCGCTTCGTGGAGGAGCGCTTGCTGGCGCCTTTCCCGGAGTTGAGGATCAGCCTGTTCATTCCGGTCAACCGCCGCCCCCTGGTGGAGCCGCCCGCCGGCTCGCGCTTCCACGCCATCGACGAGCGTCCGGAGATGCGCGAGTTCCTGCGCACGCTGGCCGCCCACCCGCGGCTGGAGTGCTGCTACCACGGCAAGGACCACTTCCGCGGGCAGGGGGCGGCGCGCGACCAGGAGTTCCGCAGCTACGCGACCTTGCAGGCGGCCCTGGACGAGACCCGGCGCGGCCTGGAGATCTGGGACCGCGTCTTCCAGTCCCCGCCGCTGGGCGGCAAGTACCCGGGCTACGCCGGCGGCGAGCTCGCCGACGCCGCGGTGGCGGCCTGCGGCTTTCGCTGGTGGTGCCGGCGCTTCAACCGCCGGGCGATCCAGTCCACCGACACGCCGGCCGCCGAACTGGCGCCCACCTGGTTCGCCGCGGGCGCCGTGCTGGAGATGCCCAGCACCCTGGCGGGCAACGTGCTGCCACCCTACCTGCGCGAGGAGTGGCCCAAGTGGCCCAAGCGGTTTGGGCAGCGCCGGGCCATGCGCCGGGTGGTGGAGCGGCAACTGGAGCAGCTGCTGCGGGAGGGTCTGCCGCTGACCGTCCAGGAGCACGTCGCGCCCAGCCGGGAGGACGGCCGGCGGCAGCGCAACAACCTGCAGGACGATGCCAGCGCCTTGACGCAGCTGCTGGACCACCTGCGGGACAAGCCGGTCTGGCACGCCCACCTGACCGAGATCGCCGACCACTGGCGGCTGCGGGAGCAGACCCGCTTCCACGCCGAAGCCGGGGCCTTGCGCGTGGAGGCTCCCCGCGTGGACCAATTGGCCTGGTTGGAGTTGGAAGCGCTCTCAGCCCGCTTGACGGGTCTGCGCGGGTTGGATGGACAGGCCCATCCCGTGCGCCAAACGCCCTTCGGCCGCTTCGTCGCCCTGCCGCTGCCCCTGTCGTGTGACGTCTTTCAACTGGAGGAGAACCCCGCGTGAAGCAGGTCTTCAAGACCAAGGAGCAGCGCATGCTGGTGCGCGAGGTGCCACGCCCCCAGGCGGCGGCGGGCCAGGTGCTGGTGTTGAACGAGTTCAGCCTGATCAGCGCCGGCACGGAGACCGGCGGGCTGGTCCTGCCTGGCGACCTGCGCGGCCAGCTGCGCGTGCGCCAGGACCTGCTGCGCAAGGGCCTGAAGGCCATCCGCCACAACACCCTGCGCGACCTGCTGCGCAAGGCCGCCCACGTGGACAACATCGCCGGGGCGGTGGGCTACAGCACGGCGGGCCGCGTGCTGGCGTTGGGACAGGGCGTGCACGATCTGCAGCCCGGGGATCGCGTGGCCTGCGCGGGGTCGGGGATCGCGGCCCACGCCGAGGTGGTGGCCGTGCCGCGCCTGCTGGTGGCCCCGGTTCCCGACGACGTGCCCAGCCGGGACGCCGCTTGGGCCACGGTGGCCAGCATCGCCCTGCAGGGCATCCGCCAGGGTGCTCCGGCCCTGGGTGAGACCGTGGTGGTCACCGGCCTGGGCCTGATCGGCCTGCTCAGCGTGCAGATGCTGGCCGCTGCCGGCTGCCGCGTCCTGGGCCTGGATCTGCTGCCCGGGCGGCTGGAGCTGGCCCGGCGCTGCGGCGCCGAACAGGCCCTGCTGGCCGACGATCCCGGCGTGGAGGAGGCCGTGCAGCGCCTGAGCGGAGGCGTGGGCGCCGACCTGGTCCTGCTCACCGCGGGCACTTCGTCCAGCGCTCCCCTGCGCCAGGCCATGTCGCTGGCGCGCAAGCGGGGCCGGGTGGTGGTGGTGGGCGCCGTGGGACTGGAGCTGCCGCGCAGCCCGTTCTACGAAAAGGAGGTGGAGCTGCGCATCGCCTGCTCCTACGGGCCGGGCCGCTACGACCCGGATTACGAGCAGCGCGGGCGCGACTACCCGCCGGCCTTCGCCCGCTGGACGGAGAACCGCAACCTGCAGGCCGTGCTGGAGCTGATGCGCAGCGGCCGCCTGCGGCCCGCCCTGCTGGAGCCGCGGATCTATCCCATCGAGCAGGCCGTCGCCGCCTTCGACGGCATCAAGGCCGCCCCGGAGACCCATCTGGCGGTGATGCTGGAGTATCCCGCGTTGGCCGAGGAGGCGCCGACGCCCCTGCCGGCGCTGAGCGTGAGCGGCGGGCGGCTGGGCCTGGCCGTGATCGGGGCCGGCGGCTTCTGCGCCCGCGTGCATCTGCCCACCCTAGCCGCCCTGGCCGACGTGGAGTTGCGCGGGCTGGTGTCCCGCGGCGGCTTCACGGCAGGCAAGTTGGCCACCGAGTTCAAGGTCCCCTGGTCGGGCACGGACCCGACGGCCCTGCTGGCGGATCCGGGCACCCAGGCCGTGCTCATCGCCACGCGCCACGATAGCCACGCCCAGCTGGCCCTGCGCGCCCTGGCCGCGGGCAAGCACGTCTTCGTGGAGAAGCCCGCCGCCATCCGGCTGGACGAGATCGAGGCGCTGCGCCAGGCCCTGGCCGGCAGCCCGCTGCTGTTCTGCGTGGGCTACAACCGCCGCTTCGCGCCCCTGGCCCGGCGCTTGAAGGCGGGACTGGACGCAGGCGGCGAACCGCTTGTCCTCAGCTACCGCGTGAACGCCGGGCGCATCCCGGCCACGTCCTGGGTGCAGGTCCGCTCGGAGGGCGGCGGCCGGCTGATCGGCGAGGGCTGCCACTTCATCGACTTCTGCTCCTTTTTGGCCGGCGCGCAGCCGGAGGAGGCCCAGGTGCGGGTCCTGCCCGCCCGGCCCGGGCCGGGCGGCGTCGCCGACCAGTACGCGGTCACGCTGGCCTATCCGGACGGCAGCCTGGCGCAGATCCAATATGTGAGCGAGGGCAGCCGGGGCCTGGAGAAGGAGCGGATCGAGGCCCACGCCGCCGGCGCGTCCTGGGTGCTGGAGGACTTCCGGCGCCTGACCCGGCACGACGCCCAGGGGGGATCCAAGTCCTGGGACGAGGCGGACAAGGGTCACGCCGCCGGACTGCAGGCCTTCGTGCGCGCCGCGCTGGGCCAGGGTCCGCCGCCCATGAGCGTGGAAGAGGCCCTGGGAGCCAGCGAGTGGGCCATCGCCTTGCAGGACTGGCTGGACGGCGACAACGGGGAGTCCCCATGCTGAAACGAATCACCCGCCGCCTGCGCGACCTGCTGGAACGGCTGCGCCACACGCCCTTGGAGCGCTACCGGCGGCGCGGGCTGGTCGCCCCCGCCTGGCTGCCCGTCTTCAACGCCACCATCGCCGAGCCCCATCTGACGGAGATCGGCGAGAACGTCTGGCTCACCGCGGGCACGCTGCTGCTCAACCACGACGGCGCCATCGCCATGCTCAACCGGGCCGGGCGCACGGATCTGGTCAACGTGGTGGGACGGATCGTCATCGAGCGCGACGTGTTCGTGGGCACCCGGGCGATCATCATGCCGGGCGTGCGCGTTGGACGCGGCTCCGTGGTGGCCGCCGGCGCCCTGGTGACCCGGGACGTGCCCGCGGGCCACGTGGTTGGCGGTGTGCCCGCCAAGATCCTCTGCACGGTGGACGAGTACCTGGCCGCCTATGCCCAGGAGGCGCGCGTGCTGGAGGTGGAGGACGAGGGCTCCATCCGACAGGCCGTGGCGGAGTGGGCGGCCGGGGATCCGCCGGGCAAGGCGGCCTTGCGCTTGCGTTCCGGCCGGACCCGTCTCACCCGCTGAGCCGGCTTCACCCGCGCTGCGGGCTGTCCCCGGCCAGCCAGGCCAGGGCGCCCTGGCGGCCCCGGGCGGCCAGCAGCAGGGCCGGTGGCAGCAGCGTGGCCAGGCTCAGCACGCTCAGCCGCAGCCAGGGATGCCAGCCGGCCAGCCCGGTCAGTCCCTGCAGACCGGCCAGGGCCAGGCAGAAGGGCAGGCCCGCGAATTCCGCCCGCAGCAGACGGCCGTGGGGAACCCCGAGCAGGCGGGCGATCACGTGCTGCTGTCCCAGTTGGATCAGCAGGCGCGTGGCCACCAGCGCGACGGCCACCGCCAGGATGCCCCAGCGCGCGCTCAGGGCCACGGCGGCGATGTTCAGCGGCGCGGCGAAGAACACCCAGACCAGCACCACGTCGCTGCGGCCCAGGGCCTGGATCACGGCGTTCATGCTCCGGCCCATGGTCTGCACCACGGCCAGGACGCAGAAGACCTGCATCACGGGCACCACGCCGTCCCACTTGTGGGTCAGCAGCAGCGGCGCCAGCCGCTCCAGGCTGAAGGCCGCCAGGGTCATCAGCGGGAACATCAGCCAGGACATGCCGCGCAGCACGCGCACGTAGGCCCGGGCCACCCGCGGCCGGTCGTCCTGGATGCTGGCGTAGGCCGGGAAGAGCACGCGGTCCAGCACGCCGGCCAGGTTCTGGCTGGGCAGCCGGGTCAACCGGAAGCCCAGTTGGTACAGGCCCAGATCGCGCGGGCCGATCCAGCGGCCGATCACCACCGCGTCGATGTTCTTGCCCACGAAGCCCACCACGCCGGCCACGCTGAGTTTCCAGGAATAGTGCAGGACGGGCAGCAGTTGCCGCAGGGGGGCCGGGCGCGCGCGGGGAATCCAGGGCAGCAGGCTGATGGCCAGCAAGGCGGGCTCCGCCAGCGCCAGCACCACCAGACTGTAGACGCCCCAACCCGCGTGGGCGGCCGCCAGCGCCAGCAGCCCGCTGAGCAGGGTGGCCGGCACGGCCCGCCGGGCCACGGTCTGGAAACGCAGGCGCTTCTCCAGCGCCGCCCGCGGCACCACCACGCCGATGGAGAACACGAAGGTCAGGGCCAGCAGGCGCAGGATGTCGGTCAGGTCCTCCAACCGGTACCAGGCCGCCACAGCTGGGGCGGCCAGCGCCAGCAGGCAGGCGGTGCCCAGGGCCAGGGTCGCGTGCAGGCGGAACAAGGCCGCCAGCTCCGCTTCCTCGGCCTGGCGTCCCAGCTGGATCAGTCCGTCGCCCAGTCCGAAGGTGGAGAGGATCTGCAGGAAGTTGACGCAGAGCAGGCCCAGCCCCAGCAGGCCGTAGTCCGCCGGTGAGAGGATACGGGCCAGCAGGATGGAGAAGACCACGCGGCTGAGCTGGCTGCCCGCCTGTTGTCCAAAGGCCCACCCCAGCCCGGCCAGGCTATTGCGGCGCAGGCTCTCAGCCACGGAGCACCTGCCGGTAAGCCGCGGCCAGGCCCGCCCAGCCATCCTGGCCGGCGCGTGGCGCGGGTTTGGGCTCCGCCAGCAGCTCCCCGCAGCGCTGGAGGAGGTGAGCGCCGTCCCGGGAGCGGAACAGCGCCACGCCCTCCGGCCGGGGCACGGCGTCGCTGGCCAGGCAGCGGCACCCGCTGAACTGGGCCTCGCGCAGGGAGAGGCTGTCGCCGTCGCTGGTGGTGGGCCGCACCAGCAGGTCACACTCGCGCAGCAGCGCAGGGAATTCCAGGCTGTCCGTGATGATCAGCACGTGCTCCGCCAACCCCAGTTCGTCCAACCGGGTCCGGCAGCGCGCCAGGTAGTCCGGCAGCCCGATCTCCGGCAGGACGAAGACCAGTCCAGCGGCGGGCCGGGTGCGGCGCAGCTGGTGGACCAGCTCCACGAGCAGATCGAGGCCGTAGAGATCCAGACCCTCGTGGAAGCGCAGCCGGAACGCGCTGGCTGCCAGCCGGGGCTGGTGCCGGGCCAGGAACTCGCGCACGGCGGCGGGCAGGGGACCGGCCCCGAGTGCGGGCGGATCCAGGTAGGCGTACTGCACGCGGACCTGTTCGGGCCGGGCGCCGTACTCCAGGCAGCGGGCGCGGACCTCCGCGCTGACGGCCACCACGCCGCGGCAGAGGCGCAGGGCGGCCCGGGCCAGCCGTCGGGTGCGCGGGTTGTCCAGCGGCCGGAAGCTGTGGAGGGTGAGCAAGACGGGCAGCCCCAGCAGGCGCCCCAGCAGCGCGCAGAGCAGGCGCGTGCGCCAGTTGCCGCTGTGGACGTGGACGAGTGCTCCGCCTCCCAGGCGGTGTCGGAGCAGGGCAGACGCCAGCAGGAGGGGCAGGAGCAGGGGCCGGCAGCGGCCGTCGTCCGCCACGCGCCAGCGCCAGCCCTCGGCGGTCAGCCGGGCGCACAACCGTTGCAGGTGAACGGACACGCCCCCCACCGGCGGCGGCAGGCCGCCCACCAAGAGGATGAATGGGGCGGGCTCGGCGGCCATGGACCCTCCCGCTCAGGCCACCGACGCGCGGATCGCCGCCGCCACCTCCGCCACCTGGGCGCGCGTGATCTCCGCGAACAGGGGCAGGCTGAGGATCTCGCCGGCCAGCCGCTCGGTGACGGGGAAATCCCCCTCCCGGTAGCCCAGTTCCGCCGCGGCGGGCTGCAGGTGGACCGGGCGCGGATAGTGCAGGCCGCAGCCGATGCCCGCCTGCTGCAGGGCCGCCTGCAGGGCGTTGCGCATGGTGCCGGACTCCGGCGTCACGCGAATCACGAACAGGTGATACACGTGGCGGCGACCGGGCAGCTCCTGCGGGCAGAGGATGCCGGGCAGTCCCGCCAGTTCCTCGCGGTACCAGTCGGCCGCCTGCCGGCGCGCGGCGGTCCAGCCGGGCAGGTGCCGGAGCTTGACCCCCAGCACGGCGCCCTGCAGACCCTCCAGCCGGTAGTTGTGGCCCCACTCGGCGTGCAGGTACTTCTCGGGCATGCCGTGGTCGCGCAGCCGGCAGATCCTCTGGTAGAGGGCTTCGTCGTTGGTGAGCACGGCGCCGCCCTCGCCGGCGGCGCCCAGGTTCTTGCCCGGGTAGAAACTGAAGGCGGCCGCGCGGCCGTGGTGGCCGGCGTGGACGCCGTGGTAGCCGGCCAGGTGCGCCTGGGCCGCGTCCTCCAACAGCAGCAGGCCGCGGCGCTCGGCGATCTCGCGCAGCGGCTTCAGGTCCGCGCACTGCCCGTAGAGATGCACCGGCAGCAGGACCTTGGTGCGCGGCGTGATGCGGGCCTCCACCTGCTCCGGATCCAGGTTGAAGTCGTCTGCCCGCACGTCGGCCAGCCGGGGCGTGGCGCCGGCCAGCTTGACGCCGCCGGCCGTGGCCATGAAGGTGTTGGCGGCGGTCAGCACCTCGTCGCCCGGGCCGATCCCCAGGCCCCAGAACATCAGGTGCAGGGCCGCCGTGCCGCTGTTGCAGGTGGCGCAGAAGCGCGCCCCGTGGGCGGCGGCGAAGGCCTCCTCGAAGGCCCGCACGGTGGGGCCGGTGACGAACTCGCAGCGCTCGAAGACGCCCGCCACGGCGGCGTCCAACTCATGCTTGATGCTGGCGTATTGGGCCTTGAGATCGAGAAAGGGGACCGGCATGTGCTCTCCTGCTGCTTCCGGCTTGGCGTGTGGAACCGCTTCCCAAGCCAAAAGTGGCGAACGGCCACGGCTTGGGAAAGCTGGGGGCGGCTGGTACTTTGCTGCCGGCGGAGGCCGTGGCCCCCGTCTGTCACACCGCCGAACGCCGGAATCCCGGCCCTCGTCGGAAGGACGGTGACGGGTCAGGGAGTCCCGGCCGAAGCCGGATGACAGGAGACACCAGATGAAGATCGGCATCGCGGGACTGGGCTACTGGGGACCGAACCTGGTGCGCAACTTCCAGGCCCAGCCGGGCTGCGACGTGCACATGACGGACCTGGACGACGGCCGGCGCGCCGCGGGGGCCCGCCGCTTTCCCGCCGCCCAGCTGGCCGGCAGCTACGACGAGTTGCTGGAGCGCGTCGAGGCCGTGGCCCTGGCCACACCCCTCTCCAGCCACTTCGAATTGGGGCGCCGCGCCCTGGAGGCCGGCCGCCACCTGCTGGTGGAGAAGCCCTTCGTGGAGAGCGCGGCCCAGGCGCGCGAGCTGATCACCCTGGCGGAATCCAAGGGGCTCACGCTGATGGTGGACCACACCTTCCTCTACACGGGGGCCGTGCGCAAGGTGCGCGAGCTCATCGACCAGGGCGAGTTGGGCCGCCTGCTCTACTTCGACAGCGTGCGTGTCAACCTGGGCCTCTTCCAGCACGACACCAACGTGATCTGGGACCTGGCGCCCCACGATCTCAGCATCTGCGACCACCTGGCGGGCGGGGAACCGCTGGCCGTGCAGGCCTGCGGCGCCCGGCACTACTATCAGCACGAGGACCTGGCCTACCTCACGGTCTTCTACCCGGACCAGCTGATCGCCCATTTCCACGTCAACTGGATCGCCCCGGTCAAGGTGCGGCGCATCTTGATCGGTGGCGACCGCCAGATGGTGGTCTACGACGACATGGAGCCCAGCGAGAAGATCAAGGTGTACGACAAGGGCGTGGAGCTGACCCAGCCCGAGGAGATCTGGCGCACGCTGGTGAGCTACCGCACGGGCGACATGCGCGCCCCTCGCTTGGACGGGACCGAGGCGCTGGATCGGATGGTCAAGGAATTCCTGGACTGCGCCGCCACGGGTCGCGAGCCGCTCTCCGGGCCGGCCCACGCCCTGCGGGTGACGCGCCTGCTCGAGGCCGCCGAACTGAGCCTGCGCCAGGGCGGCCGTCGCGTGGAGCTGAGCGAGTTGGCTTGATCCGGGAGACGGAATCGTTCAACACAGAGTCACGGAGACACAGAGGATTGTTGGAGATGATCCGGCGAGACATGGGCACATTCGGGCATTCCGCCACTGAGTGACGCGGGATTCCGCAGGGGCTGGAGCCCGTAACGCTCTCCTCGCCGTGCCTCTGTGCCTCTGTGGTGGCAGTAGCAGGAGCAACGCATGGACTCGTATCTGAGAATCGCCGAAGACGTGAAGCTGGGCGAAGGCGTGAAGATCTTCAGCTTCGTCAACCTCTACGGCTGCGAGATCGGCGCCGGCAGCCGGGTGGGGGCCTTCGTGGAGATCCAGAAGGGCGCGAAGATCGGCCGCAACTGCAAGATCAGCAGCCACACCTTCATCTGCGAGGGCGTGGAGATCGGCGACAACGTCTTCGTGGGCCACAACGTCTCCTTCATCAACGACAAGTTCCCGCGCGCCACGCGCCCGGACGGCACGCCGCAGACCGAGGAGGACTGGACCCTGGAGTTCACCCAGGTGGGCGCGGGCGCCTCCATCGGAACGGGCTCCACCATCCTCTGCGGGATCCGCATCGGGGAAGGGGCCATGGTGGGCGCCGGCAGCGTGGTGACCCGGGACGTGCCTGCGGGCGCGCTGGTGGCCGGCGTGCCGGCCCGGCTGATCCGGCGGGCGGACAAGTGAGAGCGCCCTTCCGGCTCCCGGAGCAGCCCGCGACCCGGCTGGGCCTCCTGCTGGCCCAGCTTGAGGACGGCCGCGCGCGCACGCTGCGCATCGTGGCGACGGCCCCGGCGGAGCTCCTGCACCACAGCTCGCCGGACTTCCCCAACAGCCTGGCCGCCCATCTGGCGCACCTGGCCGCCATCGAGTTGGACTGGCTCTACTGCGACCTGCTGGGTGTGGAGATTCCGGCCGAAGCGCTGGAGAACTTTCCCATCGACGACGTGCGGCAGGCGGACGGCCGGTTGGCCCAGGCGGAAACGGCCACGCTGCCCGAACTGCTCGCCGCACTGGCCCGCGCCCGCTACCTGTTGCTGACGGAGTGCGCGCGGCTGGCGGAGCCCGACCTGGCGGAGTTGGTGCAGGGCCTGGAGGGGGCCGCGACGCCCGAGTGGATCTTAAGCCACCTGCTCCAGCACGAAGCCGAGCACCGGGGCGTCATGCGCCGGATGATCGCCGCCTGGGCCCCGCGCGCCTGAGCCTTCCCAAGCATCTCACCACAGAGTCACAGAGGCACAGAGTTTGAATTGGGCTCTGCCTGGGTCGAGGGTCGCTCGTCCGGGAGTCCGCTTGATCACGAAGACTCGAAGTCTCGAAGATGAATTGTGTCACGTGAGGTGAAGCCCGCCAGGTTGACCTCTGATCCGTCTATCACCACAGAGACACAGTGACACAGAGCCACTGAGTTTCAATGGAGTGGGTGAGGTGAAGGCCTTCAGGCCTGAACCAGATCCAGGTGGTGACGCCGTCAGGCGGAACCAACTACGTGGTGGCAGGAAGTCCAAACTGCGGCCAGAGTCAGGCCACCGCGAGGTGGCCTGACTCTGGCCGTTGAGAAAAAGCGCCTCTTTGGCGCCACCTTTCTGGTGCCAGCAGAAAGGTGGCAAACAAGGCCTCCGGCAAGAGACAGGGATGACAGGCGAGGTTTGGGATCCCCCGGTCAAGCCGGGGGATGACGGGTGGGGGGATCATTTCTGGCGCCAGCAGAAAGGTGGCAGACAAGGGTTCTCAGCAAATGATAGGAACGCGGTGAACCCCCATCCCAACCTTCCCCCTTGCAGGGGGAAGGGGCCGCCCGAGACGACAGAATGAGAGGCGCCTTCGCGCATAGAAAAACGCCGGGGCCGAGCCCCGGCGTCGCAGCAGTTGTACCGATCCCACAGCGGATCGGGGTGATCGGTGGTTTCATGTTCCACCGACCGCTTGTTGTTTCGTCAATCGATGGAGCCGTCTTTAGCCGACCGGGAAAAAATCTGCGCGGGGGGTGGGACGCCGGAAGGTCCTGCTCCCGCTGGCCAGCTTTGCTAGATTCGGCCCATGTATTTCACGCTGCTGGGTCCCACCGCGGAGAATTCCGCCCACTGTCGCTACCTGAGTGCGGGCAACGCCGGACTCCTGCTGGATGCCGGGCTGGATCCCCTGCGTGAGGGCCGGGCCGCGCTGCCCGACACCTCCGCGCTGGACCACCATCCCGAGTACTATCCCGTCCACGCCATCCTGCTCAGCCACGCCCACGTGGATCACATGGCCGCGCTGCCCGTGCTGGCCGCGCGCTGGCCCGAGGCGGCCATTCTGTGCACCGAGGCCACCTGGCGCTTGACCCGCCTGCAGTTGTGCCGTCACGCCACCCTCTGGGCCCAGGCCTCCGAGAGCGGCGCGGAGCTGGAGGAACCCCTCTACGGCCCGGCGGACGTGCAGGACCTGGAGGAGCGCGTGCGCTTCGTGGAGAAGGGCGAGCGCCTGCGGCTGGAGATCGAGGGCGCCGAGGAGCTGCACCTGACGGCCTTCGACGCCGGCCACATCCTGGGCTCCACTTCCTGGCTGATCGAAGCCGAAGGCCAGTCCCTGTTCTACACGGCGGACCTCTGCGGCCGTCCCCAGAGCGTGATCCAGGGCGCCGTCTATCCGCCCGGCGCGGACGTGGTGGTCAGCGAGTGCACCGTGGCCTGGAGTCCGGCCCACGCCCAACTGGCCCGCCGCGCCGAGATCGAGCGCCTGGCCGACTCCATCCGCGAGGTGGCGGCCCTGGGCGGCTCCATCCTGATGCCCGTGTTCAACATGGGCCGCGCCCAGGAGCTGCTTTACATCCTGCACAGCCTGAAGCGCAAGGGCCGGATCCCGCCGCTGCCCGTCTACCTGGGCCGCCGGGCCTGGGAGATCGCCCAGCTCTACGACCAATTCGCCGCCAAGGACCGCCGCCTGCTGCCGGACTTCCAGTTCTCCCAGACCCTGGTGGACATTTTGGATCCGGAGGAGAGCGCGCTGGATCTGGAAGGTTCGCGGATCTTCCTGGTGCCCTCGGGCATGCTCCAGCCCCACAGCGCCTCCTGGCGCGTGGCCCGGCGCATGCTGCCCCTGCCGCTCCAGGCCATCTTCTTCGTGGGGCACTCGGCGGGGGGCTCCTTCGCCAAGCGCTTGCTCAAGAGCAAACCCGGCGACCTGCTGGAGATGGACGGCGCCCAGGTGCCCCTGCACTGCCGGGTGGAGAGCTTCCTGTTCTCCTCGCACTCCAGCCTGCCCGAGCTGTTGGACATGCTGCAGCGGGTCAAGCCGCGGCTGCTGGTGGCCCTGCCCGGGCGCAAGGACTCGGCCCGGCGCTTCCTGGAGGCGGCCCAGGCCCAGCAGCCCGAGCTGCGCGTGGAAGAGGCCCTGCCCGGCAGCGAGCTCGACGTCAGCGACTCATGAGTCTGCTGGACCGCGAGCTCTCGGCCCGGGTGATCCAGCTGGCCATTCCCGTGGTCATCTCCCAACTCAGCCAGACCGTGGTGGGCATGGTGGACACCATGATGGTGGGCCGGCTGGGCGTCGTTCCATTGGCGGCCACCGGGCTGGCGGGGTTGGCGGTCTGGATGGTGATGGGCGCCGTGGGCCACTTGTCCACGGGCACGCAGATCCTGGCCTCGCGGCGCACGGGCCAGGCGGACCACGCCGCCGCCGGCCGCGCGCTGGCCTCGGCCCTCCAGGCCGGCCTGCCCTTGGGTGCGCTGCTGACCGTGGTGCTGCTCTGGCTCTATCCGCTCTACTACGGCCTGATCCTGGACGGGCCGGAGGATCCCCTCTACGAGCCCAGCCTGTACTACACGCTTTGGCGCATCTCGGGCCTGGTGCCCTACGTGGTGATCTCCGCCCTGCGCGGCTTTTTCAACGGCATCGGGGACACGCGCCAGCACATGCGCGTGGCCATCGCCATCAACCTGCTCAACATCCCGCTCAACTGGGTCTTCATCTACGGGCACCTGGGCGCCCCGGCCCTGGGCGCCCCGGGGGCCGGGCTGGCCTCCATGCTGGCCACCGTGGGCGGGATGGTCGTGTTCCTGGTCCTGGCCTACCGGGCGGGGCTGCGCCGGCGCTGGGACTTCCACTGGGGCCAGGTCCTGCGTCGGCCGGTGAGCGGGCTGGAGAGTCCGCTACGCGTGCTGCGCCTGGCCCTGCCCGCCTCGGCCCAGGCCTTCTTCGTCCTGGCGGGCTTCACGCTCTTCATCGCCATGATGCGCCACGTGGGCACGGTGGAGGTGGCCGCCACCAACGTGGTCTTCACCATCCTGTCCTTCTCCTTCATGCCCGGCTTCGGCATCGGCATCGCGGCCAGCACGCTGATCGGCCAGCTGCTGGGCGCCGGCCAGCCCCGGGAGGCCATGCGCGCCGGCTGGGAGGCCCAGAAGCTGGGCATGCTGCTGATGAGCTCGCTGGGTCTGGTCTTCCTGCTGTTCCCCGATCCGCTGGCGCGCCTGTTCACCCAGGACGCCGCCGTGATCGACGCCGTGCGCTGGCCCCTGCGTCTGCTGGGCTGTTTCCAGGCGCTCGACGCCCTGGGCATGACCACGGCGGGCTGCCTGGAAGGCGCGGGGATGACCGGCTTCGTGATGCGCGTGGACGTGGGACTCAACTGGCTGGTCTTTCTGCCGCTCTCGGCGGGCATCATCTTCGGGCTGGGCGGGGGCATCCTCGAGGCCTTCGCCGCCCTGGCCGTCTACCTGAGTTCCTACGCCCTCATCCTGCAGTGGGCCTACCGCCGCGGCGAGTGGGCGAAACAAGTGGTCTGAGACGCCTGGAGCGCGCTGGCCGGCGGACTCGGCTTGTGCTTCCGCGCGAGCCGCCCGCGTGTCACATGGATCGGAAGGTTGCATGAATCCGACCGCCCCGAACCCGCTCGAGACCCTGCGCCTGGCCGTCCTGCAGCTGGACCCCGAGCAGGCCCCGAGCCTGGCTGAACTGCCCGGGCGCCTGGAGGAGCTGGTCCGGCAGGGCGCCCAGGCGATCCTGCTGCCCGAGTTCTGGAACACGGCCTTCGAGGGTGGCCGCCTGGCCCGGGGCGCGTTGAGCGGCGAAGACGGGCTGGCGCCGCTGCTGGAGTGGAGCACGCGTCATCCGCGCCTGCTGCTCTGCCCGGGCTCGTTGCCCGTCCGGCTGGCCGACGGGGATGGACCGCGGCTGGTCAACCGCAGCTGGCTGATCCAGGACGGCGCCATCCGGCTGCGCTACGACAAGCTGCACCTGTTCGGTCCGCTGGGGGAGCCGGCCTGGGTGCGTCCGGGCGGCCGGCCCGCGCTGGCGGAGCTGGGGCTGGAGGGCGGGAGCCTGCGCGTGGGTCTGGCCATCTGCTACGACCTGCGCTTCCCCGAGCTCTTCCGCGACCTGGCCGCCCGGGGCGCTGAGTTGATCCTGTTGCCCGCCCAGTGGCCGCGTGCGCGGCACTTCGCCTTCCATCACCTGCTGCGGGCCCGCGCGCTGGAGAACGGGATCAGCGTGGCGGGCGTGAACCGGCTGGGGCGCTCCGGCGGCACGGACTTCGACGGCGGCAGCGCAGCCTACGGCATGGGCGACGGGCAGGTCTTCCTGGAACCCCTCTACGGGCGGGAATCGTCGCTGGTGGAACTGGATCTGGCGGGCGTGCGGCGCGAACGGGCCAAGTTGGACGCCGTGGCGGATCGGCGTTACCGGCTGACGCTGGAACCCGGGACGCCGCCGCTGACGGGCGGGCCTGCCCCACGCTGAATACTCAGGCCCGGAGCGCGGGCCCGGCGTCCCCGCAGAGGAAGCGCTCCCAGAGTTCCTCCAGCAGCTCCAATGCCGGACCCCGGTGCCGTTCCCGGGCCAGCACGGCCAGCTCCGATGGTTGGGCGCCCAGCTCGGCAATCCAGCAGGAGCGCCAGGCTCCCGCCACGGCGCTGGCGGCCAGGGGCGTGGAGCAGTCCGCGCCCAGCAGCAGGCAGAGTTGGGGACGGGCCAGCAGGAAGGCCGGCAGGATGGACCCCTCCGCTGCCTCGGGCGCGTCGCCGGACAGCCAGCGGCGCACGCAAGCCTGTTGAACGGCCGCATGGCCGGCCTCCGCCACCAGCAGGAAGTCTTCGTAGTAGCGCTCCATCTCGCCCAGGATCTGGGCGGCCCGCTCGGCATCTCGCGGGGCGCCTGCCAACAACTCCGGACCCGCCACCACCAGCAGGCGCCGGCAGCGCTCCAGCCGGCCGCAGAGCCGCTCCAGCCCGTCAGGCGGCATCACGGTTCCCTCCAGCCCGCAGGCAACGGGGCGCGCAAGGTCAGGCGCCGGCTGCCCACCGGATGGGCGAACTGCAGTTCGTGGGAGAACAGGGCCAGGTGCCCGCCGGGCAGCGGCGCGCCGGCCCCATAGCGCAGGTCGCCGCGCAGGGGGTGGCCCAGGGCGGCGAATTGGACGCGGATCTGGTGCGGGCGGCCGGTCTCCAGCTGGACCTCCACCTCGCTCTGCCAGTGGCCGCGGCTGTCCGTGTAGAGGTCCACCAGCCGGTACGACAGGCGGGCCTCCAGAGCGCCGGGGGTCTCCGGAGCCACCACACTCACCGTGTTGCGCTCCTCGTCCTTGAGCAGGAAGTGGCGCAGCTGGCCCTCGGGCTTGGCCAGGCGACCTTCCAGCTGCGCGCGGTAGAGCTTGCGCACGCTGCGGCGGCGGAACTGGCCGGAGAGGCGCGCGGCGGCGCGCGACGTGCGGGCCAACAGGACGATCCCGGCGGCCGGGCGGTCCAGCCGGTGCAGCAGGCCCAGCCAGGCGCGACCGGGTTTGTGATACACGGTCTGCACCCAGCGCCGGCCCCACTCCAGCAGGTCCGGATCACCCGAGACGTCCTCCATCACGGGCATGTTGAAGGGCTTCACCAGGGCCAGGCAGTGGTTGTCCACGTGCAGCACGCGCGGCGCGCAGGCCGGCCAGATGCCCACGGGTTCGGCGCCGTCCAGTTCGGGCAGCAGGGGGTGGCCGGCACGGTCCTGGTTCACGGAGCCTCCGGCGTCCAGCGGGCGTAGATGCTGCAGGGCAGCTCGCGGCAGGGCCGCCCGGGGACGGGCTCCTCACGCAGGCGCAGCTCGCCCAGTTCGATGGAGCCGGTGGCGAATTCGTCCTGCAGCAGGCCGCCCAGCACGCCGGCCGAGTAGCCCAGGCTGTAGGCGTTCACCAGCAGGAAGGCGGGCTCGTCGGCCAGCAGGCGCCGGCAGTCGCCAAGCAGGGGTTGCACGTGGGTCTCGAAGCGGAAGACCTGGCCTTTGGGGTCGCGTCCGAAGGCCGGCGGATCGAGCAGGATGGCCTCGTAGCGCCGCCCGCGCTTCAGCTCCCGGCGCAGGAAGTCGCCGGCGTCGTCCACGATCCAGCGCAGCGGCGCGTCCGCGAGCCCCGAGTGCGCCTGGTTGCGGCGGGCCCAGGCCACCACGTCCTTGGAGGCGTCCAGGTGGCAGACCTCCGCGCCGGCGGCGGCGGCGGCCAGACTGGCGGCCCCCGTGTAGGCGAACAGGTTCAGCAGGCGCGGCCGGTGGCCGGGATGGGCCGCGCTCCAACCCAGCAGCCGGGCGGTTTGCCAGCTCCAGTTGGCCTCCTGCTCGGGGAAGACCCCCGTGTGCTTGAAGGGCGTGAGCTCCAGTTCCAAGGTCAGCTCCTGGTGGCGGACCAGCCAGGGTTTGGGCAGGGCGCGCCGCCGCTCCCAGTGGCTGCTCCCGAAGCGCAGGTCCTTGTGGAACCAGGCCCCGGCCTGCTCCCAGCGCGCGCTCTCCAGCCGGGGACGCCAGAGCGCGTTGGGATCCGGGCGCACGGTGCTCACGTCGCCGAAGCTCTCCAGCCGCTGGCCGTCGCCGGAATCCAGCAGGCGGTGGAACTCCGCCCGGCCGCAGGCGGCGCGGATCAACTCCAGTCCCACTCAGCGGCCTCCGCGGGAGAGGTAGCGGTAGTAGTCGCTGGAGGTGGAGAGGATCAGCGCGGTCTCCGGGTTGAAGCTCTCCTGGTAGCTCTCCATGGTGCGCATGAAGGAATAGAACTCGCGCGACTGGGCGTTCTGGTTGTAGGCCCCGGCGTAGATGCGCGCGGCCTGGGCGTCGGCCCGGCCGACGATCTCCTGGGCCTTGCGATAGGCCTCGGAGGAGATGGCCTTGAGCTCGCGCTCGCGCTCGCCGTTGATCCGGCTGGCCTCGCCCTGGCCCTCGGAGCGGTACTGGTCGGCGATGCGCCGCCGCTCGCTGATCATCCGTTCGTAGACCTTCTGCCGCACCTCTTCCACGTACCCGATGCGCTTGAACCGCACGTCCAGCACCTCGATGCCCAGGTCCGTCACCCGTTTCTGGGCCGCGCTCAGGACCTCGGCGCTGATCGCCGGACGCCCCGCGCGAATGGTCAGGTTCACGTCGCCGGCCAGCGAGTCCATGTCTTCGGCGCCGCTCATGGGCCGGTTGCTGGAGCGCACCAGTTCCACCAGGTCGTGCCGGGCCACCGCCGTGCGGGCCTCGCCGTCCAGGATGTCGTCCAGCCGCGAGTGGGCGCCGCGCTCGTCGCGCAGGCGCTGGTAGAACAGCAGCGGGTTGACGATCCGCCAGCGGGCGTAGGTGTCGATCCAGATGAAGCGCTTGTCGCGGGTGGGGACCTGGTTGGGGTCGCCGTCCCACTCCAGGAAGCGCTTGTCGAAGCGGTGGATCTCCTGGATCAGCGGGAGCTTGACGTGCAGGCCCGGCCGCGTGACCGCCGCGCCCACGGGACGGCCGAATTGGGTGATGATCACCTGTTCGGTCTCGTTCACCTGATAGACCGCGGAGAACAGCAGGACCAGGGCCAGCAGGCCCAGTCCCAGGCGCAGGGCGAGTCTCATTTCGCACCTCCCGCGGCGGCGGGCAGTTCGGCCGCGCGGCCGTCGAACAACATCAGCGGCAGCAGGCCCTTGGCGTCCTCGTCCAGCACGACCTTGCGACCGCTCTTGGCCAGCACGTCCTTCATGCCTTCCAGGTAGAGGCGCGTGCGCGTCACCTCCGGCGCGCGCTGGTACTCGGCGTAGAGCGACGAGAAGCGCGCGGCCTCGCCCAAGGAACGGTTGACGCGGTCCGTGGCGTAGCCCTCGGCCTGCTGCACGGTCTGGTCGGCCTCGCCCGCGGCCCGCGGGATCACGCGGTTGTACTCGCTGCGGGCCTCGTTGATCAGCTTCTCGCGCTCCTGCTGGGCTTCGTTGACGGCGTTGAAGGCGGGCTTGACGGGATCCGGCGGGTTGACGTCCTGGAGCACCACCTGCTCGATCTTGATTCCGGTCTCGTACTGGGTGCAGAGCTGCTGCAGCTCCTCCTCGACGGCCAGGCAGATCTCCTGGCGGCCCACGGTGAGCACCTCGTTGACGCTGCGGTCCCCCACCACCCGGGCCATCGAGGCCTCCGTCATGTCGCGCAGGGTTTCGCCCGGCTCGCGCACGCGGAACAGGTACTTGTAGGGATCGGCCACGCGGTACTGGATGATCCACTCCACATCGGCCAGGTTGAGGTCGCCGGTCATCATCAGCGATTCCTCCGTGAAGTCCTCGGCCGAGTACTCGGTCTTGATGCCCGCCTTGAGGGTGCGGAAGCCGAATTCCTCCTTCAACTGCCGCTCCACGGGCACCTTGATCACGCTCTCCACGCCGTAGGGCAGCTTGAAGTGCAGGCCGGACTCCACCTTGCGCGTGTAGGCGCCGAAGCGCAGCACCACGCCCACCTCCTCGGGGCCGACGGTGAACCAGGACGAGAGCAGGAGCACGAGCGCGGCCAGCAGCGCCGAGAGCCGGCCGGCCCGGGCCCGCAGGCCGCCCAGCCGGTTCAGCCAGCCGCGGTCCAGTTTGATTTCCTTGAAATCCATGAATGCCTCGTCGTGAAAAGGTGGGAACGACAGGCAATGTAAGGCATGTGGTGGCGGCCTCCTTGCCACGCTGACCAGCGGGCACGTGCTCTGGACGGGCGTGCAGCGGGCGAACACGGATCTGCGGTGGGCCTTCAGCCGCGCGCAGCGTCGGCTGCAAGGGCCGCCCGGGCTTATTTGTGCAGCGGGCGCTCCAGCGCGTCGAAACTGGCCTCCCAGAAGGCCTCGCTCAGGGTCGGGTGCGCGTGGATCACGCCCGCGATGTCCTCCAGCGTGGCTTCCAGCTTCATGTGCGCCACCGCCTCGCTGATCAGGTCCGTGGCGTTGGAGGCCACCACGTGCACGCCCACCACCTCGCCGTAGGGCTCGGTGGCCAGCACCTTGACGAAGCCCTCGGTGTTGCCTTCGGCCAGCGCCTTGCCGTTGACGGAGAGCGAGAACTCGCCCTTGCGGTAGGGCAGGCCCAGCTCCTTGACCTGCTCCTCGGTCATGCCCACCGAGGCGATCTCGGGATCCAGGTAGAGGTTGACGGGAATGTTGGTCACGTCCACGGGGTGCTCCTGGCCCGCCATGTGACTCACGGCCGCCGTGCCCTGGGCACTGGCCGCCTGCGCCCAGAGCAGGCCCGTCACGTCCCCCGCCGCGTACAGGCCGGGCAGGCTGGTGCGGCCGTACTCGTCCACTTGCAGGAATCCCCGCTCGTCCAGCCGCGGATTCAACTCCCCGAAGGCGGGCAGCACGGCCCGCCGGTCGGCGCAATTCACCAGCAGGTGGCAGGGCACGAGCTCGTTCCCGAGCTGCAGCAGGCCGTCCCCGGCGGCCAGGGGCCGCTCCAGCTCCAGCTGGACGGGGATGCCCAGTTTGTGCATGCGCTTCTGCACGAAGTCCTGCAGGTCCTGGTCCAGGAAGCCCAGCAGCCGCTGGGAGGGCGCGGCCAGCCGCACGGAATGGCCGGAGAGGCGCAGCATCAGGGCGGTCTCGCAGGCGGCCCCGTTGGCACCCCAGACCACGATCTCCGCCGGCAGGCCCTCCAGGGTGAAGAACTCGGGCAGGCTCTTCACCAGCCCCGCGGGCAGGCCCGCCAGGGCGGAGCCCTCGGGCACAGCGCCCGTGGCGATCAGCACGTTCTTCGTCTCCAGCAGGCGCTCGCCCACCCGGACGCGGCCCGGGCCTTCCAACGCGGCTTCGCCCTTCAGCACCTCCACGTGGTTCTTCTTCATCAGGAATTCCACGCCGCGCACCAGCTTGAGGACGATCTTGTCCTTGCGCGAGACGGCCTTCTTCCAGTTGAAGTGGAGGGCCGCCGGGTCCACGCCGTCGATGCCGAAGGTCTTGGCCTGGGACAGCCGGTCGTAGAACTTGGCGCTCTCCATCAGGGCCTTGGACGGGATGCAGCCCCAGTTGAGGCACTGCCCGCCCATGTGCTGGCGTTCCACCAGGGCCGTCTTGAGGCCCAGCTGGGCCGCGCGGATGGCCGCCACGTAGCCGCCGGGTCCGCCGCCGATGATCACGCAGTCGAAGGTCGACATGGGGTGCACCTCTCGTTCCAAGCCACTCATCCCGACGCGTTGCCTGTCATCCCTTGGGAAGCCTGTCATCCCAGCGAAAGCCATTCCCTTCCCCCGCCCCCGGCGGGGGAAGGCGCTGCGAAGCAGCGGGGGATGGGGGCATTCAAGCCACTCACAGCCCCCACTGGCGCCGGAGGCGCGGCTTCCCCTCCCGGACGCTTCAGTCCATCAACATGGCCAGCGGATTGGCCAGCAGGTCCATCAGTTCCCGCAGAAAGCGCGCCGCGTCCCCGCCGTCGATAATTCGGTGGTCCACGGCCAGCGAGAGGGGCAGCACCTTGCCCGGAACCACGGCGCCCTGGCGCACCACGGGCTGGTCCAGCAGGCGGCCCACGCCCAGGATGGCCGATTCCGGCACGTTGATGATCGGCGCGCCAAAGATCCCGGCGATGGCCCCGTAGTTGGTGATGGTGAAGGTGCCGCCTCGCAGCTCGTCCAGGCGGATCTGGCGCGTGCGGGCACGCTCGGCCAGGTCGGCGATGCGCAGGGCCAGCTCGCGGATGCTCAGCGTGTCCGCGTCACGGATCACGGGCACCAGCAGGCCTTCCGGCGTGTCCACGGCCAGGCCCAGGTGGACGAAGTCGTGGAAGGTCACCTGGCTGCGCTCCATGTCCAGGCGGCAATTGAGCTTGGGATGCCGACGCAGCGCGGTGGCCACGGCCTTGCAGATGAAGGGCATGTAGGACAGGCGCAACCCCTGGGCTTCGTAGCGTTCGCGCTGGGAGGCGCGCAGCTCCACCAGCCGGCTCACCTCCACCTCCTCGAAGGTGGTGGCGTGGGGCGCGCTGAACTTGGACTGCACCATCCGGGCGGCCACGGTCTTGCGCAGCTGGCTGAGCGGTTCCGTGCGCTCGCCGCCGCGCGGACCCGCCGCCGGCGCGGCCACCTGTGCCGGCACGGAAGAGGCCGACGCGGGACTGGCGGCCGTCTGGCCGGCCCGCTGGATGTCCGCCTTCATCACGCGGCCCTGGGGCCCGCTGCCCGCCAGCCGGGAGAGGTCCACACCCAGATCCTTGGCCAGGCGCCGGGCCACCGGAGAGGCCGTCACCCGACCGCCCCCGGTCGCATCGGATGTCGTGGCCACAGGGGCCAGGCCTTCGCCCGAGGCGGGCATCACGTCCGGGCCCGTGGCCACTTCGATGTTGCCCACCACGCCGGGGCCGGACTCGCCGCCGACGGGCTCCGTGGCCGCGGCCACGGCCGGAGCGGGAGCCGAAGCGGCCGCGGACGCCGTGCCGTCCCCGGTCTCGAGCTCCACCAGCGGATGGCCCACCAGCAGGATCTCCTCGGGCCGCCCGTGCAGGCGCAGCACGCGCCCGGCCCGGGGCACGGGAATGTCCGCCACGACCTTGTCCGTCTCCACCTTGGCCAGCAGGTCGCCTTCCTGCAGCAGTTGGCCCTCCTGCACGTACCACTGCAGCAGCTTGCCTTCGGTCAGGCCTTCGCCCAGGTCGGGGAAGAGAAACACGTAGGCCATGGTCACTCCGCCTGGTTGTGGAGCTGGATCAGCTCGTAGAGCACGCGCTCGGGCGTGGGCATGTAGTGCTGCTCGCCCATGGGCAGCGGCATGATGGTGTCGAAGCCTGTGATCCGCCGGGGCGGGGCCTCCAGCCAGTAGAGGGCCTCCTCGTTCACCCGGGCGATGATCTCCGCCGCCACGCCGAAGGAGGTCGGCCCCTCGTGGAGCACGGCCAGGCGGCCCGTCTTCTTGACGGATTCCAGCAGCGTCTCCGTGTCCAGCGGGTAGATGCTGCGCAGGTCGATCAGCTCCACCGACAGACCCTCTTTGGCCGCGAGCTCCACGGCCTGGCGCGCCACGCGCATCATCGCCCCGTAGGCCACCAGCGTGAGCCGCGTGCCGGCCTGGACCACGCTGGCCTTGCCCAGCGGAATGCGGTAGGCCTCGGCCGGGACCTCCTGGCGGAAGGCGCGGTAGACCTTTTTGGGCTCCATGAAGAGGACCGGATCTTCGCTCTCGATGGCGCTGATCAACAGCCCCTTGGCGTCGTAGGGCGTGGAGGGGATCACCACCTTGAGGCCCGGGATGTGGGCCAGCATGGCCTCCATGCTCTCCGAGTGCAGCTCCAGCGCCTGGATCCCGCCGCCGTAGGGCAGGCGGATCACCAATGGCACAGTGAAGGCGCCGCGGCTGCGGTTGCGCATCCGTGAGACATGGGTCACCAGCTGGTTCATGGCCGGGTAGATGAAGCCGCAGAACTGGATCTCCAGCACCGGCCGCAGCCCGGCCACGGCCATGCCCAGGCCGGCGCCCATGATCACCGACTCCGCCAGCGGCGTGTCGAAGACCCGGCGCTCGCCGTACTTCTCCTGCAGTCCCTGGGTCACCCGGAACACGCCGCCCTCCAGGCCGGCGTCCTCCCCGAAGACCAGCACGCGCTCGTCGTCCCCCAGCTTGTAGTCCAGGGCCGACTGGATGGCCTGCACCAGGTTCATCGCGGGCATCAGCGGGCCTCCTTCCACTGCAGGTAGGCCTCGTAGGCCGCCTGCTGCCGGCGCAGCTCGGCCGGCCGGTCGCTGTACTGGTGAGCGAAAATCTCGTCCAGGGACGTCTCGTGCAGCTCGTCCACCTCGCGCATGGCCGCGTCGGTCTCCGCAATGGCCGCCGCGCGGCACTCGTCCTCCCGGGCGGAATCCCACAGTTCGCGGCTCTCCAGGTGCAGGCGCAGGCGGATCAGCGGATCCCGCGGCGCCCACTCCTCCTCCTCCTCCTTGGGCCGGTAGAGGCTGGGGTCGTCCGCCGTGGTGTGCGGACCCATCCGGTAGGTGTAAGCCTCGATGAGCACCGGGCCCTGACCCGAGCGCGCGTGCTCGGCCGCCGCCCGGGTGGCGGCGTGGACGGCCAGCAGGTCGTTGCCGTCCACCTGGATGCCCGGCATGCCGTAGGCCACGGCTTTCTGGGCCAGGGTGGCGGAGGCCGTCTGGTGGCGCCGGTTGAGGGAGATGGCATACTGGTTGTTTGTGCAGAAGAAGATCACCGGGCACTTGAACACGGCCGCCCAGTTGAGCCCCTCGTGGAAATCGCCCTGGGACGTGCCGCCGTCGCCGAAGTAGCAGATCACCACCTCGGAGCCGCCCTGGTAGCGGATGGCGTGCCCGATGCCCGCGGCGTGGGTGATCTGGGAGCCAATGGGCACGGAAAGCGGCAGCAGACGCGGCAGGCCGGGGTGCACGCTACCCCACTCGCTGCCCTTGAAGTAGAGCAAGTGGTTGCGGATGGTGCCGCCCTTCTGCAGCACGGCGCCCAGTTCGCGGTAGGATTGCACCATCCAGTCGGACGCTTCGAGCGCCAGTGCGCTGCCCACGGCGGCGGCTTCCTGGCCCTTGTTCACCGGCAGGGTGTGGATGCGCTTCTGGCGCTGGAACTGGAGGGATTTCTCGTCGGCCACCCGGGCGCGGAGCATCAGCCGGTAGGCCTCCGCCAGCGCCTCGTCCGTCCACTCGGGCAGGTGCTTGTGGTTGACGATGCGCCCGCTCTCGTCAAGGATTTGCAGTCGTTTCCCCTTGAGGGGATCGTAACTTGTCAGCACCGGGCCTCCTCCCTTTCCCTGCTGCGGATCCGGATTGTAGCGGGCCCTGCCGCCCCGGCGGCGTGCCGCTCGCGAAGTAAGTTAGGCATGGTACATTCCCGGCGCCGAAAATCCAAGAAACTCAGGCGGATCCCCATGATCATCTTGCACAAAGTCTTTCATTTCTGTGCCGCCCACCGTTATTGGAATCCGGAACTGAGCGCCGAGGAAAATCAGGCCTGCTTCGGCGAGGACGTCCATCTGCACGGCCACAATTACAAGCTGGTGATTTCAGTGACGGGGGAGGTGGACGAGCGGACGGGTTTCGTGGCCGATCTGGGCCGCCTGAAGCGCCTGGTTCGCGAGCGCGTGCTGGACGAACTGGACCACAAGCGCATCGAGACCGACGTGGACTGGTTTCGCACGCGCCAGCCCTCCACGGAGAACCTGGTGCGCTGGATCTGGGAGCGCCTGGAGGGCGCCGAGCTGGGCTGCCGGCTGGTCCGGGTCCGGCTGCACGAGACTGAGAGCATCTACACCGACTTCGTCCGGCCCTGAGTCGGCCCTGGCCTCGGGATCAGGCGGGGGCCTCCGCCTCCAGCTGCTCCAGCACGGCGCGCAGGGTCTGGGAGGCCGAGTGCCCCAGTTCGGCCAGTTCCGGCAGGACGGCGCCCATGAAGCCGGGGTCCAGCAGCGCCACCTCGCGATGCTCGCCCCGCTCCCAGAGCACCACGTTGCAGGGCATCAGCGTGGCCACCAGCGGCTCCAGCTCCAGGGCCCGGTGCGCGAAGGCGGGATTGCAGGCGCCCAGGATCCGGCAGGGCGGCGTCTCCAGGCCCAGCTTGGCCTGCAGCGTGGCGGCCACGTCGATCTCGGTCTGGACGCCGAAGCCGGCGGCTGCCAACAATTCGCGCAGGCGGGCCTCGGTGGCGGGAAAGTCCAACCGGGTGCGAGTGCGCAGGGCGAAGGGGACAGGTTGGTCCATCGGGGCCTCCAGGAAAATTGATTGATAGAGTGTAGTAATCGAAAAGGGCTGCGGGCGGGGCAGGAAGAGGGCCCGGCTTCTTGCACGGCTTTGGACTTGTCGGTACCTTAACAGTTCAGACAGCAACCGTTGAACCATAGGCTCAGGAGTCGTTGATGGATCTCTCAACCAGCTATATGGGACTTCAGCTTCCCAATCCGCTCATCGCCGCCGCGTCCCCGCTTTCCCGCGAGCTGGACACGGTGAAGCGCCTGGAAGAGGCCGGCATCGCCGCCGTGGTGATGTACTCGCTCTTCGAGGAGGAAATCCGCCACTCCGAACTGGAACTGGCCCACCATCTCGAGACCTCGGCGGACAGCCACAACGAGGCTCTGGGCTACTTCCCGGATCTGGGGCACTTTCATTCCGGCCCCGACGGCTATCTCGAGCAGATCCGCAAGCTCAAGCAGGCCGTCGCCATCCCCGTCATCGCCAGCCTGAACGGCGTCACGCCCGGCGGCTGGACGGCCTACGCCCACAAGATGGAGGAGGCCGGCGCCGACGCCATCGAGCTCAACATCTATTCCATCCCCACCCATCCGGATCTGGACGCGGCGGCCGTGGAGCAGATGTACCTGGAGGACCTGACCCGCGTGCGCCAGAGCGTGCGCGTGCCCGTGGCCATCAAGCTCTCGCCCTTCTTCAGCAGCCTGCCCAACATGGCGCGCAAGCTGGAGCAGTCCGGCGCCGACGGCCTTGTGCTGTTCAACCGCTTCTACCAGCCCGATCTGGACATCGAGAATCTGGAAGTGGTCCCCGAGGTGCACCTGAGCAATTCCGCCAGCCTGCGCATGTCCCTGCGCTGGACGGCCATCCTGCGCAGCGTGGTGAGCCGGGCCAGCCTGGCCGTCTCCACGGGCGTGCACACCGGCCGGGACGTCATCAAGGCCAGCATGGCCGGCGCCGACGCCTGCCAGCTCTGCGCCAGCCTGCTGATCCACGGGCCCGACCACGCCCGTGGCATGCTCGAGACCGTCCGCCAGTGGCTGACCGAGCACGAGTACGAATCCCTGCGTCAGCTCAAGGGCTCCATGAGCCTGGACAAGGTGCCGGATCCCGCCGCCTTCGAGCGCGCCAACTACATGCGGGCCCTGCGCGAGTACCGCTAGCCGCTCTGGGCCGCTGGCTGAAATGAAAACGGGGCCCGCTTGCGGGCCCCGTCTCGTGTGATACAAGCAGCGCTTACTTCACCAGCAGCATGCGCTGGACCTGGACGCGCCCGTTCTGCTCCAGACGGGCCAGGTAGACGCCCGTGGCCGCCGGGCTGCCGGAGGCCGTCAGGCCGTTCCAGCGGGCGGAGTGGCGGCCGGCGCCCTGCACGGCCTGCACCAACCGCGCCACTTGACGCCCGGCCAGGTCGTAGACCGCCAGGCTGACCTCGCCGGACTGATCCAGCTGGTAGCGGATCTCGGCGCTGGGATTGAAGGGGTTGGGCACCACGTCCAGCAGGGCGAAGTCCGCCGGCCGCGGGGCCGGCTCCAGGGCCGTGGCCGGCGTGGTGGTGAAGGTGGCCGAGTAGATGTAGTCGCCGCCGCTCTGGAGGTTGCCGTTGGCCGCGTTGCCCATGGCGTAGAAGGTGACGTCGCTGGGGTTGGCCGGGGCCGTCCAGTCGAAGCTCCAGCTGACGGGGCCGTCCAGCGTGTTGTTCTGGGTGCCCGTCGAGGTGTGCTTGACGTAGAGGTCGCCGCCGTCGAAGCCCATCTGCGTGTTGGTCGCGTCGGTGATGGTCACCTGGCCGCGGTTGCCCGGGCTGATCTCGAAGCCCCAGCGGCGCTGACCCGGATCCTGCAGCGTCACCGTGATGGTGTAGGACTGGCCCGGCACGTACTCCGCCGGCCCGTCGATGTTGAAGGAGCCGTTGCCGCTGTTCAAGGCGTTGCCGCCGTGGCACTGGGTGCAATTGGCCTCGCCCGGGGCGCCCGTGTAGCCGTTGGGCGGGCCGCCCGAGTAGCTGAAGGCAAGGGTCGGCACCAGGAGGAGGAACAAGGCTGCGTACTTCATGAATCTCTCCGTCTCGGTTGTTGTTGTGCAGGATGGATCCCCGGTGGCCGGCACGGCCCACTTCGCAAGCGCCGGCCCGGACCCGGGTGGCCCGGATTCAGTCCGGAGCCGTTTTCCGTCACAAAACTGACTTAATTGGGACGAACAAACAATCAGAAAACATGTGGAAGTGCGAACAAGCGGCGGAGATTTTATTTCCGAGTTGTGAAATTACACCACGTGAAGTAAAATGAGTGATGGAAACGCGGAGCGGGCGGGAAATCCGGCCCAGCGGCACCCGAAGCATGGAAGAGGAACACGGACATGACCATTTCCGACGACGCGCGCGAGCGCCTCTTGCCCATCCTGGCCGAGCACCCGGGCAGCGGATTGCGGATTTCGCTGGACGGCCTGGGCTGAGGCGGGCCCCGGCTGGGGCTGGCTCTGGATGAGCCGCAGGACGACGACGAACAGCAGACGGTCAACGGCATCCTGGTCCTGACGCGCCCGGACGACGCGGCCTGGCTGACCGATGCCCAGGTGGACTACCACAAGGATTCCTGGCGCGAGGGCTTCTCGGTGACGCGGGGCGGGGCGTCCTGCTGCTGATCAGCGGGCGGCGGCATCCTGCCGTCGCAGGCGATCCAGCACGCGATGCTGCAGCCAGGAGAGGACGGGGGTCAGGCCCAGCGCCAGGCCCACCGTGCCCAGCCAGAGCTGCAGCGTGCCCTGGGCGCACCAGGCTTGGAACCCGGCCAGCCACTCCTGTCGGCCTTGGGGCACCCCGGGCACTCCGGTGTCGCCAAAGGCTCCCAGGCCCTGCAGGGTCAGCCGCGCGGCGGCCAGCAGCAGGATGACCGCCAGCAGGCGTTCCAGCACGCGGCTGTCCAGCTGGGTCTTGAGCCGCGAGCCCACCACGGTGCCCACGCTGCCGGTCAGCACCAGGATCAGCACCAGGCGCGGGTCCAGGTTGCCCGTGTGCAGCACGTGGCCCGTGCTGACGGACAGGCTGCCCAGCAGCACGGCGATCTGGCTCACCGGGATCAGGTCCTGGATGGGCTTGGGGAAGAAGGCCAGCAGCACGGGCACGTAGAGAATGCCGCCGCCCACGCCCAGCAGGGCGGCGATCAGGCCGCCGGCCAGCGCCACCAGCAGCGGCGCAACGGCGCTTACCGGCTCGGCCTGCCACGGACTGTGGTAGCGCAGCAGGGGCAGGGCCAGCCAGGCCCGCACCCGCTCCCCCGGGGGCCGGCGCGTGCGCAGCAGGCGGACGGCCAACCAGACCAGCAGGATCAGGAAGCCGCCGCGGATCAATTGGTCCACCAGCAGCGGCTTGCCCAGCGCGCCCAGGGCCCAGGTGCCCGCCTGTCCGCCCGCCATGGCCGCCAGTCCCATGATCAGTCCCAGCCGCCAGTCCACCTGGCGCCGCGGCAGGTCGTGCACCAGCGCGTCGGCGGCGTTGGAGATGATCGCCACGTTCATGCTGCCCGCCGCCAGGCGCGGGGGGATGCCCAGGCTGATCAGCAGCGGAATCACGATCACGCCGCCGCCCACTCCGAACAGGCCGGCGGTGAGCCCGCCCGCCAGACCGCCCAGGGCCAGGGTCCAGAACGAGACCAGTTGTCCGCCCAGCTGCAGCAGCGGTTCAAGCGCCATGCGCGACAGCCTCCACGGGTTGCTCCAGCAGCCAGAGCCGCTGATACACTCCCCCCAGCGCCAGCAGCTCGTCGTGGGCGCCTTCCTCCACCAGCCGGCCCTGATGCAGGACGAAGATCCGCCCGGCTCCGCGGATGGTGGAAAGGCGGTGGGCGATCACCAGCGAGCTGCGCCCCTTCATCAGTTCGGCGATGGCCTGCTGGATCAGCCCCTCGCTGACGCTGTCCACGCTGCTGGTGGCCTCGTCCAGGATCAGCAGCGCGGGATCCCCGGCCAGCGCGCGCGAGAAGCTCACCAGTTGGCGCTGGCCGCCGGAGAGCAGTTGGCCGCGTTCGCCCACCGGCGAATCGTAGCCCAGTTCGCGCCCGGCGATGAGCGTGTCCAGGCCCGTGCGCGCGGCGGCTTCCTCCAGGGCGCCCTCGGGCAGATCGCGGCCCAGCAGGATGTTGTCCGCCAGGCTGCCGGAGAAGAGGAAGACGTCCTGGAGCACGATGGCCATCCGGCTGCGCAGGGCCTGCAGGTCCCACTCGCGGATGTCCACGCCGTCCACCAGGATGCGGCCGCGCTGGAACTCGTAGAAGCGCAGCAGCAGGCCGGCCACGCTGCTCTTGCCCGCGCCCGTGTAGCCCACCAGCGCCGCGCTGCCCCCCGCCGGGATGCGCAGCGACACGTCCCGCAGCACCCAGTTCTCGCCCTCGTAGGCGAACCAGACCTGCTCGAGCACGATCTCGCCTCGGCGGGGCGGGGCGGGCGGGCCGCCCACGCCGCCCACCGCGCCGGAGAGCAGCGTGGTGGGCTCGTCCAGCAGCTCGAACACGCGCTCGGAGGCCGCCATGGCGCTCTGGAGGATGTTGTACTTCTCGGCCAGGTCGCGGATGGGGCGGAAGAAGCGGTCGGCGTAGGCCAGGAAGGCCACCAGCGCGCCGAAGCTCAGCGTCCCTTCCAGCATGCGGCCCGCCGCGGCCCAGAGGATGGCCGCCGTGGCCACGCTGCCCAGCAGCTCCATCAGCGGGAAGAACACGGCGAAGTAGAAGATGGTGCGCACGTTCTCGCGCATCAGGTCGTCGTTCATGCGCCCGAAGCGCAGGCGCGTGGCCGCTTCCCGGCGGAAGAGCTGGACCACGCTGATGCCCGTGATGGTCTCCTGCAGGAAGCCCGTCACCTCGCCCACCAGCGAGCGCACCCGGCGGAAGGCCGCCCGGGTGAGGCGCTTGAACTGGAAGGAGGCCAGGAAAATCAGCGGGACCACGGTGAACAACACCAGCGCCAGGCGCCAGTCCATCCAGAGCAGCACGCCGGCGATGGCCGCCAGCAGCAGCAGGTCCTGGAAGATCAGGATCATCCCGCCCGTGAACAGCTCGTTCAGGGATTCCACGTCGTTGGTCAGCCGGCTCATCACCTGGCCCACCGGATGCCGGTCGAACCATCCCGGGTGCAGGCGCAGAACGCGCTGGAACAGGCGCTGGCGCAGCTCCAGCACGATGCTCTGGCCGATCCAGCCTGTCACCAGCTGCTGGCCGTAGCGCAGCAGGAAGGCGCCCAGCGAGAAGCCCAGGAAGGCCAGCAGCGAGCGCAGCAGGCCGTCCAGGTCCTTGGCGGGCAGGTTGACGTCGATGGCGTGGCGCGTGACCAGCGGCACGGCGGTCTCCAGCCCGGCGGCGCCCACGATCATCAGCAGGGCCCAGGCCGCGCCCTGCCAGTGCGGCTTCAGGTAGCCCGTCAGGCGCCAGAGCAGGCGGCCGTCCAGCCCGTGCTCCTCGCCCGTCCGGCCGCCGCGGCTTCCTCCCGGTCCTCTCATCAGGCGGCCTCCAACTCGCCGACCAGCTCGCTGACCAGCTCCTGGCGCTGCCAGAGCGCGGCGTAGAGCCCGCCCAGCGCCACCAGTTCAGAGTGCGTGCCGCGTTCCACCACCCGGCCCTGGTCCAGCACCAGGATCTCGTCCACCTCCCGCATGATGGAGAGCCGGTGGCTGGCGATCAGCACGGTGCGGCGGCTCATCACGTCCCTGAGCCGGCGCACCAGGGCCTCCTCGGTGCGCGTGTCGATGGCGCTCAGCGCGTCGTCCAACAGGAGCAGCGGAGCCTCCGAGAGCAGGGCGCGGGCGATGGTGGCGCGCTGCTTCTGGCCGCCGGAGAGGGTCACGCCGCGCTCGCCCACCAGCGTCTCCCAGCCCTGGGGCAGCTGGGCCAGATCCTGCTCCAGCCGGCTGTCCTCCGCCGCCCGGTTCAGGTCGGCGTCCGGCGCGTCCGGCCGGCCGTAGCGCACGTTGTCCGCCAGACTGGCGCTGAACAGGAAGGCCTCCTGGGGCACGACGCTCAGCTGGGCGCGCAGCAGGTCGGCGTCCAGTTCGGCCAGCTCGTGGCCGCCCAGCCGGATGCTGCCCTGGTCGGGATCCGCCTGGCGCGAGATAAGCCGCAGCAGCGTGCTCTTGCCGCTGCCCGTGGGTCCCACCAGGCCCAACGTGCGGCCGGGTTCCAGCGTGAAACTGATGTCCGTCAGCGCCGGGGTGGCCGCATCGGGATAGCGGAAGCCCAGCCCGCGCACCTCCAGCAGGGGCACCAGCTCCGGCCGCAGGCCGCCCCGGTTCAGGTCCTCCGGCGCGCCCAGGATCTCGTTCAAGCGCCGCATGCCCGCGCTGCCGCGCTGGAGCAGGCTCAAGCTCCAGCCCGTGGCCACCATGGGCCAGGAGAGCAGCGTGAGGTAGGTGGAGAAGGCCACGTAGTCGCCCAGACTGAGCCGCCCGGCGATGATCAGCACGCCGCCCTGCCAGAGCACCAGGCCCTGGCCCACGGCGAAGAGCAGGCCCAAGAGCGGCCGGAACGCGCTCTGGAGGCCCACCAGTTTCATCTGCAGGCGGCGGTACTCCAGCAGCTCGCGGTTGAAGCCGGCGCCGCGCGCCTCCTCCTGCACGTAGGCCTGGACCACGCGGATGCCGCTCAGGGATTCCTGGATCGAGGTGGAGAGGCGGCCGAAACAGCGCTGGGACTCCATCGTGGCCAGGTGGATGTGGTGCGAGATCCACCACACCAGGCCGCTGATCAGTGGCAGCAGCAGCAGCACGATGCCCGTAAGGCCCGGCTGGATCCAGAGCATCATGCTCAGGCTGTAGGCGCTGAGGAAGAGCGTGTCCAGCGAGTACATCAGCGCCGGGCCGGCGGCCATGCGCACGTTCTCGATGTCCTGGGTGGCGCGGCTCATCAGGTCGCCCGTGTAGTGGCGGGCGAAGAAAGCGCGGGGCAGCTCCAGCAGGCGCTCCAGGTAGGTGGCGCGCAGGTCGCGCTCCACCTTGCGCGAGGCGCCGATGAGGATCCGGCGCATGGCGAAACGTGTCAGGCCCTGACCCACGCTCACGGCCAGCAGCCAGCCCAGGTACCAGCCCAGGGGGTGTCGCACCAGTCCGACGCGCAGGTCGTCGATGGCCGCGCCCAGCAGGCGCGGGCCGAAGATCAGGATGGTGTTGGTCAGGAGCACGAACAGCGCGCCCGCGGCCAGACGGCCCTTGTAGCGCGCCAGCAGGCGCAGGATCTCACTCAGGTTTCGCACCGCGCTCCCTTTCCGCGGGTTCGCCCGCCTCTTCGTCCGGCGCCGCGGCGGCTGCCCCCGGTGCGTCGAACTCCCGCCCGGCCTCCAGATCCTCGCGCTGGATGCGGCCCAGGGCGGCCAGCCGTTCCTCCACCTCGCCCAGCAGTTCGGGCCGGGCGACAGGCTTGACCAGGGCAGGGGGCAGCGCGTGCCACTGGCGGCCCGCGCCGGGTTGGGCGGCGAAGTGGGCGCGCAGCCAGCTGCCGGGCAGCAGGGCGGCCTCGGCGCTGAGCCGGAAGAGATCCGCCGCGCTGCCGCGCTGCTGGCGGCGCCAGCGCCGGCCGGCCTCCTGCAGGTCGAAGAGCCGGGCGCTGGCCAGGGCCTCCCGGCCCGGCTCGCGCAACAGGTGCTGCCAGGCGGCTTCGGCCAGCAGCGGGGGCAGGCCGGACTCGCGCTCCAGCCGATGCCGGATCTCGGCCTCGGGCCGCATGGCCAGCCGCCGCTCCAGGTCCGCGCGGGTCAGGCAGAGATCGCGCCAGTCGGCCAGCCTGGAAAGCAGGCGCAGGCGGGCATCCCCCGCCAGCCAGCCGCTGCGCGGCAGCCAGGCTCCGGCCCAGCGGGCCCAGACGTCCAGGTCCGCAGGGCGGGTCAGGGCGGCGAGCACGCCCGCCGCCGGGTCGGACAACTCCTGTCCGCGGATGCGCCGCAGGAGCCAGAGCCGTCCCGGCAGTCCCTCGCGGGCGGCGCTCACAGCCAGCTGGCCGTGGTGGTGCTCGGCCAGCAGGGCCTCCAGCCGGGCGAGATCCAATAAGGAAAGATCGGGCAGGGCCAGCCCCTCGCCCGCCTCGTCCGGACCGGGACAGGGCCAGTCCGGCTCCAGGCCGGGCTGGACGCGCGCGGCGGGCCGCTCGTGCTCCAATCCCAACTGGACCAGGTGGCGACTGATGTCCTGGAGGTGTCGGTTGTGCAGCCAGGCCCAGTGTTCCGGGCGCGGCGGGTCCAGCGCGAACTGGCCGCGCAGCCAGGGCAGTGCCGGCCCCTCCGCCGGTGTGGCGCCCAGATAGCGTTGGCGCAGGGTTTCGGCGCGCTTCTCCAGGTCGGCGGCCAGGCCGCCCAGCTCGCTCTCCACGCGCTCCAGCAACTGGGCCAGGGACCAGCCGGCCTCGGCCTCCAGCTCGCGCCAGGCGCGGTCCGGCGCGGGAGTTTCGTGGGGGAGGGCGTGTTCCAGTTCATCGGCCAGGGTCAGCAGACCCTGCAGGCCCGGACGCGGCTGCAGTGGCAGGAGCAGGGGCAGCCGCTGCTCCAGCTGGCGGGCCGTGGCGCGCAGCCGCCGGGCGCCACGGCGGCCGTCCTCCCGGGAGCCCGCCAGCTCCAGCTGTCCGCGGCTGCGCAGCGGGGCGGCCAGCTCCTCCAGCCGCTCCAGTCGTTCCAGCACGAGTTCGGGATCCGCAGCCAAGGCCGCCGGACCCAGGGCCTCGGCCGCCCGGGCGGCCAGCTCGGCCCGCTGCGGGAGTTGATCCAGTTCGCCCAGTTCGCGCTCCAGCTGGCGCAGGGCCAGTTGGCGGCGGCCTTCCGCCAGCGTGGCGGGCGGGGCGGCGGCCTGCAGCTCCGGCCGGACGCCGGTCAGCAGATCCCGGGCGCGCGCGCGTCCCGCCGGACCCAGGTCCGACCAGAGTGTGGTGCCCAGCTCCGCGCGCCGCAGGACGCGCTCGGGCCGTAACCAGCTCCAGGCCGCCGGCAGGGAGCGGGCGGAGGAGGGCTCAGACATTGAAGCGGAAATGGACCACATCCCCTTCCTGAACCACGTATTCGCGGCCCTCCAGGCGCAGGCTGCCCTTGTCCTTGCAGGCGCTCAGGCTGCCCAGCCGCAGCAGTTCGGCGGAAGGCGCCACCTCGGCGCGAATGAAGCCCTTCTGGATGTCGCTGTGGATGACCCCGGCGGCCACGGGCGCCGTGGAGCCCTTGTGCAGGGTCCAGGCCCGGCACTCGTCCTCGCCCACGGTGAAGAAGGTCTCCAGCTCCAGCAGCTCGAAGGACACGCGCAACACGCGGTTCAGGGCGGGTTCGGTGATGCCGTACTCGGCCAGGAATTCCCCGGCCTCCTCGGGCTCCATCTGACCCAGCTCCATCTCGATCCGGGCGCTGACCTGTAGGAAGCGCTGGCCGCCGCCTCCCGCCTGCTCGCGCAGCAGAGCCAGGCGCGCCTCGTCCGTCACCGCGTCGTCCTGGGTGTTGAGCACCACCAGCAGCGGCTTGAGGCTCAAGAACGCGTAGGAGCGCAGCACGCGCCGGCGCGCCTCGTCCAGTTCCATCGTGCGCAGCGGACGTTCCTCATCGAGGGCGACGTGACACAGTTTCAGGGTCTCGAGCTCGTAGGCCAGCTCCTTGTCCTTGGCCTTCATCAGCTGTTTTTCCAGCCGCTCGATCCGTCCCTCGCAGATGGCCAAATCCGAGAGCAGGAACTCATCCTGGGCCGTGCGCAGGTCGCGCAGCGGGTCCGGCGGGCCGTCGGGATGCGGCAGCTCGGGATTCTCGAAGTCCCGGAGCACCAGCAGCAGGGCATCACAGGGCTTCAGGGTCTGCAGCACCTCGGCCGGGAAGCCGCTGGATTTGCGGCCCTCGCCGGACAGGCCGCCCAGGTCCACGTAGTTCACCGTGGCATGCACCGTGCTCTTGGGCTTGTAGAGTGCGCTGAGCCGCTCCAGGCGCTCGTCGGGCACGCGGGCCACGCCCCGGTTGGCGTTCTTGCGTCCACCCGCGTAGCCCAGTTCCACACCCAGCCCGGTGAGTGCGTTGAAGAGGGTCGTCTTGCCCGCCTGGGGCAGTCCGATGATGCCGATTTCCATGTGCCCGTTCCGCCCAGTTGCCCATGTGGATTGTGGGAAGCAATATAGGATGGACTTGGGCGAGAGCTTTGGGGCGGTGGAGAATCGCCCCGGCGAATGCGGGCATCGTGGTGGGTCCGGCGGCGGACCCGGGGGACGGGGGAGACGGTGCGCTACCATTACCTGAGCGTGGACCTGGAGAGCGCCCACCATTCCGCCAACCTGCAGCGCCGGCTGCGGCGGTTGGACGACTGTCCGCTGCGCGAGCAGCTGGCCCAGCGCGTGGTCTACGGCACCCGGCGTCTGCTGGGACTCTTCGAGCAGTTCCAGGTGCGGGCCACGTTTTTTGTCCTGGGCGAGGTGGCGCGGCACAGCCCGGCCCTGGTGGACGAGATCGCCGCCATGGGGCACCAGATCGCCAGCCACGGCCTGGGGCACCGCCCCGTCCACCGCCTGTCTCTGGAAGAATTCCGTCGCGAACTGGAGGAGAGCCGCGCACTGCTGCGGCCCTGGGAATCCGCCCAGGGCGCCGGCCCGGGCTACCGTGCCCCGGACTTCAGCCTGCCGCCCACGCCCGACTACTACGGCGAGCTGCGCCGGGCGGGCTTCATCTGGTCCAGCAGCCAGCAGGCGGCGCGTCTCTCGGCGCGCGTGCTGGCTCCGCTCCCCGAAGAGCGCCGCCGCGAGCTGCGCGAGGCGCGGCCGCACGTGGTGGAGACTCCCGCGGGCCCCGTGCGCGAATTCCCGCTGGCCGGGCAGCGCGTGCTGGGCCAGCCGCTGGCCTGGGGGGGCGGGTTCTGGCTGCGCGCCCTGCCCATGGGCTGGAATCTCAGCCACATGCGCGAGTGGAACCGCGCCGGCCGCTCCTTCCACCTGTACGTGCATCCCTGGGAGCTGGATCTGGACCAGCCGCGCCTGCGGCTGCCGCTCTGGCGGCGGCTGCGGCAATACCACGGTCTGGAAGGGCTGGGCGAGCGGCTGGAGCGCGTGCTGGGCGAGTTCCGCTTCCAACCCATCGGCGAGGACTGAGCAGGGGTTTCACGATCCGGCTCGATCGACCCCATCCGCGCAGCTTGGAACTTGAAGGCGGTTGCTCCAGCGGCGTTTCCGCCGCCAAAAACCAACAGCGCCTCTGTGTCCCTGTGTCTCTGTGGTGATTCTCAGGGGAGCTAGGCCTGCGGAGGCGGGAAGAGGTTGTAGTTGTCCCGGGCGCGGCAGTAGGCCCGGCCGATGCGCAGCACCTCCTCCCGCAGATGCGCGGCGAAGGCCGCCCAGCCCTCGCGATCCTCCGGATCGCCCTCGTAGCGCTGGGGGCGGCCGTAGACCACGCTCACCTTGAGGGCCTTGGGGACCGAGTGCCCCTTGCCGAAGGCCTTGTGCGCGCCATCGATGTAGACCGGCAGCACGGGCAGGCCGAAGCGCGCCGCCAGATAGCCCACCCCCACCTTGAAGGCCTTGACCTCGCCGTCCACGCTGCGCGTGCCCTCGGGGAAGATGATGATGCTGTCGCCCCGGGCCAGGGCCTCCTCGGTGGGCACGAAGGCCTCGTGGAGCTTGGCCGAGCGCTCGATGGGCAGCACGTTCATGAACAGGCGGAAGAAGAATCCCTTGAGGCGCGACGAGAAGAAATAGTCCTTGGCCGCCACCGGGTGCACGTGGTGCATGCGGCTGTAGGGAAAGGCCGAGAGCAGCACGGCGGCGTCGTAGTGGCTGGTGTGGTTGGCCACGATGATCAGCTGATCCAGCTCTTCCAGCCGCTCCCGGTGGTGGTAGGTCACCCGGTTGTAGCCGAAGAGGTAGGTGTCCAGCACCATGTGGAGCAGGACGCGCGTCCCGTTTTCCAGGGACTGGAGCAGGGTGAGGGCCATCGGGCTCCTGGGGATTGAGAGGGCCGTTCCGCCCGTGGGCAGGCCCGAAATCGGGACGCAAGGTAGAAAAGCCCGGGCTGGCCCGGACCCCCGGAAGAGCCAAGGCGCCTTCAGCCTTGTACATTGGGACCAGGCACCGGGTCGCCTGGAGCTTCGGACACCCCTCAAATCATGTGGCATCATGTACGACGGCAAAACCTTTCTCATCACGGGCGGCACCGGCTCCTTCGGGAACGCCGTGCTGGATCGCCTGCTGCCCACGGACGCGGGCGAGATCCGGGTGTTCAGCCGGGACGAGAAAAAGCAGCATGACATGCGCATGCGCTACGACAACTACCGGGTGAAGTTCTACATCGGCGACGTGCGGGACCGCTCCAGCGTGGACGAGGCCATGCACGGCGTGAGCTTTGTCTATCACGCCGCCGCGCTCAAGCAGGTGCCCAGCTGCGAATTCTACCCGATGGAGGCCATCCGCACCAACGTGCTGGGCACGGAGAACGTGCTCTCCAGCGCCGTGGCCCACGGCGTGGAGCGGCTGGTGGTGCTCTCCACGGACAAGGCCGTCTACCCCATCAACGTCATGGGGATCACCAAGGCCCTGCTGGAGAAGCTGATGGTGGCCAAGTCCCGCACGCTCAAGGCGGCGGGCACGCGGCTCTGCGGCACGCGCTACGGCAACGTGATGGGTTCGCGCGGCTCGGTGATCCCCTTCTTCATCGAGAAGCTGCTGGCCGGCCAGCCCCTGACCGTGACCGATCCCTCCATGACCCGCTTCCTGCTAACGCTGAAGGGCGCGGTGGAGCTGGTGATCTTCGCCTTCGACAACGCCCGCCCCGGGGACATCTTTGTGCAGAAGGCGCCGGCCTGCACCGTCGGCGTGCTGACCCAGGCCCTGAACGAGCTGTTCGGCTCCCCTTCGCAGATCAAGGTCATCGGCACGCGCCACGGCGAGAAACTGCACGAGACCCTCTGCTCGCGCGAGGAGATGGCCCGCTCCGAGGACCTGGGGAATTTCTACCGCGTGCCCGCCGACGCGCGCGACCTGAACTACGACGTCTACTTCACCCAGGGCGACGCGGGGATCAGCGAGGGGGGCGACTATTCCTCCAACAACACCGAGCAGCTGGACGGGGCCCAGGTGAAGGACCTGCTGCTCTCGCTGGACTTCGTCGCCGACGCGCTGGCGGGAAAGGGCATCCACGTATGAAGGTGCTGGTGACCGGAGCGGCGGGTTTCCTGGGACGCAACTTCGGCGCGGCCCTGCGCCGCCGGCCGGAACTCGAGCTGCTCGAACTGGACCGCGACCACACGCTGGAGGAGCTGGACGCCGCGCTGGAGCAGGCGGACTTCGTGTTCCACCTGGCGGGCAGCAACCGTCCGCCCCGGCCCGAGGAGTTCACCGCCGTCAACGTCGACCTGACGGCCCACCTCTGCCGGCGCCTGGCGCGGCGGGGCGCGGCCGTGCCGCTGGTGTTCAGCTCCAGCAGCCAGGCGGCGCTGGACAATCCCTACGGCGCCAGCAAGCGCGCGGCTGAGGACCTGCTGGCGGACCACGCCCGCGCGAGCGGGGCGCCGGTCTTCGTCTTCCGCCTGCTCAACCTGTTCGGCAAGTGGGGCCTGCCCAACTACAATTCGGTGGTGGCCACCTTCTGCCACAACAGCACGCGCGGCCTGCCGCTGCGGGTGGACAACCCCGCCGCCCGACTCCAGCTCAACTACGTGGACGACGTGGTGGCGGCCTTCCTGGCGCTGCTGGACGGCGCGCCGGCGCCGGACCCGGGGGAGCTGTTGACGGTGGCGACCGTGCACGAGCTGAGCGTGGGCGAGCTGCGCGACCGGCTGGAGGGCTACGCGGCCATGCGCGACGCGGGGAGGATTCCCGACATGGCCGATCCCCTGGACGCCGTGCTCTATCCCACCTGGCTGAGCTATCTGCCCGGCGACGCCTTCGCCGTCACACCCGAGCTGAAGACCGATCCGCGCGGCTGGCTCTTCGAGTGGATCAAGACGCCGCACCTGGGCCAGGTTTTCGTCTCCACCACCAAGCCCGGCATCACGCGCGGCAACCACTACCACGACACCAAGGTGGAGACCTTCTGCGTGGTGCGCGGCCAGGCCGTGATCCGCTTCCGGCCCGTGGACGGCAGCGAGGTGCTGGAGTATCCCGTGGACGGCGCGCGGCCCCAGGTGGTGAGCATCCCGCCGGGCTACACGCACTCCATTGAAAACACGGGGTCGGAGGAGATGCTCTGCCTGTTCTGGAGCAACCAGATCTTCGACCCCGCCGCCCCGGACACCCACTTCCTCAAGGTGAAGGACGACCAGTGAAACTGATGACCATCGTGGGCACGCGCCCGGAGATCATCCGCCTCTCCGCCGTGATCCAGGCGGCGGACGCCGCCTTCACGCACGTCCTGGTGCACACCGGGCAGAACTGGGACCACCGCCTCAACGGGATCTTCTTCGAGGAGCTGGGCCTGCGCGAGCCCGATCACTTCCTGGGCGTGGCCGGCGGCCACCTGGGGGAGACCATGGGCAACATCCTCTCGCGCTCCTACGAGGTGCTGGTGGAGGAGAAGCCCGACGCGCTGCTGGTCCTGGGGGACACCAACTCGGCCCTGGCGGCCATCGCAGCCAAGCGGCTCAAGGTGCCCATCTTCCACATGGAGGCCGGCAACCGCTGCTTCGACCAGAACGTGCCGGAGGAGATCAACCGCAAGATCGTCGACCACATCTCCGACATCAACCTGCCCTACACGGAGCACAGCCGGCGCTACCTGCTCCAGGAGGGCTTCCGTCGCGAGCACATCTTCGTCACCGGATCGCCCATGGGCGAGGTGCTGCACCAGCACCGCGAGCGCATCGCCGCCAGCCGCGTGCTGGAGGAGCTGAGCCTGACGAGCGGCCGCTACCTGCTGGTGAGCGCGCACCGCGAGGAGAACGTCGACCTGGAGGCCAACTTCCAGCACCTGACGGCCAGCCTCAATGCCGTGGCCGAGGAGTACGGCCTGCCCGTGATCTACAGCACCCACCCGCGCACGCGCAAACGGATCGAGGAGCGCGGCGTGGTCTTCCACCCGCTGCTGCGCAATCTGCCGCCCTTCGGCTTTTTCGACTACAACCACCTGCAGCAGCACGCCTTCTGTGTGCTCTCCGACTCGGGCACGCTGAGCGAGGAATCCAGCCTGCTGGATTTCCCCGCCGTGCTGATCCGCACCTCCACCGAGCGCCCGGAGGTGCTGGACAAGGGCTCGATCATCGTGGGGGGCATCCGGCCGGCCCACCTGCTGGAGGCCATCCGCATCGTGCGCCGGGAGCGCGAGGCCGGCGTCCGCTGGGAGCCGCCAACGGACTACCTGGACCTGAATGTCTCACGCAAAGTGGTCCACCTGATCGCCAGCTACACGCCGATCATCAACCGCGTGACCTGGTTCAAGCCGGAATAGGGTTGGAGTGGATTTCCTCGCGCCGGTGTGACGGGGGCGTTGAGAAAAGGGTGACAGGTCACAGAACCCATCACCCCCGGTTTGCCTGTCGAAGCTGCCCTACGATTAGCCGGCTCGTCTGCTGTCCAAATCCTCAAAGAGCTGGCAGATCCGCTTGGCCGTCTGCCCATCCCACAAAGGAATCTGACTTCCCGTCTTTCCTTTGCCACTCATGACATCCTGGAACGCGGCCAGAACCTGGGCGCGGCCAACTCCCGTCAGATAATTGGTGCCCAGCTCCACGGTGACCGCGCGCTCGGTGTTCTCGCGCAGCGTGATACAAGGCACGCGCAGCCAGCTGGTTTCTTCCTGGATGCCGCCCGAATCCGTCAGCACCAGGCGGGACTGCCGGTAGAGGTCCAGGAAGTCCAGGTACGAGAGCGGATCGCAGAGTTGCAGGTTGTCCATGGCCGCCAACCGGCCTTCGAGCCCGCAGGCCGTGATGTTCTTGCGCGTGCGCGGATGGATGGCGAAGATCAGCGGCAGCTCGCGCTGGACGATCTCCAGCGTGCCCAGCAGGTCGGCCAGAATCGCCGGGTTGTCCACGTTGCTGGGCCGGTGCAGGGTCACCACGCCGTAGCCACCCGGGTGTTGGTCGAAGCGTGCGGGCATGCCGCGCTGGGCGGCTTTGGGCAGCATGTGGGCCAGCGTGTCGATCATGGTGTTGCCCACCATGTGGATCTTCTCAGCCGGAATGCCCTCGGCCAGCAGGTTGCGGTCCGCCTCGTCACAGGTGGTGAGCAAGAGGTCGCTGATCACGTCGGTCACCAGCCGGTTGATCTCCTCGGGCATGCTGCGGTCCCAGCTGCGCAGTCCGGCCTCCACGTGGCAGACGCCGATCCCCAGCTTGCTGGCCACCAGGCTGCAGGCCGCGGTGGAGTTCACGTCGCCCACCACCAGCACCCAGTCTGGCTTTAGTTCCAGACAGGCCGGCTCGAAGCGCTTCATGATCTCCGCCGTCTGCAGGGCGTGGCTGCCGCTACCCACTCCGAGGTTCAGGTCCGGGTGCGGAATGTCCAGCTCGTCGAAAAAGCTCTGGCTCATGGCTTGATCGTAGTGCTGGCCGGTGTGGACGATCTTGAAGTCCAGCGGACTGCCCGCAAATGCCCGGGCCAGCGGGGCCACCTTCATGAAGTTGGGGCGAGCGCCCACCACAGCGACGATGCGCATGCTCAGATCTTCTCCTTGTAGTAGTCCACGTACCAGTCCAAAAAGCGCTTGATGCCGACGTTGATATCGGTAGTGGGCTCGAAGCCCAGTCCTTCCCGGGAGTGCTCGATGTCGGCGTAACTGGCCGGCACGTCTCCGGGCTGCATGGGCTCCAGCAGTCGCTCGGCTTTGCGTCCCAGATAGCCTTCGATCAGATCAATGAAATCCGTCAGCTTCTCGCTCTTGTGATTGCCCAGATTGAAGATTTCGCAGCGGTGGTTTTTGTCGATCGCCGCTCGAATTCCGGCCACGATGTCGTCCACGTAGGTGAAGTCCCGCCGCATGTCGCCGTGGTTGAACACGCGGATCGGCTCGCCGGCCAGGATGGCCTTGGTGAACAAGAACAGCGCCATGTCCGGCCGGCCCCAGGGTCCGTAGACCGTGAAAAATCGCAGGCCCGTCGTGTGCATCTTGTACAAGTGTGAGTAGGTGTGGGCCATCAGCTCATTGGCCTTCTTGGTGGCCGCGTAGAGGCTGAGGGGTTGATCCACCCGATCCTCGACGGAGAAGGGAATCTTGGTGTTGCCTCCGTAGACGGAGGAACTGGAGGCATAGACCAGGCCTTGCACACCCGGCGTGTGTCGGCAGCACTCCAGGATGTTGAGGAATCCGGTCAGGTTGCTGTCGCCGTAGACATGAGGATGGCTGATGCTGTAACGAACACCAGCCTGGGCCGCCAGATGAACCACTCGCTCCGGCTTGTGGACCAGAAACACGCGCTCCAGTGCCGCCAAGTCCGCCACGTCCCGGCGTTCCAACTTGAAGTCGGGGAATTCGGCTAGGCGCGCGAGACGATCCTCCTTGAGCCGCGGGTCGTAGTAGTCGTTGACGATGTCAAGCCCGATGACCTTGTGTCCGTCCTGCAGAAGCGACTGACTGAGATGGTAGCCGATGAAGCCGGCTGCGCCGGTGACCAGGATGCGCATGTTGCCCTTTCCCTGACTGGCGACCGGTTGCCCGCATCGCATTGAACAGTTGTTTCTTCTGCCCCGCCACCAGGGCCACCGCCTTTGTACAAAATCGGTCCGCCGTGCTGCTTGGCGCATTTGTGGTGGCCAGCTGTCTACACACGGGACTCCACCCATTTGAACTTACCACTGGGCAGCCGCGGAATCTCCTGCACTTGGGTTAGCTGGAAATGCATGGCCGGCCCGAAGACTCCTCTCAGCTTCGCCGTGATGTCTTCAAATTCGTGCTGAAGCTCTGCTGCGGGCCGGGAGGATTCCATCACGAGTTCCAACCGGTCAGGCGTATGCTGGATCAACTTGCAAGCCGAATAGCTGCTGCCTTCCTTGAACGGAAAGGTCACGCGCGCTGGGGACACGAAGTCTCCCGCTGGCGTGCACAATTGGTCTTCCAAACGGCCCTCGATGCTCTCCACCACCGGGAACAGGTGGGAAGTCCCCATGGGGTGGGGATGGAAGCCGCTGACAACGTCCGTCGTGCGATACCGCAGCAAGGGCATCACTTCGTTCACCAGCGAACTGCCGATCAGCCGCCCCGCTTCGTCTTGCTCCACAATGGCATAGCCCGGAAGGAAGTGGTAAGACCGGCTGTGCCCAACCCAGGCGCCCAGCGCGACCCGTTCGGCTTGGCCATAATGGGCGAACAAACGGGAATGGGGGAACACACTGGCGAGCAACTCCAGCTGGCGGGGAAACACCATTTCGCTGGCCAAGAGAATGGCCAGCGGGGGTCGGAGTGTTCCCGCTTGGGTGGTCTGTTCCAGCAGACGGGCGAAGCGCTCCAGGGCAGAGGGATAGCCGTGATAGAAGGCGTAGGAACATGCCTGGATCTGTTGAAGCAACGCCGGCATGTTGGCGGGGTTCAGACGATTGATGTTCACCCTGAGGATTCGTTCGCGCGGAAAATGGACCACCAGCTCGGGTCCGTCCACCCGGCCTCGAAACTCAATCCGCCCCATCTCGGACCGATAGCCGACCCGTTCCCACTGATGGACGATAGCCGCCATTTCAGCTCCAGCGGCGGCGGCATCCACATACAAGGTCAGGGGACTGCCATTCGTGCCGCTGGTCATGACGGCGGAAAGCCGGCCTTGAGGCACCCCTTGCAGAACCAGTCGCTTGGAGTTCGCCCGCACCAAGTCTTTGTCGATAAGCGGAAGTCGCTGGATATCATCTGGATGACGCAGGATTTGGGGCGGGGTTCCGGCTCGGTCATACAGTTCACGATAGAATGGGCTGTGCTGGTAGGCGCGTTCCGCCAGACTGCGAAATCGTTCGAACTGCCAATCGCGCAGAGCTGTTTCGCTCAACAAGGACAACTGGTGGAGCAGGCCGGAGAAGTGGCCCACGTACCGGTTGTAATTCCGGATTGAATAGGGAAGGACTTGAAGCAATTGACGAGCAGCTTGCTTCACGTTGCGTGTCATGCAGAACCCTTGGTTGATTGGAATACGTCGCGCGCGGCCGAAACCGCTGAGTGGCCTGCAACATAGCACGAAGAGCGGGCCGCTTCCACCTATCGGCGTCTTGTCAGTGGGGATTGACGTCCTCGGGCGGTGGTGGCGGATTGATTACGGTGGACCATTTGCCGATGTTCTACGCATGGAAGTGCTGGCGATGGCCGGCGCCGAACTTGGGAATGGGACATGAAATCTGTTGTCGTCTTATACAGCGGTCAAATCGAAGTGCGCGAGTTGCCGGCCCCAGTCCTGCAACCGGGCGAGGTCTTGGTGGAGACCGCTTGGTCGCTGATCAGCGCGGGAACGGAAACAGCCGCCCTGTCACGTTCGGAAAAAGCACCATCCCTGTTGGAACAGGTGATCCAAAAGCCGGATCGCCTGATCAAAGGTGTGCGCAAGGTCCTGTTTGAAGGGCGACAGTCCCTGGAGGCGCAACTTGAGACCGCGAACCATACCGCACGCCAGACGGGATATTCCCTGGCGGGTGTGGTGAGGGAAGTGGGGCCTGGTGTGACGGATCTGAAACCGGGGGATCGGGTGGCCTGTGCGGGCTCCGATTTGGCCGTTCACGCCGAATGGGTCGCTGTCCCACGTCTGTTGACATGCCTGGTGCCGGACTCGGTGGAATTGGATGTGGCCGCCATGACCACGGTGGCTTCCATTGCCCTCCAGGGCGTGCGCCAGGCCGCCCCGCAGCTCGGGGAAGTGGTGCTGGTCAGTGGGTTGGGGTTGATCGGGATGATCACAGCGAAATTGTTGGCTGCCAACGGCTGCACTGTGATCGGTGTGGACCCGGACGAACGCAAGCGCGAGTTCCTGGCCAAGCTGGGCCATTCACACGTCTTTGATCCGGATGATCCCGCGCTCACGGCCTGTGCGGCTTCATTGACCGGCTTCCATGGCGTGGATGCCACCTTGATCTGTGCGGCCACGAAGAACTCGGGCCCAGTAGTTCAAGCCATGGAATTGACGCGCAAGAAGGGGCGAGTTGTGGTTGTGGGGGCTGTGCCGATGGAGATTCCCCGCGCACCTTTCTACCAGAAGGAGATCGAGTTCACCATTGCCTGTTCCTACGGGCCCGGCAGGTATGATCCTGCCTATGAAAAGGAGGGGCGGGATTATCCGCTCTCTTTTGTCCGGTGGACGGAGAACCGCAATCTCCAGGCCGTCCTGGAGCTTGAGGCCCAGGGCAAGTTGGGGTTGGGCGATCTGATTACCCATCGACACCCGCTGAGTGAGGCCCGCACGGCCTTCCGCACCCTGATGGGCGGCACCGAGCTGGCAGTGGGCGCCTTGCTTTCTTATCCAGGAAATCCATCGCCGGCCCGTGCCGTTCGGCTTGAATCCACCCCCCGTGCCATCAAGGCACGAGGCGTGGCCGTGGTGGGTACCGGCGGCTTTGCCAAGCTGACCTATCTGAAGTACCTGAGCCAGTCCAGTGAACTGGCTTTCGTGGCCGCCTGCAACCGCACACCCCTGTCCGCCACAAGGATCCAAGAGGCGACAAAAGTGGCCTGGTCCGGCACGGACGTGGACCAGATGCTGGGCCAGCCGGATGTCGATGCCGTGATTGTCTGTTCCCAGCATGACAGCCATGCGGAGATCGCCGCCCGGGCGCTCCGGGCCGGCAAGCATGTTTTGGTGGAAAAGCCGGCCGCCTTGACTCTGGAGGATTGCGCTCTGCTGGAGTCATTGGCCCAGGAATCGGGATTGTCGTGCAGTGTGGGGCACAACCGGCGCTACAGCCCGCACGTCCGGCAGATCCAGCGCCAGCTGCGGGCCTTGGGGGCCCCTTTCCTGGCCACCTACCGTGTGAATGCCGGGGCGATTCCCGCCGGGCACTGGACCCAAGACCGGAACCGGGGTGGGGGCCGCTTGCGGGGCGAGCTTTGTCATTTTTTGGATACTCTGTGCTTTCTGGCCGGAGCGCCGCCCCAGCGCATGAGCATCGAGCAACTCCCCGCGGGCGGGCCATTGTCCACCACGGACAACTGGATCGTCAACCTGGCCTTCCCGGATGGCAGCTTGGGTGCCATCCAGTACCTGAGCATCGGCGCGAAGAGCCTGCCCAAAGAGCGGTTGGAAGTGCATCAGGGAGGAGCCAGCTTTGTGCTGGATGACTTCCTCAGCTTGAGTATTCACAAAGGTGAATCAAGTGAAGTTCACAAACTAGCCGAGCAGGACAAGGGGCAAGTGGCGCAGTTTCGCGAATGGGAGGCTCTGCTGGGCGGGCGCCGTTCCGACCTGATGTTGGGTGCGGAAGCCCTGTGGGGCACGCGCCTGTCCATCCTGCTGGATCAGGCGGTCCAGGCAGGTCAAGCGACGGTGGAACCGGCTCTGTAAACGAGGAAGGACTCCACCCCCGGACGCCAGTCGAGCCCACGAGCCACGGATGGGTCAGGCAGCGAGTTTCAGTTTGCGGCGCAGGGCCAGCCAGGCCGGTGGAAAGCGGTGCCATTCCTCACGATTCCACAGCAGCACCAATCCCCCAAATCCGAGCAGCAGGGGCAGCTTGGCCCATATTCCCAAGGCCAGCGCCGGTAGCAGGGTCACCAGCACCACGCCCAGTCCAACCAGACTGAGCCCCAGTGCCGCAGCCATCGGATAAGGCATGGGGTTGTATTTCTTGACGAAGTAGTAAAACACCAGGTTGTTCAGGATATAGGACATGAAGGTGGATAGCGCGGCGCCCAGAATTCCATAGCGGGGAATCAACAGGATGTTGAAGACCAGATTGAACAGCATGGCGCAGGATCCCAGCACACCGGACAGTGCGCTGCGATTGACCAATTGCAACGGGATTTCGAACATCCGGTTGAGTCCGAAGGCCACAAAAGAGGCGATCAACGCCGGGTATGCCAGATAAGCTCCGTAGTACTTGGGGTTGGTCAACACCACCAGCGCTTCGGGTATCAATGCCGAACTGCAGACGATGATCAACAGGCCGATGGATAGAAACACCCGCGTGATGCGCTTGAACATCGCCGGCAAATCCGGACTCGTTTGATATTCGAAGGCCGTGCGCGTCCAGGCGGCAATCACCGGCGAGATGACCATGAAGTTCAACCCGCCGGCGAACTTGTAAGCGATGGAATAGAGGCCGATCTGCTCGTAGGTGCTGTAGTGCTTGAGGAAGAATCGATCACTGGAGCTGAGGATCCAGCCGGAAATGCTGGCCATGATCAAAGGCGCCCCAAAGCGCAAGATGCGCCTCAGGATTACGCGGTCGATCTGAAAGCGCAAATCCTTGCCCAGAAACCAGATTAGCACACCGAGCTTGGGCACCAGGGAGACCAGAGCGGAGGCCAACAGGCCCAGAATGCCCCACTTGAATCCAGCGACAAACACGATGTTCAGGACCAGTGAGATCACCGTATAGCCGAGCTTGACCGTTACGTAGCGACGCGTTTCCCCTTTCAGCATCAACAGGCCACTTAGATAATCCGTCGGCAAGGTCAGCGCCATGGTTCCGATCATCAACCGCATGTAGAGGGACGCATGCTCAAATTGAAAGAAAGCCTGCGACAGGCCGGGCGCCGCTAGCCACAATCCCAGGGATACGGGGAGAACCAGCAACATGATTCCAAACAAACCTGTATTCACTAGCACGGGACGTTCTGATTCCGGCATACTATGATAGAAGCGAAACAGCGCAGATGGGATGCCGGCAACAACCAGCAGACTGACGATGGTGATGACCACCTGCAGCATGTCCATCTTGCCGTAGTCGTCGGGGTTGATGTATTGGACATACAACGGGACCAGGAGCATGCCCAGCACCCGTCCGCCCATGTTGGCCATGGAGAAGAGCAGGGTGTCCGTGAACACGCGCTTGAGCGACATGCGGGGTCCTTTCTTGTGGACTTCAACCGAAACCGTCAGAGTCTGGGACGCAAGGCAAGCTGCAAGATAGGAAGGCCCCGGTCGTAGTTTTTGGCGACAAGCTGTTGAACTGAGCGTCGGAGGCGACCGATAGTTTGAAGGCGTTCTTCGCGGACGGGCCAGTTGGCAAGCTGCCGGAAATGAGACACATTGCCTGCCCACGGAGGAAGGGAGGACAACCATGGTGAACAACTACTTCAACTTGGCAGAGGACCCCTTCTCCGTCACCAGCGATGCCCGCTTCTTTTTCAATTCCGAAGGTCACGAAGAGGCGCTGGCCCATTTGGTCTTCGGACTGAAACAACGCAAGGGTTTCATGGCGCTTACGGGAGAAGTGGGGGCGGGGAAAACCACCCTGCTGAATGCCCTGCTGGACCAGTTGGATGCCAATTGGAAACACGCCTTCCTCTACAACAGCAAAGTCAGCTTCCTGGAGTTGCTCCGCTTCGTCCTCTACGATTTGGGCGTGGAGGATCCACCGGAGCAGAAGGTGGAGTGCATCCGGGCCCTGAACTCCTTCCTGTTGCAATCTTCCGATGCCGGCCACGAAGTGGTCATCATCATCGATGAAGCGCAGAACCTGAGCGAGGATACGCTGGAGGAGATCCGGCTGCTGTCCAACCTCGAGACCTATTCGCGCAAGCTGTTGCAGATCGTGTTCGCCGGGCAGCCCGAGTTCGGTGGCGTGCTAAACAGCCCCAAACTGCAACAGCTCAATCAGCGGGTGGCCATCCGCTACCATTTGGGGGCCCTGAAGCCCGCGGAGACGGAGGAGTACATCCAGCACCGCCTGCGGGTGGCCGGCGCTGCCGACGCCTCGATCTTCCAACCCGCCGCCCTGAGACTGATCCACGGCGCCACCCGCGGCATTCCGCGCCTGATCAACCAAGTCTGCAGTGTGGCCCTGCTTCAGGCGGCCCTGGCCTCCAAGCGCCGAGTGAGCGAAGAGATGGTGCGACACGTGCTGGAAACGGAATTCAGCAGCCACGGGGAAGTGGCGGGCGGCCTGCGGGCCCCGGCAGCCGCGTCCGCGGGATGGCTTTCTTGGAAGGGCGTGGCGGCAGTCCTGGGTCTGGCGCTGGCCGGTCTCAGCGTGGTGCTGGTGCTCAGGTGGGATCGAGCGCCGGACCCGGCACCGATTGCGTCCGGCCCAGTGGATTCCCGTCCCGCGGTTGTCGGGGATGAGCCCGGGCTGGTGGCGGAGGATCAGCCTATCCAGGCGGCAGTGCCGGTCCCTGAATCGGCCCCCGCTCCGCAAGCGCGGGTTGAGGCTCCGCCCGCCGTGCCGGAGGAGCAGCTCGTGCGAGCGCAGTCATCGCACCCGGCAACCGGGTCGAAGCTGGCCACCGATTGGAAGACAGAGACTGTGCTGGTGGGGCCAGGCGAGTCCATCTCCTACATCTTGCAGCGCCGCTATGGCCAAGCCAGCTGGGACATGGTTCAGGTCGTGATGCAATTGAATCCAAGTTTGACGAACCCCGACATCATTCAGCGCGGGACCTTGTTGAGTATCCCGCTGTTCACCACCACGAAAGCGGCGGAGACCCTGCCATGATCCGAAAGTTGACCCGAATGCTGCTGCTGCTTCCCCTGTTGGGTTGCTCCTGCAGTGACGATGAGGGGGAAAATCGAGTCTCCTGGAGCTTCCCGGATTCCATCACGGAAGACTTGGCTCCGCCCGCCAACAGCGACATCGTGCTGGAGAACAGCGTGTTGATTCCTGCCAACGTTTCGCTAACCCTTTTGCCGGGCACCAAGCTCATTTTCGCCAACAACAGCACACTGCAAGTGCGAGGCAATCTGGTTGTTGATGGCCCGGTCGAGATGGCAGCTCGAAATTCGGCCGAATTGGATTGGTCCTTCATTGTCAGTCCGAGTGATGGGATCAGCTGTCAGATAGAAGATTTGCAGGCCAATGGCGGAAACCCGGCCTTGTGGCTCCAAGGCGGAAGCCCGCAAGTGGATGGATTCACGGCGTCTAACTCTGCTCTGCCGTTAAAAATCAGCTCACCCACGGGCGGACTTGTTCAACGGGTTTCACTGCGATCCACTGGACGAACCGGCGCGGGTTTGGATGCCATTGACGGTTCTGCACTCGTTGTTGACGACTTGCAGATACAGGGATTTGAAAATGGGATCCAGCTAAATAATTGTTCGATCACCATACGGAACGCCCTCGTGCAGGATTGCAGCATTGGTATGTACTTGTCGCATGGAATGGGTCGGCTTGAGTACAGCACTTTTAAAAACTGCATTTACGGCTGTCGTTACGTGTACACGTCGTCAACCGATTTGTATCGCGTACAATTCCAGGATATGACAAATGGCGTGCAACTGCATGCCTTTGCGTTGGTGACCGACTTCGACGAATTGAATTTCATTAACACGCCGATCGCGTTTCGGTATCTGCCGGATGCCGCTGAGTATACACCACCGCGGACTATTGATGTGACGGGATGCTACTTTGGCACAGCAGATAGTTCCACAATTACGGGCATGCTCGTGGATGCTGTTGACCTGGGGGGAAATGTAGATACCTTGAGGTTCATGCCATTTGCCACGAGTCCTTGGTCTGTCGTTCCCTGAGGCGAATGGAGTTGAAAACTGGATTTACATCGATCCCCCGCCGATAGGATCTGATGGCCGAACCGGGGTAGCTTTGCGTATGGGGACATGCAACACCGACAGTACTACATTGTCACAGTTGATGCGGCAAAGTCAGTGCCCCCCTGGAAAGCATGACCAACAACCGAGGGTGGGAGCCACAATGCTCACACGACGAATTGCTCTATCGCTGGCCTTGATCCTGGTGGGTTTGGGTCTCAGTTCTTGCGCAATCAAATCCCGCAAGACCCTGGAGGCCGCGGCGCCGCAGCCCCAGGAGTCTGAGGCTCTGGCTCCAGGCCCCTTGGCGGAGGTGTCGCTGGATCAGCCCTACCTGATCCGGTTCGGGGATCAACTCAGTCTGCAAGTGGCTGGCCAGGATGACAGCCGGCTGATGGTCGTGGTCCGCCCGGATGGCCGGGTTTCCCTGCCCTATCTGGGTGAAGTAGATGTGGCTGGCAAGACGATCCCCTTTCTGCAGCAGGAGGCGGAACGCGCGTTCGCCCATCAGTTTCGCGATCCGCTCGTCTTCGTGAACGTGGCTCAAATGGCCCCGCACCGCCTCTATGTGTTTGGTGAGGTGAACAAGCCGGGCATGGTGGAGAGCGAATCGACGCTCAACGTCATCCAATTGCTGGCCATGGCCGGCGGACCGACGGCGGGCGCAGAGCTGCGCAGTTTGGTCGTCATTGACGAAATGGGCGATGGGCACAAGCGCATCCGCTTGCTGGACATCACTTCGGAAGATCCAAACGAGCTGTTGAAAATCTCCATGGAACAGATCGACAGCTTCGACATTGTCATCGTGCCGCGCCGCCTGATCACGGAAGTGGGACAGTTTGTGCGGGACTACGTCAACGTCTTCCTTCCCCCCATCGACACCTATCTGCGTGGTCGCTACTACTGGACGATAGAGGGGAACAACTAATGGCCACTCTGGCAAAACGGTCCTCGTTCTCCACGTTGGACTTCCTCATCATCCTTTTCAAGCACTTTCGGTTGATCGTTGCCATTGTGCTGGTCAGCACGGCCATCACGGCCCTGCTCATGCTGCGCGCGCCGGACGTCTTCGAAGCCCAAGTTGGAATCGTGTTCAACACCACGTCCAACATCCGGTTGACGGAGAAGGACCGCAGCCTGGGCAGCATCTCCCTAAGGGAGACCATGAACTCGGAAACGGAGTACCTGCTGTCCAGCGCCGTGTTGGAGAAAACCTACGAACTGACCTATCCCGAACGCTATGCGGCAATGGATCCCAAAGAGCGGCTGCGCACGGTGGGGGCCATTCGCGGCAAGATCAGCGGACTTCCCAAGCGGAACACCACCATCATTGAGGTGAAGTACCGTTCCCAGGATCCGGAAGAGGCCAGTCGCTTTCTCAACAATCTGGTTCAGGCCCAGCAGGAGCTGAAGTCCCAGCGCGATCCGGGTGCCACGGGCATGCTGCAAGACAAGATCCAGGCCACGCGCGCCGATTTGGACTCGATCAACCTCTTGGTGAACGAGGTGCAACTCTCCTCCCAGGTCTACAGTTCGGATCGGCAAATCGCCGTGTTGGTGGATACCAACAGCCTGCTGCAGAACCAACAGCGGGAGTTGCAACAGCGCATTCTGGAACAACAACTGGTGGCCGCGCGCTATGCCGATTTCCTGGCCCGCAAGCCGGACATCAGCCACATCGCATTGCCCGATGACAACTCCGTGCTGAGGAGCATCCAGGAACGTTTCGTGGCCTTGCAGGATCGGCAGCGCTCGTTACAGGGCACCTACAGCGATGACAGCGTGGAGCTTCAAGCCCTGGTGACCAGCCTGTCCGCCGTAAGGGAAGAGTTTTTCCAAGTGATGGCCTCCAGCGCCGCTGCGGCAGGCCAACAGCTGCAACTGGTGGAGCAGAAGACCCGCGTGCTCCTCGAGAAGCTGCGGCGGAACGAGGCGGACCTGACCCGCTTTCCGGAGGTCAATTCCCGCCTGGGTGCGCTGTTGCAGTATCGCGAAGGAGTCAACGACCTGCTCCGCGTGCTGTACCGTCAACAAAGCGAGTATGACTTGTCGGTGATCGGGGACCGGGCCAATCAGACCCTTGAGATGATCAATCCGGCGCTGGTTCCGCAGCAACCGGTGGCTCCGCGCCGAGTGTTGCAGACGGCCATCGTGTTCTTCATGTCCCTGCTTGCTTCCATCACCCTGGCCTACGTGCTGGAGCTGAGCTCGGGCGTGTTCGAGACGGCCCAGGCCGTGGAGGATAGCCTGGGTGCCCCAGTGATCTGCACAATCCGGCAGAAACGAAACTAGCGGAGTCCGCCATGTCCGTCTATCGCGACGCCTTGAAAAAGGTAGATGAGAAACAGGCCGCCGCACCGACCGGGCCTTTCCCGCCCGTGACAAGTCCGGAAACCGGCGAATTTGATTCCATCGACCGCGAGTTCATTGGGCTGGTGGATCACGTGATCCAGCACAATCACAGTTTGGTCGGATTCACCACGGCCTACAGTGGGGACGGTGCCTCCTACGTCAGCCATTCCTTCGCCCGCAACCTGGCCAAGCATTTTGGTGTCTTCCGCAGTGAAGCGCCGGATAATCGCCAAGTGCTGTTGGTGGATTTCACCTGCACGGACCCGGCCCGGCTGGGCCTCCCGGCGGACCACACCCTGGCGGCCTATTTCCAGAACCCGGGCCCCAGTTTGGCCCCCTTCGTCGTGTCCAACCGCATCGAGGGTGTGGATTACCTCCCCGTGGGACATGGTCCCAATGGTCCGCTGGATTTGGTGGCCTCGATCACGCGCTACCGCGTGGAGACGCGCTTGTTCAATCCCTGGGAATTCGTGGTCTTCGACTGTCCGCCGGTCCACAGCCACTACGAGACCTATGTGCTGAGCCGCCAATTGAACGCCATCTACCTGGTGGTGAAGCACGCGTCCACCAAGGTGGAGCTGGCCCTCAAGGCTGGCGAGATTCTTCAAGGCAGCGGCAACTTCGCCGGCGTGGTCCTCAACGGGCGCAAACACCGGATTCCAGACTGGCTCTACCGGCGCATGCAGGCCCGGTGAGCGGGCTTCGCCCATGAAGGTCCTCGCCGCCCTCCTCACTATCACGGCCCTGGTAGGCGCCCTGGTCCTGAACCTCGCCTATCTCTATCCCATTCTGGGCGCGCTGCTGCTGGGTCTGTTCATTCTGCTCAAACTGGACCACCTCTTTCTGGGCCTGCTGCTGGCAGCGGAAGGCTTCGTGTTCGGGGCCCTGGGGTACGGCGCCAACACCCTGTTGGGTCTGCGCGTGGGCTACTCCGATCTGTTGCTGCTGGGCTTGGCCATCGCGGCTCTGATCCGCATGGCCATCAATCGGGACCCGCCCGAAGGTCAATCCCGCACCCTGGTCCTGTTCTTCGTGTGGATGCTGCTGTTTGCCGTGAATGTGGCCGTTCATCCGGACGTGATGGAGGCCGGTCTTTCCAAGTTTCAGCTCTTTTGCGTTGATCCCTTCCTGATTTTCCTGGTGGGAACGCGCAGCCTGGATCGCCGCGACCGGCTGGAGACGGCATTGATCGCGCTGGCTCTGGTGGCCCTCCCACTGGGTTTGATGGTTGCCAAGAACTGGGTGGCCGCCGGCTTGCGCTCCGATGATGCCGTGCTGGATGCCAACACCCTGCGCGAGGCCACGCTGGACACCACCTTCATGTTCAGCAACAAAAACATCAGCGCCTCCATGTTCGCTGCCCTGACCCCCCTGTTCCTGGGGGCCGCCGGGGCTCTACGTTCTACGTTGGGCCGGATTGTCTGCGGATTGGCAGCGGCCACGGGGGCCGCGGTGGTGTTCCTGGCGCTCTCGCGCGGCAGTCTGGTCGCCTTGGCCGTGGGCCTGTTGGTGTACGGTGGGCTGGGCCTGCGCTCGCGCAAGACTTTTGCCATTGTGGGCGTCGTGTCGGCGGCCGTGCTGACCGCCGTGCTGGCCCAGGTGGGGCTCCTGGAACCCATCCTGGCCCGCTTCCAGGAAAGCACCGACTTCAATCGGCTGGAGTTGCTGCGCAGCAGCCTGAGCATGCTGGCAGACTACCCCTTGACGGGCATCGGGATGAGCGAATTCAGCTTCCTCGAAATGCTGTACTTCCACTCCCAATCCGACGTCAACTTGGTGCATCCGCACAACAGCTTTCTACAGATGGCCGTTTTTGGCGGAATCCCGCTCTTCCTAGCCTTTTTCGGCGTGCTCGTGTCGGCCTTGTGGGGTGGAAAGCGCGAACCGGCTGAGGATCCCGACTGGCGCCGCATGCAAGTCGCGTCGCTGGCCAGTGTGGTGGTCTTCCTGGTCAACATGTTGACGGACTTCATCTACTTCAACAGCATCAGCTGCTTCACGTTCTGGATATTGGTGAGTGTTTACGCATCATCAGGCCTTTGGGTGAAACAACAAACCGAGTCATCTGCAACATGAACAAGCTGCGACGACCGTTGGCTTCCGCATGGCATCGGGTGCGCGATGCCCAGCAGCATCTATTCTACAACCGCCGCTTCCCGGTAACCAATGCCCGCACCATTCGGGCATTGCGGGAGTTCGCTTCAGCCACCGACCGCAAGGAAGCGGGCCAGATCCGCCATGAATTGCAGGTGAGCCGCGATTATTGGCGGTGCGAGCCCTTTTTCTACTATCGCTATGGGTTGTATCGCCGTGACCGGCTGCTGACGGACGAGCAGCTGCGCCAGTATGTGCCCGAGTATGTGTTCTTCACGCTCTATTTTCCACTGTACAACGCCTCTCCCTTGGCCAATGTGATCAGCAACAAAATTGCCTGCTCGCTGCTGTTCGATTCGGTGGGCATTCGGCGGGCCCAGCCCGTGGGGTTCAGCCTGAAAGGCGCTCTTTATGACGCGCAGATGCACCGCGTGGACGAGGCGGGCTTTCTGCAGCTGGTGGACCGGCAACGAGGGCGCCGCGTGTTCATCAAACCCGAGGACGGCAAGGGAGGTCAGGGTGTGCTGGCCCTGGATGTGTCGGAGTCGGGAATCATGCAGGATTCGGGCGGTGGTCCCATGAAAGGGGAAGACCTGCTGCGACGCTGCCAAATGACGGACATGATCCTGGAACGCGGGTTGGTGCAGAGAGAAGAGATCAATCGCATCCATGCCAGTTCCGTCAACACGTTTCGAATCGCCACAGAATGCGTCAAGGGACGGGCCCGCATCCTTTACAGCTCCCTTCGCATCGGCACGGGAAGCAAAGTGGTGGACAACTTTTGTCAGGATGGGCTGGTGGCGGGTGTGGACAGCCTGGACGGCCACTATCTGCCCGTTGCATTCAATCAATGGAACACCACGTACCGCAGTCATCCGGAATCTGGGTTTGTCTTCGAAGGCAATCGGGTGGAGGCGTGGTCGGAGATCAGCGCATTTGTCCTGGAAGCCGCGGAACGTCTGCCATTCTATCGGCACCTGGGGTGGGATATCGCCCTGAGTGTGGATGGCCCGGTGGCCATTGAAACCAACCTGGGCTGGGGCGTGGACCTTCCGCACCTGCTGTTTGGCGGCTTGCGGGATATGATGCGGTTTCCGGAACCCAAGGTGTTGTGGAAGACCTACCAGCAGCGATTCAGCCGCCAGGGCCCCCTTCCCGAGCGAGGCGAGGGATGATCGGAAGCGCGCCGCCGCCGCTCCGTGATGCAACTCCCTTTCCTCCGACTCTACAAAGAGCCGGGCGGACGCGCTGTCGGAGGGCGTGGTGCTGATCCAGGTTGGTCCCTTCCCCCCGCCCATCGGTGGTGTCTCCATGCATTTGGCCCGCTTGAAGCTGCATTTGGACCAGCGGGGCGTGACGAATCGCTTCTGGAGCCTGTCGGCCTCAGAGGATCCGGAACATGGGGTGCGCCGCACACGGCTCCAGCGGGTTCCCTGGAAACTGCTGTTTCAACGGCCAGGCACGGTCGTCCACTACCATGTACCTGGTTTTCCGGCCAAGGTTCGGTTGGCGCGCTTTCATCGCAGCCTACTGGCCGGCCACCGCAGTGTCTTTACCCTTCATGGGGATGTGAGACCCAGTTTCCTGGCGCATCCGCGGGAGTTGGTAGCCCGCGTATACAGCTCGTTTGAGGTTGTGGTCTGTGTCAAGGCGGGGGATGCGGCCTTCCTTCGTGAACAGGGTGTCACCAGCCGCGCGGTGGACATCTGCCCTTTTCTGCCGCCCACGGCGGAGGAGGACGGCGAGCCCGGGCCGGAGACGGCCGCCTTCCTGGCCCGCTTTCCGCACGTGCTGTGCGCCAACGGGGCCAGCCTGGTGCAGCGGGACGGGGCGGAACTCTACGGCTTGGACCTGTGCGTGGAATTGTTGGGCCGGCTTGCCGACCGGCCGGAGACGGGATTGGTGTTCTACCTGGCCAAAGACAATGATCCGGCCTACTTGGCGGGCATTCGGCGGCGGGCCCGGGAACTGGGAGTGGAGGGGCGCCTGTTGCTCAACACGGTGCCCGCGCCCTTCTACCCAGTGATCAAGCGCAGCACCCTGCTGGTGCGTCCCACCAACACGGATGGCGATGCCCTTTCCATCCGCGAGGCGCTGCATGCCGGCGTGCCTGTGCTGACCAGCGACGTGGTGCGGCGGCCGGAGGGTTGTCGGCTGTTTGCCAATCGCTCGCTGGATGACCTGGAAGCCGTGACCCGGCGCATGCTGGGAGATCCGCTGGGCGAACGCTCCCGCCTGCGCGAACTGCCGGATGCCTCCGGCCTGGAGCCCCTGCTGGCGCTCTATCGCTCCCTGGGAGTGCGCGAGGCCTGAAGGTCGCCTCGCGCGGCTTGGCTGTGACCCAATGGCACCATTCTACCTTTGGCCCCGGTGGACCAGCTGTCCGCGATGCCGATACTCCAGATTCCAACAAGGAGCGGAAAGGCCCCCCCATGCTGAAGCCCTTCCTGCGCAACATGCTGCACCGCGTGCCCATCGCCCTGAACCCGTTTGAGGCGCCCTATCGCGCCTTCCTGCGTCGCTTGGGAGAGCTGGAATCCCTGTCCGTAGACGAAATCCGGCATCAGCAGCTGGTCCACTTGCAGCAGCTCGTCCAACTGGCCTATGACAAGACGGACTTCTACCGCGAGACTTATGATCGAGCGGGCGTGCACCCGCGGGATTTGCGGTCCTTGCGGGACCTGGAGTGCTTTCCCATTGTGAGCAAGGACGATGTCCGTGCCCAGGGGTCGCGCATGCTGCGGCGCGGCCTGGATCCGCTGAAATTGGGTACGGTCAGCACCAGCGGCACCACGGGTTCCCCCTTGACGCTGTGGGTAGACGCCCAAGCCGCCGCCCGGGAGCGGGCCGCCATCCACTACCAATGGAAGCGGGTGGGATTTCATCCCGGCGCGGGTCGCATCGAACTGCGAGGCATTTTCGAGGGCGATGGGCTGTGGCAGGACTTGCCATCCCAAAAGGCCCTGCGCGTGAACATCAACCGACTGGAGGCGCAGGAGCTGCCGCAGATCATCCAGGCCATGAATGCCTGTCCCTACTCATTTTTGCACGGATATCCCCACGCGGTCGAGCGCTTCGCCCGCCTGCTGGAGGAGGAGGGCCGGGTGGGGCAACTGCGACATCCCCGGGCCATCCTGCTGGGTTCAGAGGCGGTCCTGGAAAGCCAATGGACACGTATTCGCCGGGCCTTCCCGGACAGCCCGGTGATCGCGCACTACGGCATGGCAGAGCGCGTGGCCCTGGGTGCCTGGGTGGACGAGCGCCGCGACACCCACTTCCTGCCCGGCTACAGTGTCGTGGAGGTGGACGGGGAGGGCTGCCTGATCGGCACCTCGTTGATCAACGAGGCCATGCCGCTGATCCGCTACCGCACGACGGACGTACTGGGCGACTACTCGCCCGAGCCAACCACCGTCCCACACCTGTTCCCGGTGGCCGGGCGCATCGAGGGCCGACGGCACGACATGCTGCGCCGCACCAACGGCGACTTCCTCTCGCCGGTGATGGCCAACCACGCCCTGTTGGCCGGCGAGGGCTTTGGCGCCTGCCAGATCATCCAGCATGCCCTGGATCGGCTGGAGCTGCTGGTGGAGCCGGAAGGGCCCGACGAGCGCGTGCGGGCTTGCCTGCCAGCGGTTCAGACCCGCCTGCGCGAAGTGTTCGGGCCGGACCTGCAGGTGACGCTAACGCTGACGCCGCGCATTCCGCGTGAAGCGGGAGGAAAGTTCAAGTGGGTGGTGTCTAAACTCTGAGCTTGCGACGCACCTTGGCTGGATCAAGCCAGGGCTGCGTAGACCTCGTCAAACACCTTCATGGTTTCTTCCCAGGTGAAGTTCTGGCGGCACAACTCGCGGCAGGCGGCGCGCTGGGCGTCGCTCCGGCGCGCCAACAAGCCTTTGACCGTCTCCGCCAGCTGGGCCGGCGTCTCGAGTTCTTCTCGCCACACGTGGCCCAGGCCGCTTTCCTCCACCAGCCGGCTGCTGTCCCCCACACCTGGCGAGATGATCACTGGCACGCCGGCGCTCAGGTAGTCGGCGAATTTCACCGGCGAGGCCACCTGGTTGAGCAGGTGGTCGTGGCGCAACAGGGCGCCCACGTCGCCCAGGCTCATCCAGGCCTGTACTTCGGCGGAAGGCAGGCAACGAACATGGTGGTCGGCCGGGTCCACGCCCAGCTCGCGCAAGTGCGCGGTCGCCATATCGGTTTCCTGGGTCAGCACCAGCAGGAACAACCCAGGAATGTGCGCGGCCAGCTGGGGATAGAGGCGGAGCAGATCCTCAGCCCGCTGCCAGCGATGCATGCTGCCCGAATAGAGCAGGACCGGGCGTTCACCGATGCCCAGCTCCTCGCGTCGGGCTTGGCGCCAAGACGCTTCCGTCAGCTCGGGCAGATAGGTTGAACTGGGTGTCACCCAAACGTGGGCGGGGTTCGCTCCGTACTCCCGGCACACCCATTCTTTGAAGAAGCGGGAGACGACGAAACAGCCGTCCGACGCCGCCACGGCCCGGCGCTCCCAACCCTGGCGCTGCCGGTAGACGGGGCTGTCCAGGGCCAAGCTGCCACCGAACACGGCCTCCGCCAGGGCGGCCCCGTGGATATCGTAGATGAAGCGGCGGGCGGCGCCCATGGACCGTACCCGGGCACAGATCCCCGCCGTGCGCATGTCGTGGGCCTGGACCAAATCGTACTCCCGGGCCATGGGTGCCAACTGACGGGCGTACACCTCCATCAGCAGCGGCTGCAACCAGACGCGGGAATCGCTGAGCAGATCCAGGGTCCGCAACCGCGACCCCCAGCCCGCCAGCTCCTGGCGCAGCGACTCAAGAGCCAGACGCTCCGCATCCACCAGCTTGCGGTGGGGCATCAGCAAGAGGTCCGCCTGATGTCCGCGGGCCACCAGTTCTTGGATTTCCGCCAGCACCTGGATGCTGTTGCCCGAGCTTTTCCAGATGCGTCCAGAGGACAGATAGAGAATCTTCATGACTGAGCTTTTTCCTGGGCTGCGCAGGGGAAGTCCCCGCTGACTCCTGCCGGATTGGCTTCCCAATGCAGCGTGTCCGTCTGATTGGTGATCGACCTTTTCTTCCACTGGGCTGACCAGCCTGGTTCTGACAGCAAGCCGGAAGGCCAAGCCAGGGCCAAGCCGCCGGCGGCATCGACAACCAGTTCCGGCAGGGCCTCCCCGTCCGGCAGCAAGAGGTGCAGGAAGCGGATGGATTCCTGACCCGGTTCGCGCCCTGCGCGACTCTCCAGCCGGCGGGCCGGCTCCAGGACACCATATCGGCGGGAGCGACCCCCGGCCCAAGCGGCGGACCCCGTCTGGACCGGGGTGAATCCAGCTCGGGTGGCGCGCAACAGGCTCCAGGCCTCCCGTTCACCGGTGACTGGCGTGATGAAGGAGGTCTCCGCCCACTCGCCCGCGCCGGTCAGCTCATCCCAAAGGACAAGGGTTCGACCGATGCGGGCCAGCTGCCTCGTGTGGGCACCGGCTCGTCCGCGGGTGTGGATCCGCACTTGCAGCGGATCGGTCTGCCAGGTCAGGGGCTCGCTCAAGGGCAGGTCGTCCACACGAAAGCGCCCGAGCCCGAGATCGCATTGATCGCGGCCTTCCAGGCTCGCCGTCGTGTGACTGCGCGTGGCACGCAGCAGATGGCGGGACTCATCAGACCCGTTGTACAGCCAGGTGCCGGGATCCGTCCACACTTCCCGGCCGGCCAGCCAAACCAGCACGCTGCCCCAGTCTGCGTGCAAGTGACTGGACCCTACCTTGGGCTCAATGCGGGAGGGGCCGCCATGCACCAACAACCAATCGCCATGGCGATCATCCTGGGCAATCAGCGTGTTCAGGCCGGCGTGCACGCTGACGGGATCCAGCGGGCCGGCGCGCCGCAGCAACGCGTGCCAACGTTCCGGCGCATCGGGCCCCACCAGCCAGACGCTCTCGGCCGGGAGTTCACCCGCTTCTGCGGCCAGTTCGGGGTTGTCCAGGAGCAGGGCCAGGGTGGCCGCGTACCGACGCCGCTGCTGATGGGGATGGGCGGACCACAAATACACCAGCGCATCGTCCGCGTCCCCGATGTAGGGAATGCGGCCGTCCGGCTGGGTGGCTCGAGCGGCGAAACGGGCCGCCAGCGCCAGACGCTCGTCCAACCCGTCCAACAGAGGATCCCCGTGATGGGCGCACAGGCAGCGGGCCAACAGCGCGGATTCCAGGACGAAGCAATGATAATTGCTGGCCCACTCCTTGTGCAGACCGTCAGCGCCAAACTGGAGATCCAGAGCGGCTCGCAGGCCCTCCCCACCTCGCTGGCGCCAGCGGCCGGCCTGGGGCAGGGTGGGGAACAGGAGCCCGGCCATCCAGAGCCCCAGGCTCTCGCTGACCAGATGATTGTGACTGACGGGTTTGTCCGGCTTGTAGTACCAGTCCAGCACCGCCGTTTGCAGTTGGATGCCCTGCAGAAGGTCCGCCAGCAGTGTCTCCGGCACGTCCGGGTCGTCCAGCAGCAGATAAAAGCACGTGATCCACTGCACGTTTCGCAGGGCGTGCTCCTGAATCTGGGGGCCGATCCAGCCGATGCCTCTTCCCAGCGGGTTGCAGCGCCACCAATCCAAATACAGGGCGGCCAGGCGATCCAGATAGCGCCGATCCCGACTGAGCCGCCAGGCCTGGGCCAGGGCGGGCAGGAAGAGCTGACGATGCAAGTCCCAGAGATGGCGGATCTCGCCCGGGCGCTGGGGGGACGAGTAATCGATCTTGCGCGCCCAGCTGACCGGCCACTCCGCACCAGTGGTCAAATCATGGTGCCAGCGGGGAAAGGGAAGTTGGGGCTCCGTTGCCAAGGGGCAGAACTCAGAGAAGTCGCCCGCAAGGATTCGATCGGCGCGGAAGAGCAGTTCTAACCTTTCTTCTGGAAACTGCTCTTCGATCACGCACATTGTTCTCGCAACAATTGCTGGAATGGTTTGAATGGAATGCGGAGCTCTCAGACGAATCCCGTTGAGCTCTTCAATTCTACTGGCAGCTTGACTTGGCGACATCTTTTCCGTAGGGAGGAATCTACACGCCATCTGGTGGAATGTCAGACGTTCCTGAATAAGGAAGACCCGGGCAAGGATTCGCCTTTTCAATCCAATCAGTACATTTCGAAGGGTTCGCCCTCGAAGGCGGGAGGGCAAATCCACAATTGTTTTCAAGTGCTTCATGACTACAATCTAGGAATTCTCACTTAGGCTGAGCAAGCAGAGAAACAAGCGAAATTCCGTCTCGAAGAATCAATTGCGACCATATGCAATATGAAAGTGATAGAGATGAAAGCGCAAAACCGGATCATCACCTCACTTAGATGGTTGCCCATTTCGATTATAATTGCTTATGCGATGATTGAAATTTTAATGAGATTATTCCATTTGGGGAATGAATACAATTTTAATCCCGACATAAAAGAGCATTTATTTATTGAGGGAAAAAGGCAGGTTACGATTAAGGAAGGATTCGGCATACGAAATGTAAATAAGTATGGTACATTCGATGCACCCAAAAAGGATTGTAAAAGTGATAATAGATATCTCCTTTTTGGAGATTCAATGACAGAAGCATTTCAAGTGAGTGATGATCAGATATATGACAATGTTGCAGAGAATTTTTTTATGGATTCTTTAGGAGAAGAGATTGAAATTGTCAATTTCGGGAGATCTGGTTACAGTACGCTTGATGAGCTGGTACTCTATAATCAAGTGGCAGACAAAATTCCACATAAAACCGTCATCATACAATTCAGCAGTGGTGATGTGATAGAGAATTTCATGAGCAAAAATAAAATAGTTAACGACGGGTTGGTTCCGTTTTCACGATCGGAAAATGGTGGATCACTAAAACGGATTTTCTGGTTGGCAAAACGGAATTCTGTTCTGTTGAATACTGCGCACTTAAGGTTTGACATGCTACGATCTTATATTAGTAGTTGGAAAAGAGGTGTAAAAATTTTAGGTATTGAAAATGTTGGTAAAGAAAAAAGCATCTTATTTCGAATAAACAAGTGACTACGGCGACTAACTTGCTTACTAGGTTTAAAGCAGAAGTAGATGAAAACGGCGCGGAATTAATATTAATTCAATTACATCCAACAGAGGAATGTGTTGGAAGCTATGAGACAGCAAGTGAGTGGTGCAGGTTGAATAACGTGAAATACTTCAATTTAACTGACTCTCTTGTGGATTCTCGAAATGGAAAGTTTCTAAATGGATTTATGAATACTAAACTTGGGATAGGTCATTTAAATGTCTACGGACACAGTGTTTATGGGAAAAGGCTTGCAATGACTCTACTTCATGAGAGGGTCGAGAAATGATCTTCAGTAGCTTTGAATTTCTAGTTTTCTTCATAACAGTATTTTTTGTTTCTACCTTGTTGAGAGATAAGATCAAGTTATATCATCTATTTCTATTTCTGGCATCATGCTACTTTTACATGAGTTGGAATCCGATTTTTATCTTACTGATTTTATTCTCTACTCTTTTAGATTATTTTGTTGCACTAAGAATAGAAGGAGCGGAGGGAAAAAATCGTGGTAGATGGTTGGCCGTAAGCATGATTGGCAACCTTGGATTGCTTGGATTCTTTAAATACACCAATTTTTTGATAGACTCAGTAAATGGACTTGTTTCGTCAGTTGCTGGCGCTGATTACATGTTATCCAATCTGGATATTACACTCCCGGTTGGTATTTCGTTTTATACTTTTCAAACAATGAGTTATACGATTGATGTTTACAGGCGACAAATACATGCTGATAGGAACTTCATCAGATTTGGAATGTATGTTACATATTTCCCGCAATTGGTTGCTGGACCGATTGTTCGTGCAGTGGATTTTCTTCCACAATTGCAGCAAAAATTTCAATTAAATAGGGAAGATCTTATTTCTGGAATTAAACTATTTGCCATCGGGTTTTTCAAGAAACTGTTTATTTCCGATATGATTTCACCCATAGCGGATAATGCATTTTCCCACATTGAATCAATAACTCCTTATGAAGCTATTTTAGGAATTGTAGCTTATACCGTTCAGGTATATTGCGATTTTTCTGGTTACTCCGACATGGCCATCGGCGTGGCTCGAATGATGGGATATCGATTGCTCGATAACTTCAACATGCCATTTTCCGCCAAGGATATCACTGAATTCTGGCGAAATTGGCACATCAGCCTTTCCTCCTGGCTTCGGGACTATTTGTATATCCCACTGGGAGGAAATCGAAAAGGGAAGAACCGCGCCACAGTTAATTTGATGATCACCATGACGCTTTGTGGGCTTTGGCATGGTGCAAATTGGACATTTGTGGTCTTTGGCGTTCTACAAGGTGTCTTTCTAGTCATCCATAAGGAATGGCGTAGTTTGGTGAAGTTGAAGCAGCTGGCCTGGGCGGATCAATCTTTGCTTTGGAGCGGCATTTCCTGGGCGCTGACCATTTCGAGTTTCATGGGTTCATTGGTCATCTTCCGTTCTGATTCGTTCTCCTACGCCATGCGCTACTTCGCGAGATTGGGTGAATTCCGCTTCCAGGACATCTACTACATCCCCCAATTCTATCTCCTGCTGACCATTGTGGTCGTGGCTCATGTGCTCGCGCCTTACTTGGTCAAGAACAATGAATTCATCCGTTGGCACCGCCTCGAGCCGATCATGTATGCCACGATTCTCCTGCTGCTGTTGGTGCTGGCTCCCACGAACACCAGCCCCTTCGTCTATTTCCAATTCTAGGAGTCCGGGTCGTGCGCATCCTCGTTCAAAATCTCCTGGGTGCCCCCTTGCATGACCCTGGACTGCCCGGGGTGTTCGGTGGCGGCGAGGTGGACCTGTACATGCTGGCCCGGCTGTTCCAGCGCTTCGGACACGACGTGCACGTGCTGGTGCATCACCTGGGCGGCGAGGCGGCGCGCATGGTGGAAGGCATCCAGTTGCACGCGCTTTGGCCGGACGGCCGCAGCCCGCGCAGCCCGCTTCACGTGTGGGATGGCTGGCGCGCCCTGTCCCGGCTGCGCCCGGAGCTGCTGGTGGCGGAAATCATCTCGGACCAGTCTGCCGTGGCCGGGGCCTGGGGCCGCCTGCACGGAGTTCCCCTGCTCTACCGCGCCGCCAACCAGCGGGACTGGCTGCTGGTGGCGGAACCCGGCCGCTACGGCTGGTGGGAGCGCGCGCGGTTCCGCCTTACCCTGGCGGGCATTCACACCTACGTGGCCCAGACCCGCGAGCAGGCCGAGGTGATCCGCCGGGTGGTGCCGGCGGAGCGCCTGCGCATCATTCCCAACTTCCACCTGCCCCAGGAGCAGGCCTTGCCGGAGTTCGGCCAGCGCAGGGGCATCCTCTGGGTGGGGCATCTCACCCGGGTCAAGCAGCCCCGGCGCGTAGCCGAACTGGCCCGCCGCCTGCCGCGGATCCCCTTCACCGTGGTGGCGCCCACCCAGGCCCACGCCGAGGAGCCGGGCAGCCGGGAAGCGCTGGCGCTTCCCAACGTGACCCTGCTGGATTCCGTGCCCTTCCGGGAGATCCAGCCTCTCTACAACCAGGCCCGCGTGCTGCTCAACACCAGCCTGAGCGAGGGTTTTCCCAACACCTTCATCCACGCCATGCACGGAGGCACGCCCCTGGCCGCCGTGGACGTGGATCCCGACCGCATCTTCAGCGAGGGCGGCTGCGGCGTCCGCGAACCCGATCTGGAGCGGCTGGCCGGCGAACTTACGCGCCTTCACGACGACGAGGCGGTGTGGAACGCCGTCCGGGCCCGAGTGGAGGAGTGGCGCGCAGCACGCTTCGCCTTCGCGCCGGTGGAGGCCGCCTACCGGGAAATCCTGGCGCGCCTGAGCGAAAGCTCCGCCCCATGATCCGCCGCCTGGCATCGGCAATCCGAGATCGGCTGCCCTATTCCCTCATCCACGGCAGTGCGCCCTACCGGGACTACCTGCGTTTGCTGCGTCAGCTGGAGACGCGTTCCACCGAGGAGATCCGCGCCTGGCAGCTCAAGCGCCTGCGGGCCCTGCTGCAGCGGGCCGTGGAACAGACGGATTTCTACCGCGAGCACTACCGCGCCGCTGGGGTGGGTCCGGAGGATCTGCGCGGCCTGGAGGACTTGGCGCGCTTTCCCGTCATCACCAAGGAGGAAGTGCGCGAGCACGGCCGCCGGATGATCTGCCGGGACCTGTCCGCGGGCCGACTGCACGAGGTGCACACCAGCGGCTCCACCGGAGCGCCGCTGATCCTTTATGTGGACGTGGCGGCGGCGGCCCGGGAGCGGGCGGCGGTGGTGCACCAGTGGATGCGCACCGGCTACCGGGACGGCGCCGGGCGGGTGGAGTTCCGCGGCCTGGTGGAGAGCGGCGACCTGTTCCAGGACTTCCGCCGGGACCGCGTGCTGCGCGTGAACGTCAACCGCATGGAGCCCGCCGACCTGCCGGAACTGCTGGACGGGCTGGCGCGCTGTCCCCACCCGTTCTGGCACGGCTATCCGCACGCCTTGGAGCGCCTGGCACGGTTGCTGGAACCCCAGGGGCTCCCGGCGCGCGTGCACCCGCCCCGGGCCATTCTGCTGGCCTCGGAACTGGTGACGGACGGGCTGGTGGAGCTGCTGATGCGTGTGTTTCCCGCCAGCCGCCTCTACGCCCACTACGGCTTGGCCGAGCGCGTGGCCCTGGGCGGTTGGATCGACGAAAGCCGGGCCTACCACTTCCTGCCCGGCTACGGCGTGGTGGAGGTGGACGAGATGGGCCGGCTCATCGGCACCAGCCTGATCAACGACGCCATGCCGCTCATCCGCTACCGCACCACGGACCTGCTGGGCGGTTTCAACCCCGGCCCCACGCTTCATCCGGGGCTGTTTCCGGTGGCCGAGCGCGTGGAAGGCCGCGAACATGACAACCTGCGCACCACGGCGGGGGCCTTCGTTTCCCCCGGCCTGCTCTATCACTGCTTCAAAGACGGTGTCAGCTACCTGGCCTGCCGGGTCATCCAGCACAGCCTGACGCGCCTGGAAGTGCAAGTGGAGCGCCGTCTGCCGGAGGCGGAGGTGCGGACGGAGTTCAGCGGCATCGCGGCTCGGCTCAAGGCGGTCTTCGGCGCGGGAATGGTCGTGGATCTCACGCTGCTGGAGCACATTCCCCGCCAGCCCAGCGGCAAGTTCAAATGGGTGGAATCCCGCCTGCCGAGCTGAGCCGGCTGGGGATCAGCTTCCGAACTCAGAAGGGGGCGCTAGAACCGGGCAGGGGGATCCCGATGAAGGGAGTGTGGCGATCATCCGGCCGGCGGTTGCGCCGACGCCGGGACACCACTTTCTCCACCAGCTCGGTCATGGCGAACAGCCCGATCCAGCAATAGTTGCGGCGGTAGATTTCCACAAAACTGATGAATCGCAACAGGTTATAGCCCGTGATGGCGATGTTTTGGCTATTGCCGGCGCCCACCCGATAGAGCCAGCGGTCCGGCACCCCCCGACGGTTGGGGACGGCATCCTGGTGGATCGTGCTCATGCGGTAGCCGGCGACGCCATAGGCCAACTCCAGGCTGCGCGGGTCCTTGCCCCCGCCCGGCCAGCAAAAATGGCCGCACTCCACACCCAGCTGCTGCTCTAGAAACACCTTGGTGCTGGTCAGCTCGTCCAGCAGGCGCGCGTTGAACTCCTCGTCCGTCTCCGGCCTTCCGATGACGGGAACCTCCGAGCGGAACGCTCTCCAGCGTTCCAGCAGGCCGGCAGCAGTCCAAGGTTGCGGCAGATCGGCCAAGCCATCCACAAAGTGCTGGAGGAGAGCTTCATCCACCAGTAAGCGGCGGGCTTCCAATGATTTGCGGTGCTCCAGGACAGGCCAACCGGCGGGGACGAATCCTTGGGGAAAGTCGCGGATCCAGTCCGGTTTGGCTTCCGGGCGGCGATTCCAATCCAGCCACGCCAGGCGGTCGCCGGGCAGATGGAAGCCCAGCAGGGTGTCGCTGTGCTCGTACCAGGTGTGGGTGCGACCGTGGGGATAGAATTCCAGGACGCCGGACGCATGGGCAAGGCGGATCTCCGCCAGGTTCATGTAGCCCCAATCCTCGAGTCCCGTCTGGTCGTCCCCTTCGCGCACAGGGCGGGGTTCGCCCTCCGTGCGGATGAAGTCGCGGCTGACATAGACCGTGCCCCGCTGCCCATTGCGCTTGAGGATCGGCCACGCATTGACCCAGTTGTCCAGGTACCCGTCGTCAAACGTGAGGTGCACGATGCGGCGACCGAAGTCCTGGCCCCGGGTGAAGGCCTCCGCCTCCTCCGAGGTCAGGGTGCGGTATCCGCGCCAGTTCAGCCAGCCCATCGCCAGCCTGAAGTAGCGGCGGGTCACGCAAATGTTGCTGTAAAGGAAGCGGCTGTAGTGATCGTTGATGGTGTGGAACATCATGACCGGGAGGTGGGGGCGGCGCGACCGGTCAAAGATCCATGGCCAACAGAGCAGGCCCAGCGCGGCCAACCACCACGTGCCCGTGGCCAGTGTCCACAAGAGGGCACCCAGCCAGGCCAGACTTAGCAGGAGATAGCCTTTGCGTTCGTTCACCGGGCGATTCTCCGGCTGCCGGGGGCGATCATGAGCGTCCTTTCCAACTGAGTTCGGCGAACAGATGTGTGCGCAAGGGCCGCAGGGCGTAGCACAAGTGGTAGAGGGGTGTCCAGGCGGAACTGCCCATGTAGCGGGCCAGCCAGGGAAAGAGCAGGATGGGTTTCACGCGGGCCTTCATGCCCGGGAAGTAGGAGCGCAGCTGCGCCCCGTTCACGCTGCGTACCGACTGGTTGCGCGGGTTGTCGTAACGGAAGTCGTACCACAGGATGACCCCGCCGGGCTTCAGCGTGCGCATCATCTCCTGGGCCACTTCGCGCCGGGTTTCCTCGCTCAGGATGGACGTGAAACAGACGTTCTGGGTGATGATGTCGAAGTGGGCATCCGGGTAGGGCAGCCGGCGTGCGTCCCCCACGGTGAGTTGGAGCATGGGGAAGCGCGCTCGGGCACTGACGATGGGCTCTTCGCGAAGATCGACCCCGTGCAGGTTTTGGGGCGGAACGCCAAAACGTTGCAACGTGATCAGGTGCCCGCAAAAGCCGCAGCCCACCTCCAGGGCCATGCAATCCTCGATGCCGTAACCGAAGCGCCGGGCCAGGGCCCGGGCCGAGGCACGCTCGTAGGCATGCAAGTTGAGCAGGTTGCCGGTCACCAATCGGCTGTAACTCCGCCAATGCGCGGTTCCCCGGTGGGATCGTGTGCCGGTCAAGGGCGTGGCCGTGGTCATGGAACCTCCTGCTGCGGTGCCATTACCTGGGGCGCGAGCCTGGATTGGATGAACCTGAACTTTCCCGAGCCAAGCATTTGAATGGGATCGTCCAGTCGAAACTCCACTCGCACGGGCGAGTGGAACTGGAGTTGGATCTGGTCTCGATAGAACTCCAGCGCGGCAGGTTGGAATTCAGCTGAGCACTCCAGCCGAATGACGAAGTCCTTCCAGTCCTCCTGCACGACTTGGAAGCGCCGCACGCCCGGGCGGCTGCGCAACAACAGGGTCCAGAACGTCCCGGTCACCACTTCACCGTCCGCGCCGCGGATCAAATCGAAGGTGCGGCCCTCCAACCCCCGGATGAGGCGGAACCCGCGTCCACAGGAACACGGGATCGGGTCTCCCTGGGCCAAGTCGCCCGTGCGATATCGAATCAGCGGCATGACGTCGTTCTTCAGATCCGTGACAATGATCTCGGACAACCCCTCTGCCACAGGCAGGAACTCAAACAAATAGGTGCCTTCCAGCAGATGCAGTCCCTCGTGGGCTGGGCATTCCATGGCCAAAGGCCCGAACTCCCGACTGCCGTAGTTGTTGAACACCGGGGCGCCGAATCCCGCCTGCAGGTCTTCGCGCATTCCGGGCAAGAGGGTTTCTGACGCCGACCAAATGGCCTGCAGGGTGGGGAAGCGCGGTTTGGACAGCTCCAGCACGTCCGGCAGAAAGGCGGACAGGCTGGAGGGGTAGCCGATCAGCAGTTCGGGTTGGAAGGCGTGGATGGCCGACACCACCTCCCTGCGCCGCTCCCGGCTTAGGCCATAGGTGCTGTGAAACTGCGTGTGAAGGAGCCAGCGGATCAGGCGGGCCCGCGCGTCGCCGGCGGTACTCGCCTCAATGGAGGCACCCCAGATTTGTGCCGTTCGACAGTGGGCGTGCAAGCCTAGCATTTCGCGCCACAAGCGCACGCCGGCGTGCATCCAGCGTTCATCCGTGCGGTTCTGCAGGAAGTGCAGCACTTCTCCAGTGGAGCCGCCCGTGTGGTTGCGCCGCAGATGCCGACGGTCCGCCCCCTCCACTTCCAGGTCGCTTCCCGCGGCCCGGATGGCAGCCTTGTCCATGTAGGGCAGGTGGTTCAGACAGCCAGAGTGGGCCATTTCATCGAGCAGGGTCGACACGGGACGATCCAGGCGCGCCGCCTCCTGGGACAAGTGCTGGCGGTAGAAAGGGATGCGCTGGGACCAGATCTCCAAGCGGTCGCGCAGTCGTCGCCCTTGCCAGGCCCGGATCCCCTGTTCGTCCGTCCATTCCAGGCGACGCAGATGGGCGAACTCCGCGGAACAATCCGTCCCCCGGATACCGGCATGGGCTGAGGTGACCCACTTGGATAGACTGCGCCTGAAGACGTGGCTCATCCGCTTTCCTTTTGCTCCCATCCCTCTGTCGGCTGGCCGGGGCCGGGGATTGAATGGCTGAGCGGGAAAAGATCCCAGCCTGGCTTGCCGATACCTGCCCAACGGCGGATATTGTCGCAAAATGAATGCAGCGCAAGGTGAGGACGGCATGACAACACCCAAGGCGGCCATTGCCGGCCGCAAGATCCGATTTGCCGTGGTGGGCTGTGGGCGCATCTCGGGAAACCATTTTGCCTCCATCGAAAAGCACTCGGCGGACGCCGAACTGGTGGCCGTTTGCGACACGGATCCCAGTGCTCTCCAGTCGGCGATCCAAAAGACGGGAGTCCCGGGTTTTGCCAACCTGACCAGCCTGCTGGAAGGAAGCGCGCCCGATGTGATCGTGCTGTCCACGCCCAGCGGGCTGCATTCCGGCCAGACCATCCAGGTGGCCAAAGCCGGCGTCCATGTCATGAGCGAAAAGCCGATGGCCACCTCCTGGGCGGAAGGCAAGCGCATGGTGCAGGTCTGTGACGAAGCCGGCGTGCGCCTGTTCATCGTCAAGCAGAATCGGCGCAACGCCACACTTCAACTTCTCAAACAGGCGGTCGCGCAGGGTCGCTTTGGTCGCATTTACACGGTCAACCTCAATGTGTTCTGGTGCCGGCCCCAGGAGTATTATGACCAGGCCGCCTGGCGCGGAACGTGGGAGTTCGACGGTGGCGCCTTCATGAATCAAGCGAGCCACTACGTCGACCTGATCGACTGGCTGATCGGCCCCGTGGAGAGCGTGTACGCCTACACGGCCACCCTGGCCCGCCGGATCGAGGTGGAGGACACGGGCGTGATGGCCATCAAGTGGCGGAGCGGCGCGTTGGGGACCATGAACGTCACGATGCTGACCTATCCCAAGAATCTGGAAGGATCCATCGTCATCCTGGGCGAGCATGGCACCGTGCGAGTGGGCGGCATGGCCGTCAACGAAATCCAGCACTGGGAGTTTGCCGATGCCCGGCCCGAGGATGCGACGGTGCGCGAAGCCAGCTATCAGACGACCTCCGTCTACGGGTTCGGCCACCCGTTGTATTACGAGAACGTGATCCACACTCTGCGTGGGGAAGCGGAGCCCGAGACGGACGGCCGCGAAGGATTGCGCTCGCTGGAGCTGCTGGTCGCCGCCTACCGCTCCGCTCGCGATGGTGTGAAGGTTTCCCTGCCGCTCGAGTACTGAGTCACCGTGGCACGCGGAACACACATGCACGTTGCCGTGGTGGGTGGGGGAATCAATGGCGTCATGAGCGCCTGGGCCCTCGCCGCCGCCGGTCACCAGGTCGAGTTGTTCGAACGTGGAGCGCTGATGGGGGAGACGAGCAGTGCCTCCACCAAGCTGCTGCACGGCGGACTGCGCTACCTGGAGAACGGGGAGTTTGGCCTGGTGCGCGAGAGTCTGCGCGAGCGGGCTTGGTGGGTTGCCCAGGCGCCGCAGTTTGCGAAACCTCTTGGGTTGATACTGCCCGTGTATTCTGGCGTCGGCCGCAACCCGCTGGTGGTTCGCCTGGGCCTGGTGATGTACGACCTGCTCGCCGGGCGGGGCAACATCGGTCGCCACCGCTGGCTGGCGCCGCGTGAGATCTTGCACCTCCTGCCTGGCCTGCGTTCCCAGGGCTTGCGCGGCGGCTTCTTGTTTCACGATGTCCAAATGGATGATTACCGGCTTGGCCTGTGGGCCGTTGACCAGGCCCAGCGGGCCGGCGTGGCGGTGCGGGAGCACACGGCCGTGGAGAGACTTGCGGCAGACGGCACCTACTGGGCAAATGGAGAACACCGAGCGGATCTGATCGTGAACGCCGCCGGACCGTGGTGTCGGAACCTGTTGGACGTGTCTGATGTGCCGGCCCGGCATCGGTTGGATTTGGTGCGGGGAAGTCACCTGGTCCTGGACCGGCCCCTTGCCTTGGGACTGTTCCTTCAGGTCCCGGGCGAGCATCGCATCTGTTTCGCTCTGCCTTGGCAGGGGCGCACCTTGCTCGGAACCACGGAGGTCAGGCAACGACTGGAAGATCCCATCCGTTGCTCGCCGGAGGAAGAGGCCTATCTCTTGAACGTCTACGGCACGGCATTCCTGGACTCCGCCACGTCGGCGGAGATTGTGGAGCGGTTCGCGGGACTTCGGCCCTTGGTGGACTCGGGCAGCGCGAATCCGGGGCGCACCACGCGCGAGTACGTACTGGAACAAACGGGGCACGTGCTCACCGTTTTTGGCGGCAAGTGGACGACCGCCCGGGTGCTGGGGGAACGGGTCCGGGAGAGGGCCGAGAAGGGGTTCTGACCGGCGCTGGTGCGGCTTTGGGCTGATCAGTAGGTTGGTTGGGCGAAAGTGAAAAACGGAAGGGGATTCCAGTGGCAGAAAAGGCTTGGTTCGCACATGCCACCGCCGTGGTGGACGAGCCCTGCGAGATTGGCGATGGCACCAAAATCTGGCACTTCAGCCATGTGATGAAGGGGGCACGGATCGGAAGGAACTGCGTCTTCGGCCAGAACGTGAACATCGATGGCGGAGTGGTCATCGGCAACGGCGTGAAGGTGCAGAACAATGTGAGCATCTACAGTGGCCTGGTCATCGAGGACTTCGTCTTTCTGGGGCCCTCTTGCGTGCTGACAAACGTCACCAATCCCCGCTGCGAGATCAATCGTCACAGTCTGTATGAGACCACGATCATTCGACGAGGTGCCTCGATCGGGGCCAATGCGACCATCGTCTGCGGGATTGAACTGGGCAGGTACTGTTTCATTGGTTCCGGTGCGGTGGTGGCGAAGAGTGTGCCCGATTATGCCCTGATGGTGGGGGTGCCCGCCCGACAGGTGGGCTGGGTGAGCCGGCATGGGCTGCCACTGGGCCAACCCGATGCCCAAGGAGTGTATACGTGCCCGGAAAGTGGCTTGCGCTATCGCGAGGTGGAACCCGGTGTGCTGCGCTGTCTGGATGTGGATGAAGCGGCGGATCTTCCGGCAGAACTGTGCCAGGGTGGCCGCTTTTATGACGAGATCGTACACGGGACTCGGCTGAAGGCCTAGCCGTCAATTGGCTATCGCATCGAGTCCGGTTCATCAGACGAAAGGAATGGACGAGTGGGAGTCCCGCTACTGGATCTCAAGGCGCAGTATGCCACCCAGAAGGATGAAATCAATCGCGCGGTTCTGGACGTGTTGGAATCCCAGCACTTCATCCTGGGGCCGCAGGTGAAGCTTTTGGAGCAAGCCATCGGCGCCTATGTGGGATCACCCCATGCCGTGGGCGTCTCCAGCGGGACGGACGCCCTGCTGGTGGCGTTGATGGCTGAGGGAATCGGCCCCGGGGACGAAGTCATCACCCCGCCCTATTCGTTCTTTGCCACGGCCGGCTGTCCCGTCCGGTTGGGAGCGCGGCCTGTGTTCGTGGAAATCGAAGCGCACAGTTTCAATCTGGACCCCCGCTGCTTGGAGGCGGCCATCACGCCGCGCACCAAGGCGATCATCCCGGTTCATCTTTACGGACAAGCCGCGGATCTGGCGCCCATCCTGGAGATTGCCGCCCGACATGGAATTCCGGTGATCGAAGACGGGGCCCAAGCCATTGGAACGGAGTACCAGGGAAGGCGGGTCGGCAGTCTGGGCGCGTACGGGTGCTTCAGCTTCTTTCCATCGAAAAATCTGGGTGGAGCCGGCGATGGCGGCATGATCGTGACGGGCGACGAGGAACTGGCCCGGCGACTGGAAATCTTGCGCGTGCATGGCGCCCAGCCGAAATACTATCACCGGGTAATCGGTGGGAATTTCCGTTTGGATGCAATCCAGGCGGCGGTGCTGAATGTCAAGCTGCAGCTATTGGACGATTGGACAAGTCGTCGTCAAGCGAATGCGGCGACCTATCGGCGCTTGCTGGACGAGGCGGGTTTGGTAGTCGACCTTCGGCAACTGAATCCCGACACATTGGATATGAGCGGGTTGAAGGGTGTGACCCTGCCCTGGGAACGCCCGGGGGACCGCCACATCTACAACCAATTCGTGCTGCGCGTGGATCGGCGTGATGAACTGCGGGCCTTTCTTACGTCGCGCGGGATCGGGAACGAGGTGTATTACCCGGTTCCTTTCCACATGCAGGATTGTTTTGTCGATCTCGGACATAAGCCCGGCGAATTCACAGTTAGTGAAGTGGCCGCTTCGCAGTCGATTGCCATCCCCATCTATCCGGAGCTGAACGTAGACCAACAGCAAGAAGTGGTCGCCGCTCTGGCAGAGTTCATGTCCTAAGCATCATGAGATAGGGAAGAGACGTACTTTTATGGCCGAAAATATCCTGCTCATCAATCATTACGCCGGATCACCAACCCATGGAATGGAGTTTCGACCTTTCTATTTTTCTCGGGAGTGGCAGCGGGAGGGGCATGAAGTTCATGTCTTTGCCGCTTCGTTTTCCCACCTCCGATCCCACAATCCAGCCGGTGTTACGTGGGTGCGCAAGGAGGTGCTGGACGGTGTGCACTACCACTGGTTCCGCACCCCAACCTACCGGGGGAATGGCCTAGGACGGATCCTTAACATGGGCGTCTTCCTGTTATGGTTGATCGCCGGATTACCTGTTTTCATTTGGAAGTACCGCTTCTCGGTGGTGATCGCCTCCTCTACGTATCCGCTGGACATGGTTCCAGCTTGGATTCTAGCACGCTTGCACAAGGCGAAACTGGTGTTCGAAGTCCACGACCTGTGGCCGCTGTCACCGTTGGAACTGGGTCGCTATTCCCGTTTGCATCCATTCATTCTGCTCATGCAATGGGGCGAGAATTTCGCCTATTCACATTGTGACACATGCGTCTCCTTGCTGCCAAAGGCCATGAATCACATGTTGGAGCACGGTCTCCAACGGCGAAAATTCCTCTACATCCCCAACGGGATTGATCTTGCCGAATGGGAGAGCCTGCAGGAGGAGCTGGGAACTGAGCAGGTTGAAGCCATCGAAGACCTGCGAGCCCGGGTTGGATTTTTGCTTGGCTATGTGGGATCCCATGGCCTTGCCAATGCGCTGGACACGCTGGTGGAGGCGATTGCCGCCTGCCAAACCCAGTCCTTTGGCGTGGTCATGATCGGGTCGGGTCCAGCCAAGCCGGGCTTAATGCAAAAGGCGGCCGATCTGGGACTGGGGGACCGAATCATTTTTTTGCCGCCCATCCCAAAGCGCCAAGTCCCGCAGGCCCTGGCGCGCATGGACGCCCTGTACATAGGATGGCAGCGTACGCCACTCTACCGATTTGGTATCAGCCCCAACAAATTGTTCGATTACATGATGGCTGGCAAACCCATTCTGCATGCCATCGAAGCCGGTAACGATCCTGTGGTTGAGGCAGCATGCGGCATCAGTGTGGCACCGGAAAGCACCTCTGCACTCATCGAAGGGTTAGAATTCATTTTGCACCTCTCGCCCGAAGCCCGTGCTTCCATGGGGGACAAGGGACGGGAATATGTAAGGGAGAAGCACCAGATCTCGCACCTTGCCGGCAAAATGATTCACCAAATCACTTCTCCCAGGCCCTAAGCAGGCAAGCATGAATCCCCGCGCCCCCCGCCTAGCCTACCTTGCCACGTGCTTTCCCAATCCGGTGGATACCTTCGTTCGACGAGAGATGCATGGTTTACGTGACCAAGGGTTTCCATTGGATGTCGTGTGCAGTTTGCGTCCGGGGACTGGAACTCTTGAGCCGAAGGATCCTCCCCTTTTGCAAGCCCGATCAGGATTGCGGGAGCTAGGTAAGCTGATCACTTGGGCCGCTCTCCATCCCCGGTTTTTTTTCCGGGTTGTTGCATTGGCCTTTGAGCTTGATCGCAAGGAACTTCTGGTCCTGCGACAGGGGCACAGTTCGTTTTTGAAATCACTTCTACTGTTGCCCAGGGTCTTGGACCTTCACCAGCGCCTGGACGGGCAAATCACGCAGATTCACGCCCAATTCGCTGGAGTGGCCACAACGGTGGCCTGTTTGCTGGCTCACCTAAGAGGTATTTCGTTCAGCTTCACAGCACACGGAAGTGACTTGTTTGTTTACGCCCCATTCAACTTGCGCCAACGGCTGGAACTGTGCACGGCCTGTGTCACCGTCAGCAAATACAACCGTCGCCATTTATTGACTACATATGGAGAGGATTTGGATTCTAAGATCCATGTGGTTCGTTGCGGCATCGACACGTCGTTGTATCGTGAGTTGCGGTCGCCAGGTTGCCAAGTGCCACCCCAGTTGCTCACCGTGGCCCTGCTGGGTAAGGTCAAGGGAATTGATGTATTCCTTGAGGCCTTGTCGCGTTACAAACTCCGTGGTGGAGCTGCATTGAAATATCACCTAGTGGGGGATGGCCCTGAGCGGGTGGCCCTAGAGCAACAGGTCATGACGTCTGGTCTCTCGGATTGGGTGCAGTTCCATGGACTAGCCACCGAGAGTGAGGTACGGGCCCATTTGGCACAGGCGGATCTGTTTGTGCTTCCTTCGCGGAGTGAAGGGTTTCCGGTTTCGTTGATGGAGGCCGCCGCTGCCGGGCTTCCTTTATTGGCGTCACACATAACTGGGATTCCAGAAATCCTACAAGAAGAAGAAAATGGACTCTTTCTGATTCCCGATGACGTCGAACAGCAAGCAGGCCAGCTTGAGCTTCTCATGCAGAACAATTGGCAGTTACTTCACCAATTAAAGCAAACCGCAAGCGAGTTGAACCCTGACGCGTGGGATATCCAAACAAGTATTCGTCAGTTAGTGAAGGTGTTTGATGTCGAAATTAGCCCTTTAGCGATAACTCGTACATCTTAAGATATTCTCCCCCCAAACGTTCGAGAGACACACGATCGGCAAAACGCCGGATGTTTTCTTGTGTCCTCCTTGGATACTCTTTGGCTAAGGCAACAGCCAATTCGTCTATTTGTCTGGGCTCCACCAAGCTCCCATACTCACCGGGTTCAACCATTTCTGGCGTTCCACCAACTCGAGTGGCGACCACTGGCAACCCACATAAGATGGCCTCTGCAATCGCGTTGGAGAACCCTTCCACCCAGGATGGGCTGACGTACAGGTCGCAGGCGGCCAACAAATCCGGCACATCCCTGCGCATACCAAGAAAGTGAGTTCGGCCCTCCAAACCGGCACGCTGAATGTGCGCTTGCAAGGCGGCCATGCGGTTTCCAGTTCCGACCAGGACGAGGTGGTCCGATGGGCGAGTGTGCGCCACCCGTATCCAGGCTTGAATCAAGTCATCATGGCCCTTTTGCGGATGATGCATGTTGGCAACGGTAATCAGACAACGGGCCAGTTCAGGCAAGCCTGACTCGCTCCGAACCTCACGGCTGGGTCGGGGGTGGGAAAAGCGCGCATGGTCGATTCCGTTGTAGATGGTGTGCCGTTTGTGCTCTGCGCAATTCAGTTGGCGACAAAAGTGAGTCGTTGCATGCTGGGCGTTTCCAACGTAGCCCGACACTCGGCGATCCAAAACTCGGCACAGAAGGCGTTCCATAACAGATAAATTAATCATACTTCGAATCCCGTAAAAAATCTGCCCTGGAAGCCCGATCGATGCTATACCAGTATATAAGTTCGATTGCAAAAATGTCTGAATTACATCAGCTGGGTGTTCTGCGAGATACCGTCGCGTAGCTCTAAGTAATGGTATACCCGTTATGAATTGGTCAAAGAGAGTATCTAACGGAATCCCTAACTGCCGCAGTTCTTCATAATGGCCAGAGAGGGCGGCAGCTCGTTCCGAATAGAAGGACAGCACGCGAATCTCATGGGTGGAGCGTGCCTGGATGGATCGGCAGAGTTCCACTAACTGGTACTCGGCCCCACCTCGAAAGAGATTGGGAATGATGAACAGGATGCGCAGGGGACACCTCGGAATTGACGGACGGTTCTCGCACGCAAGATGACACGCGTTCCAACTTGCTCCAACTGGAGGCGAGCTGATTTTTGCCAGCCTGACGATGGTGGGGTGGCGGCTTCCCCGGTGTCTGCAAGTGAAGTTTGCCACATTCAGTGCGGATAATGTCCAGGCGGCTCTGAGCTTGACGCACCATCTGCGTGGGCTCGTGTTCGCGATAACAGTAAAACTGTTCGGTTTACAGGAGATATCATGCTGAAGCGCATCGCCCAGAAGGACTTCACCGTCGGCCTGATCGGACTGGGCTACGTGGGGCTGCCCCTGGCCCTGGAATTCGTGGAAAATGGAATCAAGGTCATCGGCTTCGAACTGGATGCCCGCAAGTGCGAGTTCCTCAAGGCGGGGAAGAGCTACATCAAGCACATCCCCACGGAGCGCATCGCGGCGGCGGCGGCCACGGGCCTGCTGGACGCCACCACGGATTTCGACCGGCTGGGCGAGCCCGACGCGCTGCTCATCGCCGTGCCCACGCCGCTGGACGAGCATCGCGAGCCCGACCTGGTGCCGGTGATCAAGGCCACGGAGGCCATCTCCACGCGGCTGCGCAAGGGCCAGCTGGTGGTGCTGGAATCCACCACCTACCCGGGCACCGTGGACGAGGTGATGCGGCCCATCCTGGAGAAGGCCAGCGGCCTCTCCGCCGAGCGCGACTTCTGGCTGGCCTTCAGCCCGGAGCGCGAGGATCCCAACAATCCCAGCTTCAACACGCGCACCATTCCCAAGGTGATCGGCGGCCACACGCCGGAGGCCTCGGCCATCGCCAAGGCGATCTACGACCACGTCATCGTCAAGACCGTGATGGTCTCCTCGACGCGCGCCGCCGAGGCCACCAAGCTGCTGGAGAACATCTACCGCTCGGTGAACATCGCCATGATCAACGAGCTGAAGATGGTCTTCGACCGGATGGGCATCGACGTCTGGGAGGTCATCGAGGCCGCCAAGACCAAGCCCTTCGGCTTCCAGGCCTTCTACCCGGGCCCGGGCCTGGGCGGGCACTGCATTCCCATCGACCCCTTCTACCTGACCTGGAAGGCCAAGGAATTCGACATCAACACGCGCTTCATCGAGCTGGCCGGCGAGATCAACACGGGCATGCCCGAGTACGTGGTCAACCGCACCATGCACGCGCTGAACGCGCAGAAGAAGGCCATCAACGGCAGCCGCGTGCTGCTGCTGGGCATGGCCTACAAGAAGAACATCGACGACATGCGCGAGTCGCCCTCCATCAAGCTGGTGGAGCTGCTGACCAAGGTGGGCGCCGTGGTGGAGTACCACGACCCCTACATCCCGACCTACCACGACGAGCATGGCGCGGACATCCACCTGAACAGCGTGCCGCTGACCCCCGAGATGCTGCGCGGCTACGACGTGGTGCTGATCTCCACCGACCACGACGACGTGGACTACGGCATGGTGGTGGCGAACTCCAGCCTGGTGGTGGACACGCGCAACGCCACCAAGGCCGTCACCAGCGGCCGCGAGAAGATCTTCAAGGCCTAAGCGCCTGTCGGACCTGGAGCGACGAAACACGGTGCGGCGCGGGACTCGGAACGGGTCCCGCTTCGCATGCCCCCACACCGACTGAATCTGGAACGGGAGACGATGAGCGAGCGAATTCCCTTCTGCCTGCCCGACATCACCGAGCGCGAGATCGCCGAGGTGGTGGACACCCTGCGCAGCGGCTGGCTGACCACCGGCCCCAAAACCCGGCGCTTCGAGCAGGCCTTCGCCGAGTACGCCCACGCCCCGCACGCCGTGGCGCTCAATTCCTGCACGGCCGCCTTGCACATGGCGCTCTCGGCCGTGGGCCTGGAGCGTGGCGACGAGGTGATCACCACGCCCTACACCTTCGTGGCCAGCGCCGAGACCATCGTGTATCACGGCGCGCGCCCGGTTTTCGTGGATGTGGACCCGCACACGCTCTGCCTCGACCCGGCGAAGATCGAGGCGGCCATCACGCCGCGCACGAAGGCCATCGTCCCGGTGGACATCGCCGGCCACCCGGCGCCCCTGGACGAGATCCTGGCCATCGCCCGCGCCCATGGCCTGAAGGTGGTGGAGGACGCGGCCCACGCCACGGAGACCTGGTACAAGGACCGCAAGGTGGGCAGCATCGCCGACGCCACGGCCTTCTCCTTCTACGCCACCAAGAACCTCTCCACCGGCGAGGGCGGGATGCTGACCTGCGCCGACGACGAGCTGGCGGCCCGGGCGCGGATCATCAGCCTGCACGGGATGAGCAAGGACGCCTGGAAGCGCTACGACAAGGGCGGCAGCTGGTTCTACGAGATCGTCGAGACCGGCTACAAGTACAACCTGACGGACTTGGCCGCCGCGCTGGGGCTGGTGCAGCTCGAGCGCATCGGCGAGATGCGGGCCCGCCGGCTGGCGCTCAAGGCCCTGCTCTTCGAGGTCCTGGGCCGCGAGCCCGAGCTGTTCACCCTGCCCGCCGAGGGCGCGGGGCACCAGCACGCCTGGCACCTGTTCATGCTGCGCTTGAACCTCGAGGCCCTGAGCATCGACCGCGCGCGCTTCATCGAGGAGATGGCCGCCCGGGAGGTGAGCGCCTCGGTGCACTTCATCCCCGTCCACCTGCACCCCTGGTACCGCACGACCTTCGGCTACCGGGGCGGCGAGTATCCGGTGGCCGAGGCCGAGTACGCGCGCGAGATCAGCCTGCCCTTCTTCAGCGCCATGAGCGACGCCCAGGCCCTGCGCGTGGCCGAGGTCTGCCTGGAGATCGCCCGGAGCCACCGCCGCTGATGGCCAAGCGCGGACTCGACCTGCTGCTGGCGACGCTGGGCCTGCTGCTCGTCTGGCCCCTGCTGGCCGGGGCGGCCCTCTGGATCCGGCTGGACAGCCCGGGCCCCGTGCTCTTCCGCCAGGAGCGGGTGGGCCGCCGGGGCCGGCCCTTCCGGATCCTCAAGTTCCGCACCATGCGCGAAACGGCCGAGCCGGGCCGGCAGATCACCGTGGGGCAGGATCCGCGCATCACGCGCAGCGGTCGCTGGCTGCGGGCCAGCAAGCTCGACGAACTGCCCCAACTCTTCAACGTGTTGAAGGGCGAGATGAGTTTCGTGGGGCCGCGGCCGGAAGTGCCGCGCTACGTGGCCTTCTACACCGAGGAGGAGCGCCGGGTGCTGGAGCTGCGTCCGGGCATCACGGACCTGGCCTCCATCAAGTACCGGCACGAGGCGGAGATCCTGGCCGCCGCCGCGGATCCCGAGCGCACCTACGTGGACGAGGTCATGCGCGACAAGCTGCGCATCAACCTGGAGTACGCGCGCCGGGCCGGGCTGAAAGCGGATCTGGGCGTGATCCTGGCGACGCTGGGCGCGCTCTTCAAACGGCACTAGGAGTCTGTCGGGCTTGGACCTTGGATGGGATTCGCGTCCCAGTCGAGGCCGGTTTTTCGGAGATTTCGCAGCGCATACTGGGGGTATGTGCAAGAAAGCTCCGGAAAATCCGGGCCGGGTGGCCCGACGCCAGCGTCGGGTGGGGCGATGAAGCCCGCCAAGTGGCCAAGGCCGACAGACTCCTAGGTTGATTCTCGTGCCCGATTTGCGTTCTTTGGGACGCGCCAGCGCAGCCGAGATTCGTCAGACAGCCCAGCAAAGGACGCCGTGGACCTCCTCGAACGCCTGAATCCCTACCGGCGGATTCTCATCCTCAGCATGGACGTGGGCATCTCTGCCCTCGTGTACTACCTGTCCTTCCTGATCCTGGGCAGCGGGCGGATACCCGAGGTGGTCTGGCCCATCCTGACCTCGGGCCTGGCCGTGATGGTGCCCGTCCGGTTGGTGGTCTTCAACTTCTCCGGCCTCTACCGCGGCATCATGAAGTACGCCAGCATCGACGACCTGAAGAACATCTTCCGGGCCGTCGCGCTGGGCAGCCTGCTCTTCATTTTCGTCCTGCTCCTGCTGCGCGGCCTGCACGTGCCCCACTTCGCGGACTTCCCGGAGTGGGTCCTGCTCATCGACTGGACCCTGAACATCATCTTCATCGGCGGCAGCCGCTTCATGGTGCGCGCCCTGCGCAGCTACCGGCCCACCGCCCTGCCCGAGGCCGCTCGCGTGCTGATCGTGGGCGCCGGGGACGCGGGTGAGTCCATCCTGCGCGAGATTCACTTCAACCCGCGCAGCCAGTTCGAGGTCATCGGACTGCTGGACGACGATCCCAGCAAGCTCCACAAGCAGATCCACGGCGTGCTCGTGCTGGGCTCCACGGGGGACCTGGGCGACGTGTTCTCCTCCTACGACGTGGACCAGGTCTTCATCGCCGTGCCCAACGCGCCGGCCGAGCTGATCCGCCGCATCGTGGAGCAGTGCCGGCGCCACAACGTCACCTTCCGCAAGCTGCCCGCCGTACGCGACCTGATCGACGGCCGCGTCTCCATCAGCCAGCTGCGCGAAGTGCAGTTGGAGGACCTGCTGGGCCGGGACGCGGTCAAGCTGGACCTGCTCTCCATCGGGCGCTTCATCTCCGGACGCACCGTGCTGGTCACGGGGGCGGCGGGCTCCATCGGCAGCGAACTCTGCCGCCAGGTGCTGACCTTCGAACCCACCCGGCTGATCTGTTTCGACCACAACGAGAACGGCCTCTACGCCCTGATGCAGGAGTTCTCGTCTCGGCCCGACCGCAACCGCATCGAGCCCATCGTGGGCTCCATCGTGGAGTCCAGCCGCGTGGAGTGGCTGTTCCGCGAGCACAAGCCGGCCGTGGTCTTCCACGCCGCTGCCCACAAGCACGTGCCCATGATGGAGCGCAACCGCGACGAGGCCGTGCGCAACAACGTGCAGGGCACGCGCCTGCTGGCCGAAGCCGCCCACCGGCATGGGGTGGAGAAGTTCGTGATGATCTCCACCGACAAGGCGGTCAACCCCTCCAGCACCATGGGCGTCTGCAAGCGCGTGGCCGAGCTGCTGGTGCGCGAACTGGACGCGCGCTCCGAGACCCAGTTCATGACCGTGCGCTTCGGCAACGTGCTGGGCAGCGCGGGCAGCGTGGTGCCGCTCTTCAAGACGCAGATCCGCGCCGGCGGGCCGATCACCATCACGCACCCGGACATCGAACGCTACTTCATGACCATCTTCGAGGCCGTGCAGCTGGTGATCCAGGCCGCGGCCCTGGGCCAGGGCGGCGAAATCTTCGTGCTGGACATGGGTTCACCCATGAAGATCATCGACATGGCCCGCAACCTGATCACGCTCTCCGGCCTCCAGGAGGGCGTGGACATCGACATCGAGATCGTGGGTCTGCGCCAGGGCGAGAAGATGACCGAGGAACTTTGGGTCACGGGCGAGCAGCTGCTGCCCACCCTGCATCCCAAGATCAGCGTCGCCGTGCCCGAGCACGAGGCGGATCCCGGTCAGCTGAACGGGCATTTGGAAGACCTGCTGTCATTGGTAGATTCCGGACGGGATCAGGAAATCGTCCAACAATTGCGGACCATCGTTCCCACCTACACCCCGGTGGCGGGCGACAACCGGCGCTTCTAGCGCGCTGTGCCGGCGCCCGGGCGGGCCCGGTGTCCGGAATTCTCGGCCTTGCATCGAGTCCCAAGCGGGAGAGTGCTGTCGAACCTTGATACGTTGTCGTCGCCTTGCGGAGTCCCGCCGCTGAAGTTGGGCGGGGGAGAACCCGATTCCAAGGAGTAGCCGACCGCCTCGTGGGAGCGGGCCACGGTGGATCCACCGGCCCTTCGTTCGCATGACGGTCGGCACAGCCAGACAGGGTACAAGACCATGCACTCAGCCCTTGCGCGCTTCCGCGCCCTGCCTCTGCTCAGCCTGCTGCTGCTGGCCTCCGCCAGCCAGGCCCTCACCTCCCGCATCCTGCACCAGGACGAGCAATCCATCCGGGTCGAGGTGGATCTCTCGGACTTGCGTGTGGAGCCCCGGGAGAGCGCCGCCGGCCTGCGCGGGGTGCCGCTCTCGGCGGGCGCGATTCTGGCCCAGGAAGGGGACCGGACCTGGCTGAGCGCGCCTCTCCTGTTGGCCGTGCCGCCGGGCACCCGGCCCAGCCTGCGCATCCTGCGCGAGGAGCGTCGCACGGAGGAGTGGCCGGCCCCGCCCACGCTGGGCGCGGACAGCCTGACGGCCCCCGCCGGCGGTCCGGAGCGGGCGGGTCTGCGCCTGCTGGACCTGGGCTGGCAGCGCTCCCAGAAACTGCAGCGCCTGGCCGTGGACGTGGCCGTGCACGACGGCGCCTGGAGCCGGCTCACGGAGCTGGAGTTCGAACTGGTCTTCCTGCCGGAATCCGGCGAGCAGGACCGCCTGAGCCAGTCGGCACCCGCCGGGCGGCGCGCCTGGCGCGAATCCCCGGTTTTCGAACAGCTGCTGGACAAGTCGGTGCTCAACGCCGCCCAGTCCCGGGCCTGGCGGACGGATCCCCGCCGCCTGCAGTCCCGCCCGGCCGCCCCGCTGAGTGGCGTGAACCCTGCCTTCCAGGACGAGTGGATCCAGCGCATCATGGTGGACCACGACGGCCTGGTGAGCGTCAGCGGCCAGGACCTGCGCGACGCGGGCATGGACCTGGACGAGATCGATCCGGCCACCCTCTCCCTCTGGGAAGGGGAGCAGGAACGGCCGCTCCTGCTGCTGGACGGCGGCGACGCGCGCTTCGATCCCGGCGACAGTTTCATCTTCGCCGGCCGGGCCCGCCGGGGCGACGCGTTCCCCACGGACTTCTTCAGTCCCCAGAACGCCTACTTCCTGACCTGGGGCCACGGCACGGGGCGCCGTTTCGTGGAACGGGGGGCCGCGCCGCTGGAAGGCCTGCCCGATCAGGAGAGCTACCGCCACCTGCAGCACATCGAGCGCAACTCACTCTGGACCTCGCTCAAGGGCGACCCGAAGGCGCCCACCGAGACGGATCACTGGCAGTGGCTGGCCATGCAGGCCGTGAACGAACCAGCCACCTATGCCGTGACCGTGACCCTGGAAGATCCGCTGGGCAGCGGGTCCGAGAGTCTGGACCACATCCGCTTCGCCCTGCGCGGCGAATCCGAGCTCAGCAGCACGGGCGCGGATCACCACCTGATCGTCAGGCTGGATGGCCAATGGGTGGGGGACATTGAAGCCGCCCAGCGCGACGAGACCATCACCGGCTGGTTCCCGCTGGCCCCCGGGCAGCTGGCCGGCCGGACACAAGCCCAGTTGGATTTCGAGCTGCCGCTGGACCGGGGCGTGGACTTCGACTACAACTATCTCAACTGGATCCAACTGGACTACCTGCGCGAGCTGACCCTGCAGACGGATGGGCAGTTGCAGCTCCCGCTCGAACAGGTGGAGGCGGCCAATCAGGTCATCGGCGGCCTGCGCAGTGACAATCCGCTCATCCTCAGCGAGGACGGCTGGATCCTGCGCGGAGCCTGGCCGGTGGCGGGGCGCACCGACGCCCAGCGTGCGCACCTGGCCGGCGTGGCGGGCGACCTGTTCATCAGCGATCGCGCCAGCCTGCAGGCCCCGGCTGCCATCGTCCGGCACGCCAACGTGCATCTGCGGGACACGGACCAGCAGGCGGACATGCTCATCGTCGCGCCGGCGCAGTACCACGCGGCCCTCCAGGATTTGGTGGATTTCCACGAGCAGTCCCTGAGCGTGCGCGTGGTGGACATCGAGGCGATCTACAGCGAATTCAACCAGGGCCGGATGCACACCGGGGCGATCCAAGACTTCCTGCATTGGACCTTCGAGCAGTGGCAGAGTCCGGCCCCCGCCTACCTGACCCTGGTGGGCCGGGCCAGCCGGGCCAACGACATTCAGCTGGCCTTCAATCCGCGCTACCGTACCCAGGTCCCCACTTGGTGGGTGCAGACGAACACCTCCGGCGCCACGGCCACGGACGAGATCTTCACCTACTTGGTGGGCGCGGACAGTTTGTGGTCGGGCAACGAACTGCTGGAGGTGGTGCCCGACACCTTTCAGGACCTGCTGGTGGGGCGGATCTCGGTCTACAACGGGACCCAGTTGACGGACTACCTGCGCAAGCATCGGGAATACCGCGAGCGCAGCGTGCCCGGCAAGTGGATGGAGACCCAGGTCATGGCCGCGGACGGCGGCAACGACCAGGTTTTCGAAGTGGGTAATGAGTTCATCGTCCGGGGCGTCATTCCCGAGGCCTATCCGGCGGCGGAAATCCACGTGCGGGCCGATTCCCCCTACCACGGCGGGGCGTTGGATTTCATCGACCTGTTCAATGACGGCTGCACGGTGCTCAACTACAACGGGCACGGCGCCATCGGCATCCTCTCCTCGAGCAGCCTGTTCCGGGCCACGGATATCCGCTTCCTGACCAATCGCGGCAAGTATCCCATCAGTTTCGCCTGGTCCTGTCTGGTGGGCTATTACGACGACCCGGACTCGGCCTCCATGGCCGAGCTGCTGCTGCGCAAAGCCAACGCGGGCTCCATCGCCTTCTACGGCTCCTCGGCCAAGGCCACCATCAACGTGGACAACCCGTTGATGATGCAGTACTTCTACAACCAGTACGCCGAGGAGCCCCTCACGCTGGGCCAGATCGTCCAGTTGACGGAGAACAGCCTGCTGCTCACCGGCAACACGGCGGACATCATCCACATGTACAACCTGCTGGGCGACCCGGCCCTGGTGCCGGCCTTCCCGCGCCACCACCTGCGGCCCGAGCCCGGGCTGCTCCAGCTGGACGGCGGCCAGCCGGCCCAGTTCATCCTGCGCACGGATCCGCCGGGGCTCAGCGGCACGCTGGAGGCCACCTTCCTGCCCCACGCCCGGCGGCCCAGCAATTTCCAGGGCAGCAACCTGCGCACCTACAGCCTGGCTTTCAGCGACGGCCAGAGCGTGAGTTTCAACCTGCCCACCATCAACGAGACCCGGGAAGCCAAACTGCTGCTGGCCCTGAACACCAGCCAGGGCCGGGCGGTGGGCGCGCTGCCGCTCTTCCTCAATGCGCCCTATGCCGCGCTGGGCAGCCACAGCCCGGAGCGCGGGCTGGCGGGCGCGCCGCTCCAGTTCCGCTTCGAGTCGCCCCTGGCCGTGGACTCGGTGCGCGTGCTCACAAATCTCAGCGAGTCCTCGCTGGCCAGCATGAACATGGGCTCCCTGGGCGGCGGCGTGTTCGTGCGCCAGATCGACGCGCTGCCGGCGACCGGCCCGAACACCTACCTCGCCCTGACCGCGGACTGGCTGCAGGGCTGGAACGTGGAGGTGGAGGACTACCCCTACTTCCAGTCCGGCGGCCTGATCTACCGCTTCCGCATTTTCGACGGCGAGCCCTGGACGGATGCCGACGGCGACCGCCGCCACGACGCGGAGGAGGCCTACGAGGATCACAACGGCAACGGCCAGTGGGATCCGCCAGGGGAGCCCTTCGTGGACGCGGACGGCAGCGGCGCCTGGAGCCCGGGCGAGAGCTGGACGGACGTCAACGCCAACGGGCTGCGCGACGGCTGGATCGACCTGGACGGCCGCTACGTGAGCATCCTGGAGAATGAGCGGATCGCCGCCGTGGACACGTTGATCGCCGTGCGGCAAGGCGCAGGCGGCCTGAGCGCCGGGCTGCGCTGGACGGCCTCCGTCAACCGGCCCCTCAACCAGGCCAGCGCGCGCATCACGCGGCAGGACGGCGAGACGTGGACGCCGGTCTGGGAAGGGCGCGTGCCTGCCGTGACGGGTCCGCAGACACTGGAAGCCCTGGTGGCGCTGGCCCCGGGCGCCCAGCGTCTGCGCTGCGTGGTGGGTCCGCTCTGGCAGGACGACGTCGCCCTGGGCGGCGTGGACAGCCTCGTCCTGGCGGACGCCTTCACCCTGCTCACGCCGCTGGCGGGTTCGGGCGGCGGGCTACCCCTGGACGCCGCGGGCCATTGGAACCTGCAGGTGCCGGCCGGTCAGCTGCAGGCTCCCGTGCAGCTGGATCCTGTTCTGCACGACGTGGCCGTGCCGCCCCTGCGCGAGGCCGAGCAGGGCCAGCCCGGACTGGGTCTGCTGCGGGCCTCCGACACTCATCCCAACCTGCGCGCGCTGGATCTGGCCCCTCGGCCGGCCGAGCGCTCCGCCGCCGACCGTCAACCGGCGTCCTCCAGTCTGGCCTGCAGCCTGCCCGCCGGCCCGCGTTTCCAGTTCCCCGACGCCGTGCTGGGCGACAGCCTGCCGCTGGCCCTGGCCCGCTGGGTGCCGGAGCGCGGCCTCTGGGTGGTCCAGCCGGGTAGCGCCAGCCAGGACGCGGGTACCTGGCGGCTGGAGAGCGCGCTGACCTTTGAGGACGGCTGGGTGCTGCCCGTGGCCCTGCGCGACCAGCAGGGACCCGCGCTGAGCATCCAGGCCGCCGGCCAGTGGTTCGCGCCGGGCGACGTGGTGCCCAGCGAGCCGACCTTCCAATTCCTGCTCAGCGACCCCGACGGGCTGGACCTGGGCGAGGGCCTCTCGGCGCCCCAGCTTCTGCTGGACGGCGTGGCCGTGCCCGCCGAGCAGCTGCAGGTGGGTGAGGGCACCACGGGCGTCCAGCTGCAGTGGAGCCCGGGCCTGCAGGCGGCGGGCTCGGAACACCAGCTGACCCTGCGCAGCTGGGACGCCCTGGGCAACGAAAGCGAGCTGGTCACGCCCTTCCGCGTGGCCACGGGGCTGCGGATGGAGTTCTTCGCCAACCACCCCAATCCCTTCCAGGACGAGACCACCTTCGCCTGGCAGCTCAGCAACGTGCCGCGCAGCCTGCGCTTCGAGATCTACACGGCCGCCGGCCGGCTGGTGCGGCGCATCCAGATCCCCACGCCACGCATCGGCTACGACGAGTACACGTGGGACGGGCGCGACCAGAAGGGCCGCGACGTGGCCAACGGCGTCTACTTCCTGCGCGTGGTGGCCGACGGCAGCGCCGCCGTCGACGAGGTCTACAAGCTTGCGAGGCTCCGCTGATGACGACCCCCACCTGCACTTCGCGTCCGGGGCGGCGCGCGTCCCGGCTCGCCGGCGGCTGGACGCGCCGGGCCCTCTGCCTGCTGCTGCTCGGTCCCGCCGGACTTCAGGCCAGCGAGTACGCGGCGGACTTCATCCACCTGGGCACGGGCGCCGACGCCGCGGGCATGGCGGGCGCCTGGAGCACGAGCAAGTCCTACGCCACCAGCTTCTTCTGGAATCCCGCACTGGTTGTGGACGACCAGCCGCTCAAGGTCTATGCCGAGGGCGTCAGCCTGTTCGACGGCCTCTCGTCCTACCAGAGCGCGGCCCTGCAGTGGCAGGTCCGGGAACGCTGGGCGCTCAGCGCCGGAGCCCAGGTCAACCTGGTCACGGACATCCCGCGCTACGCGGCCCTGGCCGACGGCCGGGATCCCAGCAACCCCGACGACCGCTCCAACGGCGCCACGAGCGGCAGCGCCTTCGACAGCCGTTCCACGGCCCTCACCGTGGGCCTCAGCCGCGAATTCTGGTTCGACATCCTGCTGGGGCAGGGTCTGCTGCGCAACCGGCTGCCCGCGCGCCTGGCCGTGGGGTCCTCCCTGCGCCTGGTGCGCGAGAACCTGGACGAGGTGGGGGCCAGCGGCAGCGGCGTGGACCTGGGTATCAAGCTGATGGTCGCCGAACCGGCGCGGGTGGGCGAGCGCGGCCGGCGCGAGTTCGTGCTGGCCGTGGCCCGGCACAACCTGGTGGCCCAGGACCTGGACTGGGACACGCCCTCGGGCCAGCAGGACGCGCTGCCCGGCGGCATGCGGGCCGGCTTCTCCTACCAGGACGAGTGGCGCCGCCTGGCCTTGGGCTGGCGCGTGGCGCTGGAGTACGACGACCTCTACGACGGCACCTGGCATCTGGGCACGGAGTGGGATCTGCGGCGCGTGCTGATCCTGCGCGGCGGCGTGGCCGCGCCGGACTTCGGCGAGGCCCAGCTCAGCCTGGGGGCGGGCTTCCACCTGCGCCACGCCCAGGTGAACTACGCCTTCACCCAGCACGAGCTGGGCGGCAGCCACCGGGTGAGTCTGGAACTGCGCTACTGAGCGACTGAGCGACTGAGCGACTTCAGGTCCTTCCGCCCTTGACCCCGGGGCGGAAGGACCTTATGTTATCACCAAAACAGAACTAAAATAGTCCAAGAAGGAGAACCCCTCATGACCTGGTCCGACATGCCGAGCTACGATCCCGTGGCCGTCCAGCCCATGCGCGAGGAACTGCTGGCCGTGGGCTTCCGCGAGCTGCTGGATCCCGCCGCCGTGGACGAGGCCCTGGCGCAGACCGGCGGCAGCACGCTGGTGGTGATCAACAGCGTCTGCGGCTGCGCGGCGGGCAACATGCGTCCGGGCGTGGCCCTGGCCCTGCAGAACGGCCGGATCCCCGACCGCCTCTGGACCGTCTTCGCCGGGATGGAGAAACTGGCCGTCCGGCGCGTGCGCGAGCACCTGGGCCCCCTGCCCGAGTCCAGCCCCTTCCTGGCGCTGTTCCGCGACGGCGAGCTGGTCTGGGCCCTGCCCCGGCCCCAATTGGAGCAGCGCACGGCCGTGGACGTGGCCGCCGCCCTGGTGGAGGCCTTCGAGCAGCACTGCCAGCGCAGCGGGCCCTCCATTCCGCCCGCGCAGTTCGAGCAGCTGGGATTCACGGCCACCTGCGGCTGCTCGCTGCAGGCCTAGGCTCGAGTTCCGCGGCCGTTCGCGGCGGGACAAGCAAAAGGGGAAGGCCGGGCCTTCCCCTTTCTCATGGCTCGAAATGACGTGGGACTTAGCGGCCGGCGCTGGCCGCGGCCCGGGCCGCGCGGACCGTCCGGGCCCAGCCCGCGCCCTCGGCCGCCAGCCGGGCCGCGCAGGCCTCCGTGTCCACCAGCAGCAGGGTCGAGCCCTGCACCAGGGGCAGCGGCTTGCGGGGCAGCGCTTGGCCGCAGGCCAGGCAGTCCTGCAGCGGATAGTCGGGCCCGTCCCGCTTGAGCAGGGCCTTGGTGATCGTCTTGCGGAACAGCTCCTCGCGCTCCTGGGCCTCGGCGTTGCAATGGTCGCAGCAGAGCTGCACGCTCAGCCCGTGGAGGTCCAGCTGGATGACTTCGCCCATGCTGCCCAGCGGTGCGCCCGTGATCAGGCAGCGGGTCAGCGGATAGCGTTCGGGCTCCAGGACAGGCCCGGCGCTGGCCGCGCTGTCGGGCACGGCTACGGCGGGCAGGGCGGGGGTCGGTTCCGCGCCCACCTGGGCGCGCCCGGCGGCGCCCAGCAAGAGGAGGAGCAGCAGGCGGACGAGGGGCTGGTTCATGACGGTTCTCCCACGCTGTTGACCCGCCCGGGCGGGCCGGAAAGAAACCGTCTCAAGGGCGCAAGCGCAACGAGGCGGGCGACCGAGCTTCGGTCCAGATTTCTACTTTCTGGCAGTTCAAACCACAGGACCCGCCATGAAGACCCTGCTGATCCTCCTTCCTGCCTGGCTGGCCACCGGTGCTTTCGCCCAGGTGGTCACGCTGGAGCCCGCCGCGCCGCTGGTCGGCCAGACCCTGACCATCACCTACGACGCCGTGGCGGGCGCCCTGCCCGACGCGCCGGCCCAGGTCAAGCTCCACTGGGGCCTTTACGACCCCGACACGGGCGGCTGGAGCCTGCCGCCGGCCGCCAACTGGCCCGCCGGCTCCGTCTCGCCGGACGGTTTCGCCCTGCAGTCGCCCCTGCTGGCCCAGGGCGGCGGGCTGTTCCAGGTGGCCGTGCCCTCCGTCGAGCCGATGGAGCACATCGCTTTCGTCTTCACCGACGGCGCCAACTGGGACAACAACGGCGGTGCCAACTGGATCGTCGATTACATGGCCAGTGACGTGGCCTGCTGGTGGACGCCCCTGGAGCCCGAGACGGGCGACGTGGTGAGCGTGTTCTACAACACGGGCCCGGGCACCCTGCCCGGCGGCCCGGTACTGCTGCACTGGGGCGTGAACGAGTCCGGCGCGGGCAACTGGGTGGAGCCGCCCCAGGCCGTCTGGCCCGCGGGCACAGTGGCCGTCGGGGACGGGATGGCCGTCCGCAGCCCGATGGTGGACGAAGGCGGCGGGGTCTGGTCCATCCAGCTCACGGCGGTGGAGGAGATCAACAGCCTGCACTGGGTCTTCACCAACGGCAGCGCCTGGGACAGCAACGGGGGCGGCAACTGGAACCTCTTCGTGGGCGAGCCGCCGGTCTTCGCCCAGGTCTGGCACCGCTTCCGGCTGGATCCGCGCTCGAGTTTCTACACCGGTCCGGCGCAGATCAGCACGGTGAATCTGGCGGGCACCATGAACGGCTGGAACTCCACGCTCACGCCGCTCAGTCTGGGCGCGGACGGCACCTGGAGCGTCGAGCGCGTGCTGCAGGAGGGGGCCTACCAGTACAAGTTCGTGGTCAACGGCAGCGATTGGTCGTCCGACCCGGACAACCCGCGCATGAACGCGAACGACAACAACAACAGCATGCTGGACCTGGCGCCTGCCCCCGGTCCGCGGGCCACGGGCTGGTCCCGGCCCGACGGCCTGGTGCGGCGAGAGCCCGCCAGCCTGGAGCTGGCTCTGGGCGTGCGCGCCCCGGACGGCGGCGAGGAGCTGAACCCGGCGGCCTTCACGGCCCGGATCAACGGCGCGCTGGTCGCCCACAGCTGGGACGGCGACTCGCTGCGGCTGACCGTTCCCCTGACCCAGGCCGGCGAGGCCCGGGTGGAGGTGGGCCTGGCCGACATGGACGGCGACCTGGCCACGGCGCGCTGGTGCGCGGCCCTGCAGCCCGAGGGCTGGCTGCGCCTGGACGCCGACCGCGACGACGACGGTCCCGGCTTCTACGGTTATCCCACGCCGCCTGGCGGCTACGCCGACCTGGAGGCCGTGGAGCTGCGCGAGGCGGCCCTGGGCGACTCGCTGCAGGTGCGCGTGCGGCTGCGCCTCTTGCACGATTACAGCCGGGTCAACCTGCTCCTCTTGCCCACGCTGGCGGCGGATCCCTCCGCCGATCACCTGCGCGACGAGCTGGAGACCCCGGACTGGGCCACGGCCGGGCTCTTCCTGTCCCTGCTGAAGCCCACCTCGCCGCACCTCAACCCGGAGCAGGACAACCGCCTGCTGACGGACTACAATCCGCTGATCGCCGGCGCGCCGCTCAGCGTCTGGACCAGCGGCCAGACCCTGGTGGCCAACCTGCCCATGGACCTGCTGGAGGAGCGCCTGGGCAGCTGGCAGGAGGATTGGTTCCTGGGCTGCTTCGCCACGATCACGGGCGTGGCGCCGTTGGAAGGCGGCGTGACCGAGGTGGGTCCCGGCCAGGGCGGCCTCAGCGAAGCCTGGGACTGCGACGTCTACGATGCGGCCTGCGTCGAGCCCGCCGGGTGGGAGGACGTCCTGCTGGCCAACAGCAGCCTGGGCCGGACGGCTCGCCTGGACGCGGCGGGACGCGGCTTCGCGCCTGTGCTGCCGGAGGACGTGGGTCCGCACATGGCCTCGCCCGGCCCCGTGGTGCGCTTCCTGACCCAGGGCGGCTCCACGACCCTGGCCGCGCGCACCGTGCGCGGCACGGCCACGCCCAACACCGCCGGCAGCGTGCGGCTGGTGCGCCAGGCGGGCGCGCTGGCGGACTCCATCGAGGTGGCCCTGGTGGATGGAATCTGGAGCACGAACCTGACGCTGCTGGACGGTCTCAACCGCTTCCAGGCCAAGGCCCAGGACGCGGACGGCTTCTGGGGGTCCAGCTCGGCGCTGGAGATCACCCTCCTGCGCGAACACGCGCCCCAGCCCCAGATCAGCCTGCTGCTGCAGGAATCGGTGCTGCAGCTCTACGGCACGGCCACGGTGGATATCGACGGCGACATCACGGGCTGGCTCTGGGAGATGGAGGAGGGCAACCCCGAGGCCGTGGCGATCACGAACTCCGGCTCGATGGTGGCCTCCGTTCCGCAGCTGCCCGCCACGGACGGCGCCTACTGGTTCCGGCTGACCGTGACGGACGCCCAGGGCCACACGGGCACGGCCCGCGGCCTCTTCGAAGTTGAAAACGGCCGCACCCGCCCGGTGGGCCAGAACGACTACCCGCTCTGGGTGCGCGACGCCATCGTCTACGAGATCTTCGTGCGCAGTTTCGACTCCCGCCGCAACCTGGCCGCCGTCACCGAGCGCCTGGACGAGATCGTCGAGCTGGGCGCCAACACCATCTGGTTCATGCCTGTCTTCGAGGGCCCCAGCGACCACGGCTACGCGGTGAACGACTACTACGCCGTGGAGCAGGATTACGGCACCGAGAGCGACCTGCGCACCCTGGTGGAGGAGGCCCACGCCCGGGGCCTGCGCGTGGTGCTGGACATGGTGCTCAACCACAGCTCCATCGACCATCCCTGGATGCAATCGGCATTGGAGTACGGCGACGACAGCCTCAACCGCGGCTGGTACATGTGGAATCAGGACGGCACGCACCAGTATTACTACGACTGGAGCAGCCTGCCCAACTTCAACGTCTCCCATCCGGACTACAAGCGCGAGGCTGCCCAGCTCAGCCGCTACTGGATCGAGGAGGTGGGCGTGGACGGCTACCGCTGCGACGTGGCCTGGGGCCCGCAGGAGCGCGACGGGCAGTTCTGGCGCGACTGGCGCCGCTCCATCCGCGTGACCCGGCCAGACCTGCTCCTCTTGGCGGAGGCCGGGGCCGACGACTTCTCGATCTTCGACGGCCGCTTCAACCTGGCCTACGACTGGCCGCTGTTCTGGAACGCCCTGCAAGAGATCAACAATGTGGCGCCCTCCACGGTGCAGGACCGTGTGAGCAACGTGGGCTTCTGGTACCCGGACAACGCCCTGCCCTTCCGCTTCCTCGAGAATCACGACGAGGCGCGCTTCTACCCCGCGCACAACGCGGACCAGACCCGCTGCGCGGCGGCCCTGCTCTTCAGCCTGCCCGGCGTGCCGCTGATCTACGCCGGCCAGGAAGTGGGGGAGACCACCCCGCGCGGCCTGATCAACTGGAGCGATCCCCAGAATCTGCGCCCGTACTACCAGCAGCTCTGCCGCACGCGCGGCGCCTGGCCCCAGTTCCGCACCAACCGCTCCCTGCAACTGGTCAACAACGATCCCAGCCAGGTCTACAGCCTGGCCCGCGTGCCCGAGGACCCCGCCACGGACGGCGTGATCCTCTGCGTCTACAACTTCAGCGACAACACGCGCAGCGCCCAGTTGACGCTGCCGGTGGCCGACTGGGGCATGGAGGCGGGCACCTGGTATCTGACCGACTTGTTCGGCGGCGGCGTGCACGAGTACACGGGCGGCGTGGACACCCACGTGAGCGTGGATCTGGCGAACTGGGACGCGCGCTGGTTCATCCTGGGCAACGAGGCCGTGGACGTCAGCCCGCCCGACCCGGCGGTGCTGCCCGTGGAGTTCCAGCTGGGCGAGCCCTGGCCCAACCCCTTCAACCCGCGGGTCTCCATTCCCCTGACGCTGCCCGCGGCCGCCCAGGTGGAGCTGGAGATCTTCAACCTGGCCGGCCAGCGCGTGGCCACTCTGGCGGACGGCTGGCTGCCCGCCGGGCGTCGCGTGTTCCACTGGAACGCCGGCCACCTGGCCAGCGGCACCTACGTCGTGCAGGCCCGCGCCGGCGCCTGGCGCGGCTCGCGCAAGCTCAGCCTGGTGAAGTGAGATGAGAGTCCTTGCCCTGTTGACGATGCTGTCCCTTCTGCCGGCGGCGCAGGCCCAGCGCGTGGAGTGGGACACCCCCACGGAGCTGCGGGTGAGCGGCGCGGACAAGCTCAAGCTGGACGGCGCGCGCGTGGCGGAGTGGCGCCAGAACGGCCCGGAAGCCCTGCTGCCCCTGAGTGTGTCACAGGAAGGGCCGGACTGGCGCCTGCGCAGCGCCCGGCCGCTGGACCTCCAGGCCCAGCACGCCCTGCTTCTCAAGAACGGCAAGCGCCTGCCCGTGATTCCCGCCGGCGTGCTCGACGCTTTCGTCTGCACGGAAGCGCTGGGCGTCTCCGGCGCCGGCCCGCGGGTCTTCCGGCTGTTCGCGCCCCGGGCCACGGCCGTGCGCCTGCACGTCTACGCCCGGCCGGACGACGAGCAGGCCCTGTTGGTCCGCGAGGCCGTGGCCGCCGCCGACGGCAGCTGGAGCGTCGCCTGTCCCGAGGCCGCGCCGGGCATGGCCTGGACCTGGTCGCTGAGTTCCGCCACGGGCGTGCAGGACTGGACCGATCCCGCGAGGGAGTTCGCCGACCCCTGGGCCACGGCCGTGGCCACGCGCAACCACTACACACACTCCGGCCGCGCCCTGCTGCTGGACGAGAGCTTTGCGTGGACCTGCGCAGACTGGACGCCGCCCCCGGCGGACTCGCTGATCATCCTGGAGACCCACCTGCGCGACGCCACGGCGGGGCCGGGCGCCGGCGCCGGCGCCCTGGCGGGCACTTACCCGGGCTACTGGAGCAGCAACACGGGCGGGCTGGCGCACCTGAAGAAGCTGGGCGCCACCGCCGTGGAGTTCCTGCCCCTGCAGGAATTCGGCAACTATGAGATGGACTACAAGAACCCCAAGGCGCCGCTCTTCAACGACTGGAACCCCTACGCGCGCAACCACTGGGGCTACATGACCAGCGCCTTCCTGGCGCCGGAGGCCTACTTCGCCAGCGAGCAGAACCTGAAGCCCGGCGGCTGGTGCGGGCTGGACGGCCGCCAGGTGCGCGAGCTCCAGGAGCTGGTGGACCGCTGCCACCAGGCGGGCGTGGCCGTGATTCTCGACGTGGTCTACAACCACGTCTCCCAGTACGACCACAACCCCTTGAAGATGATGGACACGGCCTACTGGTTCCGGCTGGGTGACGACGGCGGGATGAGCTCGGCCTCAGGCTGCGGCAATGACCTGCAGACGGAGCGTCCGCTGGCCCGCCGGCTGATCCTGGACTCGGTGACCCATTTCGCCGAGGTCTACCGCGTGGACGGCTTCCGCTTCGACCTGGGGGCGATGATCGACGACGAGACGCTGCGCCAGCTGCACGAGTTCTTCGCGGCCCGTGGCCTGTTCCACACCGCCGAGCCCTGGGGCGGCGGGGCCTACGAGCCCGAGACCTTCGCCCGGCTGGGCTGGTCCTGGTGGAACGACCAGTACCGCGTGGACCTGCGCGGCCGCCAGCCCGCCGAGGCCCGGGGCTTCCTGTTCGGCTCCCTCCACCCCGAAAGTTCGCCGGCGCGCCTGGTGGCCAACCTGGCGGGCTCGGCCGCGAGCCTGGGCGGGCTCAATCCCGATCCGCGCCAGGCCGTCAGCTACGTGGCCGCCCACGACGACCACGATCTGGCCGACTGGATCAAGCTGGGCCTGGGGCTGGCCAGCGAGGACACGGTGGTGGCCGACCGGCTGGCTTTCCAGCGTCTCACGCCCGCCGAGCTGGCCCTGCACGGCGTGGCCGCCCTGCACCTGCTCTCCAGCGGCGGCGTGCCCATGCTGCACCTGGGGCAGGACCTGGGGCGCAGCAAGCTCATCGCCCGGGGCTGCGAGGCGGAGACCCGGGTGGGGCGCATCGATCACAACAGTTACGACAAGGACAACGCCACCAACTGGATCGACTGGCGCCTGCTGACC